>DATKFH010000068.1:0-7194 GCA_035511455.1 Candidatus Sulfotelmatobacter sp. | reverse complement strand
GGAAAATAGCCTTCATGTGGAAAGCGGAGCGCCATCGAGTCGCAGGTCTCCAGTCGTGCGCATTCGGACGAACACGGGGCAACGTTTATTGGACACTGTTTCGGCCTCAGAACGCCCCGAGAGACCCACGCGACATTTGATCGGAACCAACTTGGCTGTGGTTAACGCTTGGCAGGAAGGCTATTCACGAAGTCGGTGATTTGTGAGATCACTTCCTCCTCGCGGGATAGAAATATGTAGTGGGTGGCGTGGGGAATCACGACCACCTTGGCATGGGGCTGCTGCCGAAAGATAGAACTTTGCGATTCTTCGCGACGCGTTTCTGCGGCTCGAGAGGCTGCGAGTTTTGCCGGGTCGCTGGTCTGACCTGGATTGGGAGCTCCCGGATAAGAAAGAATCGCTAGAAGGGGGGTATCGATGGAGTGGAAACGTTCCTCTGAGAGCATCACAAATTGGTTTGGATACCCGTGCCCAAGCCACTCGCCGACCCTCCCGTCCTCACCGATGCGAAAATCCTGGCGCACCTCCGATTCGGGGATGATGCCACCGAAGTAGCCTTTCATGTAACTCTGGAAGGCAGAAATGCTGGCAAGGTCACTGGCTTTCGGAGAGGGGGGCGTTGCGCCTTCCACTTCGCCGCGAAGTTCGGCCAGGTTCGCCTGAAACAGCGCCATATCCGTCAATGTCTTCGATATGAGGCCGTCATCGTAGAGGTTCTTTTGTAGTGCCGAAAGATCGTCTTTGAGCTGCGCCAAAGCCGGTGTGTAGTCGCCATGCTTGGGGTTGTAGAGAGCGAAGGTGCCTCCGGCATCGAGATAAACGAGCGCTGCAGCGCGCCCTGGATGGTAGGTGGAGATGGCGCTCAGTTCTTCTCCTGCAATCGAATGCCCGACGAGGACAGGATCAGTGATGTGCAAGGCGTCAAGAACCGCGACGACATCATCTCCGAGCCGCCTTGGGTCGTAACCAGTTTGAGGCGCGGAGGACTGGCCAAACCCGCGCCGCGTAATCCCAATGGCGTGATAATGCGCCGCGAGCTTCGGCCCTAAGCTGTCAAAAACGTGAGCTGTGTTTCCGAGACCTGCGAGAAGTACGAGGTTGCGCCCGGTCCCTCCCCAGTCGAGCTCTTCGAGCTTTACATCTGGCTGAACCTCGACGAACTGGGTTTTGAGCGCAGTTTCGCCCAAAGACGAGGGACCATTCTGGGCAAAAGCTGCGCAGGCTATCAGGGTAAAGACAGTCATGCGGATTTGCTGGCCCATTTGCATCACCTTAGCCTTTACTGTCTTGCAATCCTACCGCATCAGGGTTCGCTGGTCTCTGCTCAGCCGCCAATCGAAGGGTGAGGGGTTAGACGGTTGGTGATAAATCCGCCAGTGTCGTTTTGGGAGAAACTCAAATTGTGAACTCGATTGGGGCCCGAGCACGTCATCGGATTTCATCGGCGTACCCTGCACAGTGAACACGAAATTGTTGATACATCCCCATTCCGCTCAAAACCCCTCGATGAGCGAAATCGCCTTGATAGCGTCAACTGACGCTACAATCGTTCGCAATGTACTGCCTGAAATGTGGTGATGTTCTGAAAGAACAACGAGGCGTGTTCGTTTGTGAGCGCGGCCAGATGGAATTATCACAGCATACGCGGAGCAACTGTATTCTATGAGCCGACTGGGCGGTACATATTTCCCTTTGGCGACACGTAACTTCCGCGTGGCTTCCAGCTCGGATCGGCACGCCGCGACCTTGCACCATCGCGGCGAGGAATCCATCAACTGGTCTGTGGTGGTGGACATCTCATGCCGATTCTAAGAGAGGGGCACTTGATTGGCGAAACTTGCTATGTTCCAATGTACGGCCGCGCGGAGGGCTGAAAAATTCGATGAATAAGGTCCGGATTTGGTCTTTCTTGTTTGTTGCTGTGCTGATTTGTGCCGCGATGCGTGCGCAGGCGATGTCGTATTATCCGGTGCGGCTCGAGGATCCGAAGGCAGTTTATCTGACGCCAGACAGTTTTCCTGTACACGCCGACGGAGTGACCGACGACACCACGGCCATTCAGGCGGCGATCGACCGCGCGGCGGAGCATGGCGAAGGAATTGTGTTTGTGCCCTCGGGACGGTACCGCGTGACGCGAACGATTTATGTGTGGCCCGCCGTGCGGGTGATCGGATACGGGAAGACTCGACCGGTGTTTGTGCTGGCGGATGATACGCCAGGCTATCAGCAGGGACTGGGGTACATGTTTCTGTTTGCCGGAGGCAAGCGGCGCAAGGAATCAAGGATCGATTTTGCCACGGGCAGGCCAGCAGAGCCGATTGTGGGGACTGTTCCTCCGGACCCATCTATACCGGACGCCAATCCAGGGACCTTCTATTCGGCGATGAGCAACGCGGATTTCGAGATCGGCAAAGGGAATCCCGCCGCGGTCGCGGTACGGTTTCATGTGGCGCAGCATTGTTATCTGACACATATGGATTTCTGGATCGGATCGGGGCTGGCGGCCCTGAGGGACATTGGTAACGAGGGAGAGGACCTCCACTTTCACGGCGGGCAGTATGGGATTGTGACGCAGAGGCCTTCGCCAGGATGGCAGTTCACGCTGATCGATTCGAGCTTCGAGGGACAGAGCAAGGCAGCGATCCAGGAGCATGAGGCAGGACTGACGCTGATTCATGACACGTTCAGCAATGTTCCGCAGGCTGTATCGATCGATCCAGGGTTCTCGGAAGAGTTGTGGATAGTGCGCTCGCGGTTTGAGAATATCAGCGGGCCGGCCATTGTATTTGGCAATGATAACAACGCGCGCACGGAGATCAATCTGGAAGACATTGCGTGCAGCCACGTAAAAGCGTTTGCGCAGATGCGCGAGAGCGGGAAGACGATTGACGGCCCGGGCGAGAGCTATGTGGTGAAGCGGTTTTCGCATGGGCTGATGCTCAAGGATGCGGCGGACTGGGGGAGCATTGAGACAATCTTCGACGCTCACGCTGTGACCGACCTGCCGGCACCGGGGAAGGATACGATTGCGTCGCTGCCGCCGATGACGACATGGGTGAATCTCAAATTGCTCGGAGTGAAGGGCGACGGGGAGACCGACGATACGGCTGCGATCCAGAAGGCGATCGACGAGCATGCGACGATTTATCTTCCAATGGGCCGGTACGTGGTGACAGACACGATTCGGCTGCGGCCAGATACGGACCTTATTGGGCTTCATCCCAGCATGACGCAGTTCGAT
Organism: Candidatus Sulfotelmatobacter sp.; assembly: GCA_035511455.1. Taxonomy (GTDB): domain Bacteria; phylum Acidobacteriota; class Terriglobia; order Terriglobales; family Acidobacteriaceae; genus Sulfotelmatobacter. The sequence goes on along the minus strand of DATKFH010000068.1, from coordinate 3,953 downwards.
TTGAAAGATGAGAGTCCGGGATTTCAGGGTGTTGGCGGGCCGCGCGCTCTGCTGGAGGCGCCGAAGGGCGGGCATAACATTGTGACCGGCATCGGTCTGTTTACCGGAGGCATCAACGACCGCGCGGTGGGCGCGCTGTGGAAGGCCGGGGCGGACTCGCTGATGGACGATGTGCGCTTCCTGGGCGGTCATGGGACGAATGCGCCGGACGGGACGCGGCTGAATCCATATAACAACACTCACACGGGCGATCCGAATCCGCGATACCTGTGGGATGCGCAGTATCCAAGCCTATGGGTTACGGATGGCGGCGGCGGGACGTTTGCAGACATCTGGACGCCGAGCACATTTGCCAATGCCGGGCTGCTGATTTCGAACACGTCGACACCCGGTTTTGTGTATGAGCTCTCGTGCGAGCATCATGTGCGCAACGAAATCCGGCTTGATGGCGTGGAGAACTGGGAACTGGATGCGCTGCAGACAGAAGAAGAACGTGGCGAGAGCGGAAATGCTCTGCCCGTCGAGATCGACCGCTCCCGGAACATTACTGTGGCGAACTTTCACGGGTACCGGGTAATCAGCAGCTATGCACCGTTCCCATATGCGGTGAAAGTATCGGAGTCGACGGGGATTCGCATACGGAATATGCATGTTGACAGCAATAGCAAGGTCTCGTTCGATAACTCAGTCTTCGATGCGACGCATCACGCCGAGGTACGCGCGCGGGAGTTTGCCGCCCTGGATGTGCCAGGCAGGGCGATGATAGCCGGGCGGACGACTACTGCGACGCTGCCTTCGGATGCTCAGGTAAAGAAGCTAGCCAGCGGCTTCTTCTCGATCTCAGGCGGTACGGTGGATGCGGTGGGCACGCTCTACTTTGTAGACATGCACTGGCAGCGGATTTACAAGTGGGATGCGGAAAATCGGGAAGCAGTAACGGTGAGCACCGATCCGCTGCAACCGGAGAACCTGGCATTTGATAAGGTGGGCGATCTGTTGGTGGTGTCGAGGAGCGGAGCCGGCAACGTGTATGCTCTGCGGCCGGATGGGACAGCAGGCGAGATCAAAATGATTCAACAGCAGCCTGCGCTGGAACGCGGCGGGGCAGTCGAATATCTCGCGGCGGGTGTTTATGGGCTGCGTCAGTTTTCGAGTGAGCGCGCATGGCAGTATGTTGCGCCTGATGGAAGCGCGTATGTATCTGCCGGCGATGAGTTTGTAAAGGGGCATACTGAGTGGGGAACGAAGATGGCCGATCTGCTGCGGACGTTTGGCTTAGAGCGGGCCGTGCCGGGCAAGGCGTTCTATGTGACCACAGAAAACGACGAGGAGACGTTTAAAGGCACTGTGACTGCGACGGGATCGGTGACCGACCTGAAGTTGTTCGCCGAGACGGGCGGTGAAAGCGTAGTGCAGGACGAGCGTGGGCGTGTGTATGTGGCCGCGGGGCAGATCCTGGTGTACACGCCGGAAGGGAAGTTGGCAGATACGATCGATGTGCCAGAGAGGCCGATCGACCTGATCTTCGGCGGGGCGGACCGGCGGACGCTATACATCCTGACGCATCACTCGCTGTATCAGATTAGGACAGACGCGGCAGGTCTGTAGACGTGGCGGAGATTGATTGACTAGAGACGGCCTTGGAAACTCTCACAGGTCCCTACAAATTTCGCTTACTGTGCGGAAGATAAGCAGGGAAGTGCTCGACTGCGTCGAAAGTCCGGGGACACATCGGGGACACAATAAGGTGTTTCTTGCTGCTCCTAGAACGACTCGGGGATGCCAACAAAATAAAAAGCTTGCAGGAGACCGCGTTTTTCGCCGGGGTTACAGGTGGGACACACAACTCTTAGCCCAACTTCTCTTCTTTCTTCGTCTCCCGCAGCATCCCCACAACTTTTCCCTGCGCATTGCGCTTGGCCGGAGTCACCGCCCGGGCGTACACGTCCATCGTGATCCGGGACAAGGCCATCATGGTTCCGGTTTTGTCCTGCCCAACGGTCTCAGCAGTTAGTTTTGTGCAACTTCAGGATCCGCCCGGTGATCGGGTTCGAGATAGCGCGTAGATACGCGAGCGCGACATCGGCCGCCGACACGGGCGTGAAGCCGGTGAAATAGGCGTGATAGGCGGCCGACTCCGCCAAGACGGTCGGACTGATGCAGTTGATACGCACGCCGCGCGGCAATTCGACAGCAGCAGCTTTGACGAAGCCTTCTACCAAGTGGTTAATCGTTTTCCCGATGGTGCCGCCATGCATAAACGCGTCCGTTAAGACACCGGATACGAGCGTGAATGATCCTTTGTCCGCAATGTGCGGCAGTGCGGCGCGAACAAGATTGATTTGGCCCGTCCCCTTCGAAGCAAGCGACTTCGCCCACTGGTCGTCGGTGAGATCTTCGAACGGTCCCGGAAACACGCCGCCAGCGGCGTTAGCTACGGCCTGGAACGGGCCTATGATGGCGAACAGTTTCCTGAGGCGCTCCAGATCTGAAATGTCGGCTTGAAAGTCTCGGAGACTTTGTCCGACGGGTGGCGAGTTCATTCCTGGTATCGGTTTTTCATCCTTTGGCAACGTCGCCGATCCCGGCGTTTGGAGCTAGGTTCACGACGAAGGCGTGCAGATTCTCGAGAACATCGTGAACATACGCGTGCCTGTGATCGCGGCCGTCGAGGACGCGCGCAGGTGCATTCCGAATATGCGCTGCTTGCGAATGTGATCGTGGCGGCTGAAGAGGCGACGTTCCACGATCTGGCACACCGCGCTGGAGGCATTGTTCCCGGTGATGGGATCTTCACCACATGGAGTTATCGCGCCGGTGCGGGGCGAGCGGAGGCGTTCCTGCTGAATCCACAGCCGCTGACCGCGCGTACTGCGCGCGAATGGGGTGTGGTTGCCGAAGTTGTCCCGAATGGAAAGGCGCTCAGCCGAGCGCGGGAACTCGCCGCCCTGTATCTCAAGGTACCGGAAGTGACGCGGCGCAACACGCGCGTGCACTTTATTCATCCGTTGAAGGAGCGCATCGTTCGAGAAGTCGGCTACGGACTGTCACTCGAAGGAGCATCCGCCGCCGACCTCGTGACGGCAATGCAAGCCAACACAGAGCGTGCACCTTCCAAAGAACAAGTCGCATGAACGAACGACGACTCATCGGCGCAAGCAGTAAATAAGAAGGTGGTACAAACACCGACGACATTCGTTAGGTTGGCCGCAAACTCCAAACGCGCGGACGCACGACCAGTGGCATCGCGTTTAAATAAGAGCATGAAAACCCGTTTGCTGTCACCTCGGCGCTTCGATCACGCCGAAACCGGCATTCACTGCCCCGATGTCACGTATGGCACAAACGGCATCCACACTCGTGTCGACTAGGGAAATTGAAGTGCATACCAGCGTCACGATAAGGTGCCGGATAGCGAACTTTCCGCCCAAGCCGTAGCTTTTCGGAGTTTTGAGATTCCTAACCCCACCAGCTAGTCGAGGAACTCGCCCTCCTCCAACCGGGCCGGTACATATTCTTCCGTAACATAGCTGATGTCTTTGCTGATCAGGGCTTCGACTTCGAGCTTGAAGCCGTTCTTCAACATCAGCTCGATTTCCTTTTGCCAGGGCTTTTTGTTCACAAACCAGGGATACTGCGCGATCTGCCGGGCCCGTTTGATGTCTTGCTCGTTCAATTTGATTTGCACGCTGGGGCTAAGCTGGCAGCGGCCATAATCCAGACTGCGCAATCCCAGGAAACACGCATCGGGGATAGCCATGCGGCGCGATTCGTAGGCAAGATTGATCGATCCCTGTTTGATCACGCTGTAGATGTAATACCCCCAGGGGTCGTTATCCAGCAGGCAATACACCGGCAGCTTCAACTCGTGATGCAGACGGTGCAGCATACGACGAACGCCGCGGGGCGGTTGACCTCCGCCATGTGTCAGGATGCAGTTGTGTTTGCGCCAG
>DATKFH010000067.1:0-2048 GCA_035511455.1 Candidatus Sulfotelmatobacter sp. | reverse complement strand
TGAACACGCACAACTCGGCCTGGCAATTCGGGCCGAATGAGGCGCCAGTCAGCTGGTTCAGGACGCCGGAAGTGCGGTTCTACCAGACCGAGCAGGGCAACTGGTACACGGTGCTCGCAGACCTAGCGAAGCAACTGCGCGAGTGGGCGAGCAGATGACTACATGCAATGCGGTTGACTACGTCGGAGCATTGATTCTGGGACTCGTCGCGCTTGGACTGGTCGGAGTTATAGCCCATATGCTCCTCGACGGGATCAGAGAGTGGATCGATTGGACGGACAAGAGGAGAAGGAGCGGGAATGGATGACAGCCCCGTCCGGATCGAGCGCGTCGTCTCGATGCCGCACGAGCTGGCGCGTATGGATCGCGCGAAGAAGGTCTCGGCTGCAATCGAACAACTGCTCGACGGCGCTGGAATGAATGGATGGTCGTTCATGCTGTGCGCGTGGCTGCCCGGCGAGCAACCGGTGATCGTGAGCGGCACGCGACCGGGCTGCGACATCCTCGAGTCGGTCAAAGACGGAGCCCTGTGGATCCTGAAGTCGGTCGAGGCCAAAGAACGTGGCGACGCTATGCCGATCGTGGTTTCTAGGCCCGGCGCATGAGCAAGCCGCGCATCTGGCAGCACAAGACCTACGTTTCCTGGAACGGCAACTGGTGGTGCGAGGGTTGCTGGTGGAGCATGGATGGCAACGGGTCCACACCGCAGGAAGCCTACGAACACTGGCGGCTGTCCCGTCGCTACGCAATCTGCGCGTGGGCCTACTTCATTTTTTACGTGTCCCTGATCGCGATTGCCGTGGTGTGCCCATGAGCCTGCGATCCATCGTTGCTTGGGTGCGGCTGTGGAAAGGTCGGGCGATCGGTCGCGTTATCGCCACCGTCCTTTGGCGTGCCTATCGTCAGGGCCGCTGCGTCCAGGTCGGTAGCTGGGAACCGCTGCCAGATAGGCGCTTTGCGTATTGCCCGGACGTTCAGACCTTTGACCCGCAAGCGCCCCACCATCAGAAAGCTTGGTACTGGCGCAATCACGATGTCACCATGGCGGTGCACGCGGCGGACGGCCGAGCGGTCTGGAGCTTCAGGGGACCAAGCGACGACACAGCGCTGTACGCCTATGCCATTTCACCTCAAGCCTTCTGCGGAAGGGGGTAGCCATGCCAGGGAAAGCGGCCAAAGGACCAGTGAGCCAGCGACAACGCGGGGCAATGTACGCAGCCGCGGCTGGTAAGGGCAACATCGGAATCCCGCAGGACGTGGCGAAGGAAAAGATCGCGGCTGACAAGCCCGGCAAGCTCCCCAAACGCGTGAAGGCGGGGAGGCCGGCGCGGGGACGCGGGGTGTGAGCAGGCCGCCACGCCACGGGCATACCCGCGGCAGAACATCGTCACCAACCTACGTCACGTGGCGCAGGATGCTTCAGCGCTGCTTCGACGCGAACCACAAGGACTTCGCCAGGTACGGCGCCCGCGGCATCTCGGTCTGCGCTCGCTGGCTTTCCTTCGACAATTTCCTGGTAGACATGGGAGAACGACCACGCGACACGACAATTGATCGGTTCCCAGATAAGGATGGGAACTACCAGCCTGGCAATTGCCGCTGGGCAACCCAACGTCAGCAGCACCTAAACATGAAGTCCAACCGGCGAATCACCATCGGAGGCGAAACCCTGACGACAACAGAGTGGGCTCAACGGGCCGGAATACTCAAGGTGACCCTGCATGCCAGGATATTTCGCTACGGCTGGAGCCCAGAGCGCGCGATCTCGGAGCCCGTCGTCAAACGTGCGCCTTCGAGTGGCGATGCTTACCTTTGATCGCCAGGTTGAGGTGCTTTCCGATTGAGTGCGCGTGCATTAAATCGTGGTGCTCCTGCTCCGAGACGCCGTGGTAATGGTAAATCTCACCGCCGCCGAACTCGACTTCAAGCGTCCGGCTAGCAGCGTCATAGCCCACGCTGCGGATATGCGAACTCACCACAGGCGCGCGAATCAAGGTCCGTTCACCTTGGCCCGGACATCGTCGTACTGTCCGATGCATTGTTCGAGG
>DATKFH010000066.1:0-5154 GCA_035511455.1 Candidatus Sulfotelmatobacter sp. | reverse complement strand
CGGAAAATATTGCGCTGGCCATGGTCGATAAAGTTCGTCTCGTACGGATCATTGGAAGGGATCGCGCCGTTCAGAGCGCCCGGACTTAACAGAGGCAGGCTGAAGCAACTGGGGTTAAGTGCAGGAGACCCCGCGCCCGCGCCCGAAGCCCCGGTCAGCGCCTGACTGGGAGAGCAACCGGAAAGGGGAACGATCGGGTTCGTAATGCCATCGTTCACGCCATAGAAGATGCTGCCGACTGCCCCGGAATAATCGACGACGCTGTAGGGCTGACCACTCTGGATGACGGTCAGGCCGGAAATCGCCCATCCGTCTGCAACCCTGCCCTTAAAGGAAGATGCCGAGAAGAATTTCGGCAGTTCGTATCGATAGGTGAAATTCATCACGTGTTTGCGGTCGAAGTCGGAGAGGCCGTAACCCGAGCGCAGGTTCAAAGGGTTGTTGCCGTTGTAGAACAGGCCCAACCCGCTTTGCTCATCGGTGGCGTGAGAGTAGGTATAGGAGAAGCCGACTTGCAGGCCGTGACTCATACGCTTTTCCACGTGAGTTTGCAGCGCATTGTAGGCGGAGATGCCGGCGGCGGTGTAGGACTCCGACTCGGCGGAATAACCGATGTAGGGAACCCGGAGGTCGACATTTCCGCCTTCAAAAGTCTCCTGGTAGGGCTGTCCGTTTGGCAAGTTGATCGGCAAGCAGCTTCCAAAAACGCTTGGATTGCAGGTGGCGGGGCCTACCACTGAGTAGCCATAGGTATAGTCCTGCTCAAACGGTGTGCCTGCCCGGATGGGACTTGTCGGGGAGGCAATCTGCGCCTGGTTGAAAGGCAAGGGGACGATTTCATGGCGGCCGAGATTTCCCACGTAGCCGATTTCGATGGCCAGGTCATTACGGGGCTGCCACTGAATGTCGAGTGTCTGGTTGAGGGTGTAGGGAAGCTTGTTGGCACGATTGTAATCAGCGAACGAGAATAACTGCGCGCCATTCGAGATTGCCGTCGCGTTGGGTAGAACCAGATCCGCGGGATTGCCGGTCGGAGGTGGACCGAGCGTCGTGCCCCAAGGATTTTCAAATCCGCCCGGGCAATTCGTATAGGCAACGGCACAAACCTGCGAATTCACCCACGGCGGAGTCTGATTCACACCGAACGGACCGCCTGCAATCACGCCGGAGGCGAAACCCGGCGAGAGATAGGTGAAGAGCTCGCCGCGATCGTAGTACATGCCCCAGCCTGCGCGAACGACGACTTTGTCGTTGAACATCTTTGGGCTCCAGGCCAGGCCGATGCGGGGCGCCAGGCCCCATTGCCGCCCCGTGAGCGTCGAATCGCTCACCCCCTTCGACGGGAAATTGGGGCTGTTCCCCGCGACGACGAAGCCGTTGGACGCAATTGTGTCGGTCGTCGCGTCATAGCTGTAGCGGGACGGATCGAAATTGAAAATGCGTCCATTCTTTTCCGTCAGGCCTCCGTGATAGTCGAAGCGGAGACCGGCGCTGATGCTCAGGTTGGAACGCAGTTGAAACTTGTCCTGAAGATACATGCCCGATTCGTGCGATCGGTAGTAGCGGTTGGCATCGCCCTGCAGGAAATTCGTGGTAATGAATCCATCAGCGGTATAGCCGATGGGCGTGCCAGTGAGGAAATCGGCGAAATTCAAGAAGCCGATCATGCCCGTATTTGTTCTTTCATCGCGCGCGTTGAGTTGGGTATAGGAAAAACTTCCGCCGAAGGTCAGGGTGTGTTTGCCGAGGTTCCAAATCGCATTGGCGGAGGGCATCCAGCGATTCTGGAATATGCCGGTGAATGCGCCCTGCGAAGCTGCTGTCGAGCCGATGTTCAGGCCACCATTGAAAACAAAGTTTGTATTGGCGGGGGAATTATTTCCTAGATCATCGTCGATCGTGATTCCCGGGAACACAGTGGAGCCAAACGCATTGATGCCCGCAGCTTGCGGAGTGAAGGGCTGGGCAATCGTACTGTAGACCTTCTCGCGAATGAACCCGAAGACCTCGGTGACACTAAAGTTCGGCTTGATCGATTGCGTGTTCGTAATGCTGGCTACCTGACTGCCGGCGTCCAGGTGCTGAGGGAAACCTTCGACGGAGGAATAGCCGAATGGCGCCGTGGTGGGGTCGTGCTGGTAGTAGTACTTCAACGACAGAGTATCTTTCGAAGTCGCCAGGTAATCGAGGTTCGCCACGGCCTGGTCGGAAATGAAGTACGCCGGCTGGGTGAGGAAGACATTCTCCGGGAAGTTCACCGTGGGTGTGAAGTTAGGATTCGCCGATGGGAACAGAAACTGACCGTTCGGCAGCTTATAGTTCAACAAGCCGAGTGCGACGGGGTCCACCTGGCTGGCGACCAAACAAGATGGCGGAACCGTTTGGCCGCACCCAGGCAGAAAATTCTGGTTAGCGACGTTTATCAGTGTCGCTGGGCTGCGGTCGTCGGTCAGCCCGAAAGGCGCGGCCGTCCGCGAAGTTCCAATTTCTAAATCGGAAACGTGAATGTGCTGATAGCTGGCAAATCCGAATAGCTTGTCCTTGATGAGGGGGCCGCCAATATTCCCGCCAGCCGTGTAACGGTGCAACTGAGGCACTTTCTCGTTGCTCGGAATGTTCTGGTCCTGATTGTAGAAATATGGGGCGGCATTCAACCAATCGGTTCCGCGGTGAACGTAAGCGGTGCCGTGAAGGGCGTTAGTGCCGGAGGCGGTGCTCATGTCGATATGGGCGCCGCTGGTGGAGCCCTGTTGCGCGTCGTACATGGAAGTGTTTACGCGGAACTCTTGAACCGTTTCCGGGGCGGGCGTCGGCAAAGCCTCTCCAATTGACAGATATGGCGATGCCGTACTCTGAATGATTTCCGCAGTGGTACTGGAGGCGCCGGCGACGCCGGTATTATTCACAACCCGCGCCGAAGCCACCTGGCTGGTGCTTTTGCCATTGAACAGATTGCTGGCATCGACCCCATTCAGAAGAAAGGTGTTGCTGGTGTCGCGCTGGCCGTTGGCCCAGATGGGCTGATTCCCAAGTCCGGCGTTTGCGCCGCTACCGTTTGGCAGTTCTGCGTTTACCCCCGGCGAGAGAATTGCGAGCCCGGTGAAACTTCCCGTCGGCAGCGGGATGGAATCGATCTGATCTTTCTCCAGAATGTAGCCATTGGTGGTGTCAACCGCGTTCATCAGCGGATCCGCCTGCACTTCGACGACGGTTCCCACCTGGCCGACCGGCAGCGTGGCGTTGAAGGTGGCGGTGCGATCCGCCTGGACGGTGATCGAGGGCACCTTCTGCGTCTGAAAGCCTTCGTGAGTGAAAGTAATTGTGTAGGTGCCGATGGGGAGGTTCACGAAGTCGTAGGTGCCGTTCGCGTTGGTCTTTTGGCTGCGCGTGAGGGTTGTCTGATCGCCAACGATGGTGACCGCTGTTTCCGGCAAAACGCCGCCGCTCTTGTCACTGACGGTCCCGGTGATGCCTCCGAGCGTTTGCTGAGCATTCGCGAACGGGTTAAAAGCGAACATCCACAGGGAACCCGTGGCGATGAGAACGACGAGCCCAATTCTGTTTGTCATGAATGACCTCGCGCTGGTCCGTAAGCGAGCGAGTGCGAGACCGCTCGTTAGCGACCGAAAATTGCTCTACTGATCAAATGATGTTCCCCGCAGAACTGGCTGTTCTGCACGCCCGCAAAATATCGGAATGACTTTACACGACTGCCGTCGGGAACGAAAGCGTTCCTCCAGTAAAAATTCCTTTGCCGCAGATTCGATATTTTTGTGATGGTGAATCTGGAATCAAAGGTCGTGAGGCCCACCTTCAGCTTTCTGCTAATGCAGCTTTGCCGCGGCCGCGAATCCAGAACCACACTAGGCCTGCCGCCAAATATGCAAGATAGACGTATGGCAACTTGCCGTAGGGCCCTTCCGGCACCGGGTAGACATTCCCCACGAGCGCGAGCAGCATGGCGATGCCAGCGAGCCATGGAACGATCTGCGCTCCGCCACGAAGAGCATCGTGGTTGCGCAGGTAGCGCGGCAACGCGATGCAGACCAATGCGTAAGCTACGATAAAACCGTACGTGGCCAGAGATCCGAGCCACCCGTAGACATCCAGACCGCTGGCGCCGCGGGCTGCCAGCACTGCGACGGGAAGCAGCGCGGCAAGACCAGTGATGACTACCGCCCGGCCCGGAGTCCGATTGCGAGCATGTGTGGTGCGCAGAGATTTGTGTGCAAGCCCGTCGTGCGCCATAAGGAGTAGGACCCGGGCTGCCGCCGTGATGCATGCTAGGGTTCCAGCAAACAGGCTGACGAGCGCGCCGATATCAATCAGCAGTCCCAACACCGGGACGCCGCCGACTCGGGCGAGCAAATACATGGGAGCCTGGCTGGCCCCTAAATCCTGGCCTGCGACGTGGAAACCTAATACTTCGGCATACGCGCAGATGGTAAAGAAAGCGCCGGCGAGAACGGCACTTTGGATCACTGCGCGGGGAATCGTCTGCAGCGGATTGCCCGCCTCCGATCCCAGAGTAGTCGCGCTTTCAAAGCCGACAAAGCTGAACAACGCCAGCACCAGCCCGAGACGGAGTCCGCTGCCGGTCATGCCACGGAGATGCAACTGTTCCGCGTCCAAGTGCCAGCCGCGGCGCACCAGTAAAAGCGCTACTACAATCACGATCACGGTCACGGACGCGGCTTCGATCCATAACATAAGTCGCGCGGAGATCTTCACATCGCGATAAGCAATCCATATGGAAAGCCCGGTCACCAGGGTGGCCAGCAACACTGCAGAATAGATATGGCCGGTGGCGTCGCGCAGCAGCAAGTTGGCGTAATGGTAGAAGCCGCCGATGACGCTCGATCCCGTAGCGACGTATGCCAGCAATAGACTCCACGCGACCGTCGCACCCAGCCAGGGAGGTAGAGTTATCGAAGCGTAAGTGTAGAGAGAGCCCGGCGACGCGGAAAGCCGGGCGTAGCGGCTGATGCACAACGCCACCAGCAACACCGCTACTGTCGCCAATAAATACGCGAGCCACGTGCCATTTCCGGCAAGCGCGCAAACCAGCGGGATAGTCGCTGCGGGCGTAGTGGTGGGGGCCATGGTGGAGACGGACTGCGCCAGGGTTTCCATGGGCGAGAGAATTCCGCGACG
>DATKFH010000065.1:0-4303 GCA_035511455.1 Candidatus Sulfotelmatobacter sp. | reverse complement strand
AAGGATCGCGACCTGCGCTACCACAACGCCGCGGACATGCGCGCCGATCTGAAGCGTTTGAAACGCGACAGCGACTCGAGCCGCTCTGCCGCCTACCAGGTGCAGCCATCCGATGAAGCTTCAGGCAAGTTGTCCCGCTCGTCGGCTGGTGTCGCTGCGTACGAATCGCCAAGTCAAGTATCGGGACAAGTATCCGGACTACAGTCCGCAATTTCAGCGTCCGCAATAGCGGACTCGCGATCGGCGGCAGCGCCAGCTTCACCGATAACCCCAACGCCAGCCTGGCTACGATTCCTGCCCTGGGCGATTGCAGGGATACTGGCGGTCGTACTACTGTTCACGCTGTTCGCGCTGCGCCAAGTGTCGCATCCTGCCGCGCGGAAGCCCGTCGAGCTCTCCCTGTCAATCCAGGACCAGCATCTCGCGTTGGAGAACGGACCGGCCGTGGTGATTTCACCCGATGGGTCGCGGGTTGCCTATACCACAAGGGATTCCAAATCAGGCAGGGTTGCACTCTACATTCGGGAACTGGACAAGGGTTCTGCCGTGGTTCTTGAAGGAGCAGGGGCTGCTTTTGCGCCGTTCTTTTCGCCCGATAGCCAGTGGATCGGATTTTTTGGCGACGGAAAATTGAAGAAGGTATCTGTGCGAGGCGGGGCAGCGATCACGCTGGCTGACGTCGGGGGCTATCGTGGGGGAACGTGGGGCGAAGACGGCACCATTATCTTCCCGAGGCAATTCACCAGCCAGCTGTACCGAGTCCACGATTCCGGAGGCGAGGCGCAAGAGGCCACACACCTGGACTCAGCACACTCTGAAGTCACTCAACGGTGGCCGCAAATCCTTCCCGGCGGAAAGGCGGTGCTCTTCACCGCTTCTGCGGACAACAACTTCTTCGGCAAAGGTTCGGTGGAAGCGGCCCCACTCGATACCGGCGTGCCAAAGGTCCTCGTGGAGAACGCTTACTTTGGACGCTATCTTCCCGGCGGCTATCTGGCGTACGTTTCGCAGGGCACTGTCTTCGTCGTTCCCTTCGACTTGCAGAAATTGAAGATCACGGGGACGGCAATTCCAGTTCTGCAAGGCGTGAATTCCGATATCACCAACGGTAGCGCGCAGCTCGGCTTCTCAGACAACGGCACCGCTGTTTATTTATCTGGCGCCGGCGTGAATCACAACCTGAACGTCACCCTGCTCGACCGCAAGGGCAATGCCACAGTGCTAATGAGTGACCGGCCAGACGCTGCCTCTCCACGCTTCTCTCCTGACGGAAAGCGTTTCGCCTTTCAGAGCGGCGGCAGCATTTGGGTCCATGACTTGGGGCGAGGAACCACTTCAGCGGTCGCCACGGGAACTACCGCAGCCAATTTTCCTGTCTGGTCGCCAGACGGTGAGCGGCTCACCTATTGGCACCCCCTCAGCGCCGCGAAGGGTTCAGGGCAAGTGATCTTCTGGAAACGCGCCGATGGAACCGGAGAGGAAGAGGCGTTGACCTCGAAATCCATTCCCATCGCCTACCTAGGGTCTTGGTCGCCGGACGGTAAGGTTCTTCTTTTCGCCCGGCTCGCAGAGAAAAATGGGGGGTGCTGCGAAATCTGGACTCTAACCCTTGACGGAAGCGGGAAGCCGCGGGAACCCCGGCAATTTTTGCCGATTGGCAACACTGCATTTTACCCATTGTTTTCACCTGACGGACGCTGGGTCGCTTATGGCTCGGTTGAATCGGGGCTGCCCCAAATTTATGTTGTGCCGTTTGAAGGCACGGGTGGGAAGTGGCAAATCTCCACAGACGGTGGGACGGAGCCGCGCTGGTCGAAGACAGGACATGAGCTGTTCTACGCACAAAACAGAGCGCTGATCAGCGTGCCCTATTCGGTGGAGAAGAACTCGTTCCAGGCCGGAAAGCCGCAGACGCTCTTCGCGGACCGCTTGGAATTGCGGGCTCCCTTCACGTCCTATGACGTGTCGCCGGATGGCCAGCACTTTGTGATATTCGAAATTCCCGGCGGCAAAACGAGTGGCGCCGCCGAGCCCACGGTGGTTCTGAACTGGCTCGAACAGGCACGCCAGCTCGTCGCCGACGGCCAGAGCGGCGCCAAATGAAATGTCTTCGTCCCCTGATATTCCTCTTCGTCGGACTCGGCACTCCTACTCGGGCTTTTCCCCTGCCTGCTTGCCTTCCGCAGCTTTTTTCTTAGCAGCGGCTTCGGCGGCGACGGTCCACGGCGGCGTCACTCCGACTGAACGGGCATACGCGATGGACTGGCCGAGGTGCTCGTGCGCATGCGTGGTAAGCAGGTATTCAACGTCGCCTTTATTGGCATCGGGGCCGAGCTTCGGAAGGGGCGTAGCGATATCGGAGGTGGGAATTTTGGTGACGACCGCGCCGGCATTCGCGAACGATTGTTTCAGCTCAGCGACGATCGTAGTCTTATCCGTGGTGGACTTTTCCCAGTCTTTTGCTTTGTATTTCGCGGGAACTTCTCCGCCGATCAGTTCGGGGATGTTGTAGTTCGCCGCAGTGATGTGCAGAAACACTTCCGCGATGGAACGAGCGCCATCCGCCGGCCGCCAAATGTACTTGTCGGCGGGTATGGCTTCGGCGAGCGAGACAAATTTCTGTTGCAGCTGGTCGAGGTCAAGCCAGACCTGGGGCCGCAAGTCGTAGCCATACGTGACCGGCGGTTTTGACATCGGGATTTGTGGCGGTGCCGCGTTCTGGGCCTGCGCTCGGACCGCCCCGACTGTGAGCGCCATCGTCGCCAGTACGAAGGAAAGCATAAGCTTCTTCATTCGAATTTCTCCTTTTCCCAATAGCCGCGCCGATCTAATCGTTAGGCAAACCTAGATTCGAGTGGAAACCAGATGCGGCCGCGAGGACGACACCCGGTTGAACCAATGCCCTGCTTAGACGAAGGAGACGCAAAAATGCTTCATCGAAATCTCGGTGTTGCTGCTCGGAGTGAAAAACTGCCGGGCTGAAGCCTGGCGCTACAAAACCGTGACGCCGGGCGGTGCCGCGCTTACGGTTCGGATGTGGAGGCATTGCCGATGAGGAGCCACTTATGAACGGGTATGCACATGCACCTGCTGCCGCTTAGACGTGAGGCACGCGTACGCGGAAGCGATAAAGCAGGGGGCTAGGATAGCGGACGGCGCCAGATTTGTTTCGATTGTACGATGCGCGTGCAGGCGATCCATTTGCCGTCGGGTGAGACGCGCGGGTGCATCAGGTTTCCCGCGTCGTGTGTGAGCTGGACGGGAGCGCCGCCGGCGCGAGGAATCGAGAAGAGCTGCAGCTTGTCGCCGGCGAGGCCGCTATAAATGATGGTCTTTCCGTCAGGCGTCCAATCGAGGCCGCCATACGTTGTGCCCTGATAGTCGAGCAGCCTTTCGCCGTGCGTGCCATCGGCGCGAGCGATCCACAGAGCGCGATCTTCGCCGCCGCGATTATCTTCGATCGCGATTTCTTTGCCGTCCGGCGACCAGGCCGCCCACGAGGCACTGCGAATATCCGCTGAAAGCGGAAGCTGAGTGGTGTCGAGAACTTGTCCGTTGACTGGCTGGATGCCGAGCACCCAGAGCTTGTCGATTCCTAGCACGCCGCCGCGCTCCCAGGAGCTGAAAAGCAGTTTGCGGCCGTCAGGCGACCAATAGGCCGGGCCCGTTTCCCATCCGAAGTCGGTGAGGCGGATTTCGGGAGCATGGGGATCGTCGGCAAGACGCAGATAGATGTCGTCCGTACTCTCGGCGCTCTGGTAATCAGGGACAGGAATTTTCGAACGATGAGAGTGGAACGCGATCCACTTGCCGTCGGGCGACCAGGCCGCGGGAAAATCCTCGTGGTAACCGGAGACGATTGTGAAGCGGGCGGAAATGCGGTTCGCATCCGCGTCAACGAGAGCATAGCCCGCATCGAGATCGAGCCCCCAATCGGCGAGGCGCCAGCTGCCGTACGTGAATGAGATCTTTTTCCCGTCGGGACTCCACATTGGAACTTCGGCGCCGACGATCACGTCTTTGGAATCGCCGCCGCTGACGGCGACTGCGGCGACGGAATCGCGAATCACGTTGCGCGCCCAATAAAGATTTCCGCCGGCGAGCGCGGGGTCGTGATTATCCACTCCTGGAGTTGAGACCACCGGTACGCGCGCGCCGGTCGTGAGATCGATCTTGTAGATCGCGAGCCATCGATTCGCGTCGGGGCGGTGCCGCGCAGCATTATCTGGCGCCCCGGCGCTTGCCAACGCGATAAACGCGTTGCGGCCGTCGGCCGAGATCGCAATTGTGTTCCAGCCCGGGG
>DATKFH010000064.1:0-51391 GCA_035511455.1 Candidatus Sulfotelmatobacter sp. | reverse complement strand
GGACGTCGACCGCACCAGGCGGTCCAGCGTGGCCTTGGTAGCCTGGTCGAGCGAGACTGCGGGAGCGATTCTCGACATGCACCAACAACTCTAGCCGAAAACCACAATAATGTAAATAACTATCTGGACGATGTACTAGGCCTCGGAGTCGGCTTTCGGGTTCCGCGGCCGTTCATATTAAGATGTTCGCGGTTCGACTTCGAATGAACCTGCGCATCCTTGTTTTCGTCGCCTGCGTCGCATGCCTTCGCGTCGGATCTTGCGCGCAGGACATCCAGGCGCGGGCTGAAGGGATGATGGAGCATGGAAGGCAGCTTTCAGACATCCGGGCACCGAACTCCCCCGCCTTCCGGCTGAAAGCGACCTTCTCCTTCGTCGGAGACGATCTCGAAACGGTTCAGGGAACCTACACCGAAGTCTGGGTCTCGAATTCGCAGTGGCGCCGCGAAATCGCCGTGGGGGATCTGCGGTCCATCGAGGTCGGCGGACCCGACAAGCACTGGCTCCTTGATCCCGACGAATTTCCCTCTCAGGCGAACAAACTCGCGGCCCTGATGTCGGTTCTGCCACCCCCTTCGAGACATTTCCATTTCGCATCGATCACCGAACGTGAAATGCGTGAGGTAACAGCCGAATGTGCTGAGAGCAAGCCCGCAGCCGCAAAGATGCCATTCGCCTTCTGCTTCGAGAAGAAAAGCGGCATGCTGCTGGAGAGGGTCTCACCCGAAACGCGTCCCCTAAACGTGGTTGTTTTTTCTTGCGAATATGGCGCTTTCCGCAAGTTCGGTAATTACTGGTTTCCGCGCCAGGTCAAGTGCTTTGAAGATCGCCACAAGACCATTTCAGCAGACGTGGTCGAGCTTTCCCTTGAGACCCCCATCGATCGCGGGCTCTTCGACGCTCCCAAAGATGCAGTCGAGCTGGACCAGTGCTCGGGGAAAACTGTTTTTCCAATCCCTCCCAACCTGCCACCCACCACCCCCCGTGGTTTTCAGTTGGACCCTGTGGCGCGGATAAGAGTGTCCCTCGTGGTCGAGGCCAATGGCCGACCACAAAACCTGAAGGTCCTGCCGCCTGCCCGCAAGGTCCCGAACCAGGGTGTCTTGGACTGGGTTCGGCGCTGGAAATTTACCCCGGGAAAGTGCGACGGCAAGCCCATGCCGATGGAACTGACTATAGAAGTCCCGTCTATGCTTCGATAGCTCTATCCGGAACTCCTGGGCGCTACCCGAAGCCTACCCCCGCTCGAACGCGTGTTTCTTCTCCAACTCCTCCACCGCCGCCCGCCGCGCGTTCTCGAACCGCTCTGCCTGCTTCATCAATCCCGGAGTGGCCTCGGCCCACTCGCCGTCGATCCGCAGCAACCCCTGCGCCGCCACCAGTCGTGCTGCAACTTCCAGCAAGTGCCCGGGCGTCGTCTGCAAATACTGCGCCTCCGCCGGATCGCCAATCCACACTCGCGGCGCACCCCCGACACCGGGACTTAATCTCAGCTTCGTCTCCCAATAAACTTTCCTCTCCACAAACTCCGCCATCGCCTCATCCGTCGCCTTGCCAAACACCCATTGCTGCCGCTTGAAGTCGTAATGCCGGCTGGAGAACGGCACTGGCAATAATTTCCCCGATTTCAAAAACTCAATCTGCCGGCGGTCCACTTCCTTGCGCAGCGCGTTGATCACTGGAGCCTCCGCGTCGCTAGGCTCAAGCGAGGGCATCACCTCGCGTACCGTCTGCGACAAATTCACGGCCACCGGCGCATGCAGCCCCTCCGCTCCTATCAACCGGATGTCCCCATGCACCACCCAGAAATCCGCCCCCGACGTCGACCGATGAAACGGCCAGTCCAGCTTGATCGTCAGCGGCAGCCCCGTCAGGGTCACCCAGATTTTCTTCGCGGCGGTCTCGCGTGTAGCGTCCAAAATCCCCCCGCTCTCCTGCCCGTGCGTCATATCCAATCCCTTTTTGCCGGGAGATGAAACCTGATGTCGGATCAATTCTACCGAAGAAGCGGTGGCCGCGATTGCCCAAGGCCGGGTCATTGGCGATTGGACGCTGGCGATTGGCTACTGTTCTCCACCAGCCATCCCAACAGTCCCGGCATGCAGAAGCCGACGGCGTTCAGGATTCCGTGTGTCCTTGCCATCTGCAGGATCGTCAAAACATCACTCCCCAAAAGTTCCGCGATTGCGTATGTGCCGGACAATACCATGCCCGCGAACACGGCTGCCGACGCACCCTGCAGCAGCACCCGCGCCGTCGGGTCTTGCGCCCGCTTTCCGAAGTCTCGCAGAACTAACGCGAGGACCGCGACGCTCACCGAAAACATCAACGCCGCTCCCATCTTCAGCGCCGGAGAAATCAGAAATCCAGCCGCTACCACGTACGGCAACCCCACGATCAGCGCCACGATGCGCTTGAGCCAAAGTTGCGGCCCGCGCTTTTCGGCGGACAAAAGCGTCGCCGCCGCAATGGTCGCCGTCGCAAATCCCGCGAAGTGAAAGTGCACCGCCGTCAGGAGCCCGATCGGTTCCTGAATTCCCATGGGCCGCATCCCCAGCCGCGAAGCCACCAGCCAAGCCCCGCCTACAGCCAGATCGATCTTCGCAACCCCAAGTGCGGCGCGGACACTCCTGTCCGCATCTGACCACGGAGCCCGGATCAACTCGACCAGTCCGCCCCCAGCCAGCAGCCCACAGACCAGCATCCATCCCAGCGCGGCCACAGCCGCGTTCCTCCCTGGCGGATGCCACATCGCCGTCACGGCGAGAGCTGCGCCTAGCGGTTGCAACCGGCTGGCCGCACTGTCATACCAACCCGGCCCCGAGATCGCACGCCCCAGCGCCATCCCCAGCGGGACGACCACCAGGGGCGCAAACAGAAATATCAGTTCAACGGCTCCCATGCGCGTGATTCCCGCCCGCGCCGCCACCGCTGTCCCTGCCCACACCGCAGCCCCGATCGTGGCCGAACCCGCCGCCCAGAAATGCTGCTGCTCCTTCCGCCTGTAAGAATCTCGTTTGTCATTCCGACCGTAGGGAGGAATCTGCTTTTCAGGGCGACGTCGCAAGGTCGTATCCATCGATCACCTCACCCAACCGGCCGCAAAGCCGCTATCCCAAAAATCGCCACCAGCGCAATCAGAGTCCCCACATACAGCAGGTCGAGCCCCCGATTCTCGCGCCGCAGCTCGCGGTCGTAATAAAAGATCTGGAACACAATCCGCAGCAGCCAGAATCCCGCGAGGAACGCGCTCAGAAATCGTCCCAGCAAACTCGCTCCCGCAAGGTCCGGCGCGAACCCGAAGCAGAGCGCAGCAAACAGCCCCACCACAATCACGACGTAGAGCCAATGCACATAAAAGATCTGCCTCAGGAACTGCGGCACTGCTGCCAGCCGGTCGCCCACCCGCAACCGCCTCGGCAGTGCAACGTTGGCCGCGACGATTCCCCACTGCACCGCCCCCGCCCCCCAGATCAGTTGCTTCATCAGTTCGGAAGACATATTCACCTCCCTGCCGTTCTGCCGGCTCCGGGGCTCAACTCAAAAATCTGTCACGTCAGATCATTCTGTAGCAAAAGAACAAACCAGGCAAAAAAATTTAGCCTGCCTTCTTCCGCATCTTGGTTCCCATCCGCAACAGTTTTCGCACCGTTCCTGTGGGCAGGCGCTTCATCTGGTCGTACAACTCCGTCACCGCTTCAAAGAATCCTGCCATCGCCTCAAGCCGCTCTCGTGTGTAGTCCGCGCCCGGCTCTTTCGGATCGAGGGCCGCAAGGCATCCCCGCAGCACTTCCCGCGTCGGATCGATCTCCCTGCGCTTCCTCTGCTCGATTACCAGCCGGAACATTTCCCATACGTCTTTCATGGACTCATAATGTTCCCGCCGATCGCCCAGCACGTGGACCGCCCGCACGATTCCCCACGTCTCAAGTTCGCGGATCGAAGTGCTCACGTTCGAGCGCGCCACGCTGAGCGTCTCGGCGATCTCCTCGGCCGGCAGCGCCCGCGGCGACAAATACAGCAGTGCATGAATCTGCGCTACCGTCCGGTTGATCCCCCAGCGAGTCCCCATCTCTCCCCAGTGGAGAATGTACTGTGTCTGCACTCCAGTAAGTTCCGCCATGTCGTTTATTTCAGTACAGACTGAATATACAGAATCGTAAGCGGGTTGTCAAGAATTCCGCGTGGTCCCCGTGGTCCCCTCTCTCTTGCGAACAACGGGGGACTAACGCGCCTTCGGTCGGCGGGAATCGGTCGGGGGAGATACGCAGAGAATTTCCCGAGCCAGAGAGGGCAAACCCGGGAAGCCGACAGGGCGCTAATTTACAGGCGAGTTGCTTGAGGGATCGCTCAGGGCAATGAGCTTTCCTAGCGGGTATTCGGCCGGGCTGAGGGGAGCGTCCGGATTCGGGTTGATGATCGTCAGCACTTCACCGCTGCGAACTCCGCGGATGGTCAAGCTTTGACTCTCCACGGCAAGGACTCTATATTTTTCGCCAAAGATTCTTGCCCTTGGGTCGCTCATGCCTGATTTAGATGCAAGATCTCGAGACAGGGACTCCCTCCTTTTGACTCCGGTTCCCGCTTTGGGACCGGTCCTGTCGGTGGTCGGCTTCCTGCGTTCTGCGGGCCAAAAGACCTACCCTCCCGCTTCACCTTTCCCAAATCGGTGATCCTCCATCTACAATCGGAAATCGCATGCGCCCCGCTCGCATCGCCGAGTTGCTGGAACCATTCCTCGAGGCGCCAGCCGCTACCAATCCATGTCATTCGGAACCGGCGAAGGCCGGTGAGGAACCTGCTTTCCTATCCCCCGCACAACTTCAAAGTATATCGACATACATCGATATACTCATCCGTTGGAACGCCCGCGTCAACCTCAGTGCCATCCGCGACCCCGACCAGATCGTGACCCGCCACTTCGGCGAGAGCCTGTTCGCAGCCCGCCATCTGTTTCCTGGCTCACTTTATGGGGGGACAGCCGAGCGCAACTCGGCTTCTCAGGGCCGCCAAGTGTCGGTTGCCGACGTGGGCTCCGGTGCCGGCTTCCCAGGACTACCCGTCAAGCTCTGGGCCCCGCACATCTCCCTTACCCTGATCGAGTCCAACCAAAAGAAGGCCACCTTCTTGCGTGAAGTCGCGCGAGCCCTTACATTGGCGGACATCAATATAACAACCAGTCGCGCCGAAGCGCTCGCCAGCGGCACATTCGACTTGGTCACGCTTCGCGCCGTCGAGAGTTTTGCAGCCATCCTTCCAGTCGCCGCCAGCCTGGTCGCTCCGCCAGGCCGCCTGGCACTCCTCATCGGCAGGTCGCAGCTTGATCCCGCCCGCTCGGCCCTGCCCCAGTTCGCTTGGTCCAGCCCGAAACCGATCCCCATGTCCCGCAATCGCATCCTGGTCGTCGCTGAATGTCCCTTTTGATCGGATATTCAGGTCAAGGGTCAAGACGGTTAACATCTCGATCGAAGTGCTTTGGCCGCTACGCCGAGAGTTGTGAAGATCGGATCAGTCTGGCCCCAAAAATTGACGGGATGACATCAATTGCCGGCTGGGTCTGAAGATGGCCGAAATTTCCGACAGCCGAGAGCTTATTTCCAGAATGTTCCTGCAGGAACATTTCTCAGACTCAGGGTGAGCCAACCGCTGAGAGAATGGTTCGGGGTGCACGAATTCCCACACCAGTTGCCGCCTGGCAACCTCGAAATCCTTGGACATGCAATGTTGGTGGAATGTTCCTGTAGGAACATAAGCTCCGTTTCCCGCTCTGCTCGTCTTGTGATTTGCCTACGGCGGAGTTCTCGCGGACACCCAATCCCGGTGGCCTCTGGACGCTTTAAACGCCTCTCTAATACCCACCGAACTGCTTCTTTTTTGGCTTTCTCTACCTATTAGCGTTCCTGCAGGAACACAGGACGCGTTTTGCACACAATTCACCAACATGCACAGCATTTCGTCATTGCATTTGAAATGCAAACCGCACTATGCTGCCGGATAGCTCTGGTTCTCCTAACAATCCATGGGACGCGTTATCGCTGTTGCCAATCAGAAGGGCGGCGTAGGTAAGACCACGACTGCCATCAATCTAGCCGCATCGTTTGCGGCTGCGGAAGTGAACACACTGCTGGTCGATTGTGATCCGCAGTCCAATGCCACCAGCGGCCTCGGCTTTGTGAAAGATCCGGACCGCATCAATTCCTATCACGTGCTCATGGGCGCCGCCTCGGCTGAGGAGGCCCTGCAGACGACGGAGGTGGAGCAGCTTTGGCTGATTCCGTCACACAAGAATCTGATCGGCGCCAACCTCGAACTGGTGGCCTTGGAAGGGCGCGAGTTTCGCTTGCGCCAGGCACTGGCTCCCTTGCGCGATCGCTTTCACTACATCGTGCTGGACTGTCCACCGGCGCTCGATCTGCTAACCTTGAACGCGCTGGTCGCCGCAGATGCGGTCCTGATCCCGATGCAAGGAGAGTATTTCGCGCTGGAGGGCGTCAGCGAACTCCTCGATACGATCGAACGCATTCGCGCGGCCCTGAATCCTGAGCTGTCGATTGAGGCGGTCGTGCTGACGATGTTCGATGACCGCACCAACCTGGCGCAACAGGTCAAGACGGAACTGAAGAACTATTTCGGGGCCAAGCTCTGTGTGACGACGGTTCCGCGCAATATCCGCCTGGCGGAAGCCCCGAGCCATGGTAAGCCGGCGCTGGTGTACGATCCGCGATCCAGGGGGGCGGAGAGTTACATCCGGCTAGCGAAGGAGATGATTGAGCGGCAGGCCGCTTACAGCCAGCAGCCGACGCCAAAAACCTTAGCTACACAGGATGCTGCGGGACCCGGAGGCGACCAGGCGGCTGCGGTCGAGGAAATTGCCGGTGCGGACAAGATGGATAAGACCGCTTAATACATCGATCATCGTCGATATATTATATTGATGATCGTCGATGTATTAATTTCGTGCCCACGGATCTTCTTGGGTGATGCAGTGGATGATCATTCACCAACGTCCGAGAGCATAGAGCACCGCGGAAGAAAGGTCGGGGAAAGTGGCATGGGGCGTTTCGACAAGCTCAGGCAGGCGCTTCGGCGCCAAAGAACGGTGCATCAGGATGACGAAGAACTTGGCGAACTTAACAGGGGAGAACGGATGACGACGACGACGGCGGCGGCGGACAAGGAGAAAGTAGAGAAGCGGCGGGCTTTGGGGCGGGGGTTGGAGTCGCTGTTGCCGGGCCCTCGGGCGGTAACGGCGCCGCCAGTACCGGGTAGCGCCACACCGGGCAAACCGCAGGTTCCTCAGGTCTTTCGGAATGACGGCCAGGTAGGCGAGGTGGGCGAAGTGCCCGCGGTGGATCCGGTCGTCCATGGGGCGCCAGCAGAGCTGCGCCCGGCCAGTTCGGGTCTGAGACCCGGAATCCCATCCGTCGAACAAGACATCGCGATCCTGGCGCAGCCGGATTCGCGGGCGCATGGAAACCTGGTCGTGAATCTGGCCCTGTCCGATATTGATAGGAATCCGTTTCAGACGCGGCATGTGCACAGCGATAACGCTCTGCTGGAGCTGGCGGAATCGATCAAGACCAACGGGGTAGTGCAGCCGATCCTGGTGCGTCCTGCGCAAGACGACGGACGGTACATCCTGATCCTGGGCGAGCGCCGGATGCACGCTTGCAAGCTGGCCGGCAGGACGACCATCCCGGCAATCGTGCGGCGGGTCTCGCAGCAGCAGGCCGCCGAGATGACCATCATCGAAAACCTGCAGCGCGAGGACCTCAGCCCGCTGGAGCAGGCCGAGGCATTCCGCGTGTTGAGCGAGGAGTTTAAGCTGACCCAGGCGCAGATTGGCGAACGGGTGGGCCTCTCGCGGGAGTCGGTTGCGAACTACATGCGGCTGCTGCGCCTGCCCCAACCGGTGCAGGAACTGCTGACGGAAAAGAAAATTAACTTCGCCGAGGCCAAAGAACTCCTGAAGCTGCAGAATGAAGATCAGATCACGAAGGCGGCACTGCTCGCAGTGGAGAAGGGCATGAACTTCGAGCAGGTAGAGAAACTGGTCCTGCAGATGAGCGGGTTATTGGACCCACCGGGAACGCCCGGCCAGGAACGGAAGCAGAGCGGTGCGCGCTGGGTGGATCCGAATGTGCGGGCGGCACAGATGGAGTTGGAGCGGCTGCTCGGGGTGAGGGTGAAAATCCGCGACCGCAAGGGCAAAGGCAAGATCGTGATCGAGTATCACACCGTGAATGACTATGACCGGGTGGTGGGGATGCTGAGCGGGAAAAAGTAGTACCCAGAACGCGGTTGTCAGAGCTCAGCGGGGCGGCCATGGGGCCGCCTTTCTTGTCTGGAAAGGGATCAACAGAGTAACGAGGTGGGAACCAATGCTCACCACATCGGCACTTGTTCCGAAAAAGATGCGGCCGCGGTCGGCAAAAGTGGGACGACGTGCCTTGGCCTGTTGACTGAAATGGTGCCTGGAAGAGAAATGTGTGCGGGAGAGCCGCGACCGGCTGTCCCGTCGAGCGAAGCTCGACTGCGGCACCGGAACCATCTCCCGACGAGTCCCCCCAAAATAGCAACCGCGATCAAGCACGAGATCCGAACGATCAGTTATTGTGGCTTCGTGCTGAGGAAAGCAAGCGGCACGGACACGGCAGACCGCGTCCATCACGCATAGATCGACACGTATCGATTACAAAAATGGATTCACAAACATGGACCCAGTCAACAAGGCGCTCTGGTTTATCGAAAGTAACTTCCGGCAGGAACTCACACTGGGCGAGGTGGCGGACGCGGGCGGGGTGTCCCGGTTTCACATGTCGCGCGTGTTCGCCATCACCCTGGGAAGTTCGATCATGCGTTACGTGCGCGGCCGGCGTTTGACGGAAGCGGCGCGGGCGCTGGTGAACGGCGCGCCCGACATTCTGCACGTGGCTCTGGACGTGGGATACGGCTCTCACGAGGCATTCACCCGCGCTTTTCGCGAGCAGTTCGGGCTCACCCCCGAGGCGATTCGCGCGCGCGGAAATCTCAACAATATTTCTCTAACGGAGGCTATCAAGATGCAGGAGACACTTTTAGCAACCATCGAGGCACGTTTTGAAAAAGGCAGAGTGCTGCTCATCGGGGGATTGGGCGAGCGCTATACCTGCGAAACCAGCGCAGGCATCCCAGCCCAGTGGCAGCAGTTCGTGCCCCATCTAGGACATATTCCCGGGCAGGTCGGAGGAATTGCTTACGGCGTGAGTTGCAACTTCGACGACGAAGCCAATTTCGACTATGTCTGCGGAGTCGAGGTCGCCGACTTCTCCCGCCTGCCCGCGGATTGGAGCCGGGTGCGAATACCCGCGCAGGAATACGCGGTGTTTTCGCACCGTGACCACATCTCGACCATCCGCAGCACCTGGACCACAATCTGGAACAAGTGGCTGCCGGAATCGGGGCGCGAAGTGGCCGACGCACCGCACTTTGAGCGCTACGGAGAAGACTTCAATTCCGTGACTGGGAGAGGCTCCGTCGAGATATGGTTGCCGATCAGGAATGGAAGTCCGCGAAGCGAACGATGAACTGATGGGTCCCGTCGGTGGATCGGAACCGAGTCTGGAGTGAGTATAGGTTCGTTCGGATGAAAAGTCAGAGTCCCCACCCTAACCGCAAAGAACGCGGTTAGGATGGGGCACCCGCCCGATTTCTCGTTCCTATCCGACCACAACTTTAAGGACGGTGTTGCCGCCTTGGTTACCAACCCAGATGTTGGCGCCGTCGAAAGCCAGGCCCTGGGGATTGCAGCCTACGGGGTAAGACCCGATCACAACGCCGGTAGCGGCGTTCAGCTTGGTCACCTTTGCGCTTCCCGTGTTTGCCACCCAGACGTTGGCGTCATCAAAAGCCCTCTAAGCGCCGTCTGCCGGCAAATTCCCTTAGACGCCCAAAGTTTTTCTCAATCATTGGCTGGACTGAGAACTTACATTGGGGTTAAGACATCAAACGGAGAAGCTATTCCGGTGGAATATGCTGGACCATGAGACCCTGAAATCCGTGGCGGAGCAGTTGATGAGCGGCTCTGAGGTCGTCCTGGAAGGCCGGGCCTCGCGCCTCACTCGCACCGGCTCGCGACGATTCCGCACCGTTCGATTCGTCATGGGTGGGGTCGAGTATCAGGCGATTGAGCAGAATCCGGAGAAGCCCCGCCACTGGGGGAAGCTCGCGCGGGAAGGGCATCGCGTGGTGCAGTTTCGCAATCTGGCCAGCCAGAAGTATGTTGCTGCCGCCGTCGATGGGAAGGTCACGGAGTACGGGCGGTAAGCGACGGAAAAGCCGCCGCGGGCACCGGCAGGGGCTCGCTCAGTTTCCGAATCGTCTTCGAGGCCAAGTTGCAGATCGCGAGGAGCCGGGAGTATGGTTACGGTCGCGTGTGCAAACCCGATCGACCTGTTGCCCCGCGCTTTCAGCGGCTCTACGGATCGATTCGTTCTCAACCCTGTTTTGGAGGGAATTCATGAGCCGAGTTTGGTTGCGTCGCCTCGCGCTGGGCACGCTTTGGCTGATCTCGCTTCTAGTGCTGACAGCGGCCGACACCGGCTCGCTGCCCGCTCCTCCGGTGGCGAAGAAAGTTCCGCACCTGACCGAGGTCAACGGCCACAAGATGATGGACAACTATTTCTGGCTGAGGGACAAGCCCAATCCCGAGGTGCGGGCGTATCTGGAAGCGGAGAACGATTACACCGAGGCGGTGATGAAGCCGACCGAACCGCTTCAGAAAAAGCTCTATGCCGAGATGCTAAGCCGGGTCAAGGAAACCGACGTCGAGGTTCCGTACAAGGAGGGCGACTATTTTTACTATGTGAGGACCACGGCGGGAAAACAGTACCAGATTCGTTGCCGCAAAAAGGGCAGCATGGACGCGGCGGAAGAAGTGGTGCTCGACATCAATGAACTGGCCAAGGGCCAGACATTCATGAGCGTGGCGGCGTACGCGGTGAGTCCGGACGGGAATCTGCTGGCGTATTCCTATGACAACACGGGCTTCCGGCAATACAAGCTGGCGGTGAAGGATCTGCGGACTGGCAAGACCCTGGAGGACCATGCCGAGCGTGTGGGGTCCGTGGTCTGGGCGAATGACAACCAGACGATTTTTTATAGCCAGGAAGACGAGGTGTCGAAGCGGCAATACCGGCTGTACCGGCACACTTCGGGCACGGCTGGTCCGGACCCGCTGGTCTATGAGGAAAAAGATGAACGATTCGATGTGTCTGCCGCGAAGACGCTGAGTCGGGCTTACATCTTCTTGGTCCTTGCCAGCCATACGACCAGCGAAGCGCGCTACATTCCGGCGGATCAGCCGATGGCCGAGTTCAAGGTGATGGAGCCGCGCCGACAGGGCGTGGAATATTATCCGGATCATAACGGCGACTCTTTCTACCTTCGGGTCAATGACACGGGGCGGAATTTCCGGCTGGTGAAGGCTCCAGTGGCGGATCCGGAGAGCAAGAACTGGCAGGAAGTGGTGGGCCACGATCCCAAGGTCATGATCGACGACACGGATTTCTTCAAGAACTATTACGTGTTGTACGAGCGGGAGAACGGGCTGCCGCAGATTCGCGTGACGGATTTACGCAGTGGGCAGTCGCGGCGGATCGAGTTTCCCGAGCCGGCGTATGCGGCGTATTCGTATATCAATCGTGTCTACGACACGACGCGATTCCGCTATGGGTATCAGTCGGCGATTACCCCGGCATCGGTGTTTGCCTTCGACATGGAAAAAGCAACGTCGACGTTGCTGAAGCAGAAGGAAGTGCCTGGAGGATACGACCGGAGCAAGTATCAGGTCGAGCAGATTTATGCTCCGGCCGCGGATGGGGTGAAGATTCCGATTTCGGTGGTGTATTTAAAGGGGACGAAGCTCGACGGGAACGAGGGGTTGTATCTGTACGGATATGGGTCGTACGGGATCTCGATCGACATGTTTTTCAATTCGAATATTTTCAGCATGGTTGATCGCGGCGTAGTTACGGCGGTGGCGCACATTCGCGGCGGCGGCGAGATGGGCAAGGCATGGCACGACGCGGGCCGCATGATGAACAAGCGGACGACATTCACCGATTTCATTTCATCGGCCGAGTATCTGACGACTCACGGATATGGCTCGAAGGACCGGCTCGTGATCGAGGGCCGCAGTGCGGGCGGCCTGCTGATGGGCTCGGTTCTGAATCTGCGTCCAGACCTGTTTCACGCGGCGCTGGTCGGCGTGCCGTTTGTCGATGTGATGAATACAATGCTGGACGAATCGCTGCCGCTAACGGTTGGTGAATTCGAGGAGTGGGGGAATCCTAAAGAGAAGGCCGCATTTGATTACATGATCACGTATTCACCGTATGACAACGTTGAGGCTAAGGCGTATCCGAACATGCTGGTGAAGACGTCGTTCAATGACAGCCAGGTCATGTATTGGGAGCCGGCGAAATACGTGGCCAAGATGCGGGCATTGCGGACGGATCACAATACTCTGATCTTGAAAACGAACTTGAGCCCGGCGGGCCATGGGGGAGCATCGGGGCGTTATGACCGGCTGAAAGAATCAGCGTTTGATTATGCGTGGATCTTGGGTCAGATGGGGATTGCGCAGTAAATCCCCATTTCTCCGCCCAAAGAGCGCGCGAGAAATGGAGCACCCGCGATCCGATGTGGAACTGCATAATGGTGGCGGTGCTTTCGGTCCTGATGACTATCCTCCCTGCTTTTGCTCAGCAGCCGCACCAGCAGCCGATTCAGCTCCACCCCCAGAATCCGCATTACTTCCTGTTTCAGGGGAAAGCGGTCGCCCTGATTACAAGCGGCGAACATTATGGGGCGGTGATCAACGCGGACTTCAACTACCACCGCTACCTGGAGACGCTGGCTGCTGGAGGGATGAACTATACCCGTCTGTTCGGCGGCGCGTATGTGGAGGTGCCGGGGAAATCGTTCGGCATCCAGCGCAATGACCTGGCTCCGGCCCGCGGACGTTTTGTGGCGCCCTGGGTACGCGGCGAAACGACGCGCAGCGAAACGCCGGAGTACACCGGCGGCGATAAGTTCGATCTCGACAAGTGGAATCCGGAATATTTCACGCGCCTTCATGATTACCTGGCGGAGGCGGCAAAACGCGGAATCGTGGTCGAGATCACGCTGTTTTCTTCGCAATATGGCGACATGCAGTGGGATGTGTGTCCTTTCAACCGGACCAACAATCTCGATCAAACCGACGCCATCGATTGGAAAAAGCTGAACACGCTGGAAAACGGAAACATTCTCTCCTACCAGGAACGGTACACCAGGAAGCTGGTTCGCGAGGCCAATGCCTATCCCAACGTGATCTTCGAAATTGCGAACGAGCCCTGGTCGGATCGTCCGGTACTGGCGGACATCGTGAACCCGTATCTGTTTACTGGGCGCGATCAGTATCCGAACTCCGTTGATTTGCCCGATGATCTGACTATGGCGTGGCAGGCGCGGGTGGCGGAGTGGATCGCCAGTGAAGAGGCGTCGTTACCGAACCAGCATCTGATCGCGCAGGACTGCTGCAACTTCAGCTATCCCGTACGGCAGTTACTGCCTGAAGTGAGCGTCGTGAACTTTCACTACGCGTATCCAGAGGCGGCCTTGTTGAACTACGGGCTGGGCAAGCCGCTTTCCTATGACGAGACCGGATTTCTCGGGCGCGGAGACGAGGCCTACGCGCGCCAGGCGTGGAACTTCGTGTTGTCGGGCGGAAGCGTGTTCGACAATCTCGACTATTCCTTCACCCCCGGGCATGAAGACGGAACGGACACGGAGCCGAACGGCCCGGGCGGTGGCAGTCCCGAGCTGCGGAGGCGCTTGAAGATTCTGAGCGAGTTTTTGCAGGGACTGCCTCTGGTCGAGTTGGCGCCTGACACCGCCACGGTGAAGCGCGCGGGTGGCGTTTACACGCATCTGCTTTCAAGCCGCAAGGGAAAGTACGCGATGTACGTTGATGGGCAGGGGCCGGTGGACATCCTCATGAGCTTGCCCGCCGGCGAGTACAGGGTCACCTGGACGGATGTTATTACGGGCAAGGCCAAGAATGGTGGGGCCTTCCGGCATACCGGAGGGAACAAAATCATCAGCACTCCCGAGTTTCGTAATGGGGTCGCGATGCTGCTTGCGCGCATGCGATAGTGTCGTCGAAGGATCAGGATAGTTAACTGGTGGAATGGAGTGGCGGTCTTGGGGCATCTATCGGCCTGAAACTGAATGGAATGCGTCCCTGGAGTGTTCGAAGTGGAGTTAGAGGAGGTGTGCAATAGCGTATTTACTTCTTTGGTTCCCTCGCGACGGCGCAGAAATTCCGTTTAGATCAAGCCTGCGCGCAGGCGACGCAGAAAGTCTTCGCCCTCGGCTTTCGCTTGCGCGAGAATCTTGGGCTCGTTGGGATATTCGATCGCGATTTCCTGCAAGAATAGCTCAACTGCATCCTTTGGTTTGAAACCGTGCGCGACCATGCTTCGGATGCGGGCGGTGAAGCTGTCCGTGGCGGGCGAGATGAGGCGCGAGTGGTGATCGGCACAACTGTGGTCGCGAAACTTGGCCGCTGCCAGGCGGTCGTAGGCGGTTTTGGCTTCGGGATCGCTCAGCAGCGTGGGAATCGGATAGTTCCATTCGCACCGCGAGCAGGTCCATCCCTGAAAGGAGCGGTCGACGGTCCAGAGCAGTTCTCTGGCGGTCTTCTTCTCCAAGCCTTGGCGGTCGGCGTTACGGTCGTCCATGAGCGGCGTCGCCCCTGCACACAACTTGCGTGGCCCATGAGCACCTTCCGCAAATACTAGCGCGAATCCAGCGCGGTGGGCAGTGGGACGAGGTGTCGAGAACGGTTCGCGGGCGGGCAGTTGGCCTTCCCTTCGCTCCGCTATTTTGCGAAGAAGTAGTCGAAGGATTTCACCGCGGTAAATTCGTCTTCCCGAATATCAAAGACGGTGTAGAGCTTCGTAACGTGCAGCACGTCGTGGACTTTCTGAGTGAGGTTAAGCAGCTTCAGTTCACCTCCGGCATTTCGGAGTGTGGTGAAGCACCCTACTAGTTCGCCGACGCCGGAGCTGTCGATGTAGTCGACGTTGGCGAGATTGAGAATGATCTTTTTCTTGTCCTGCTTGATCAGGTCGCGCACCGCCTCGCGCAAGTCGTGAATTTCGTCGCCCAGCACGATGCGGCCCTCAATGTCGAGGATAGTAACGTGAGCGACTTCCCGGGTATCGATCTTCAGGGGCATGGTTCGGCCCTCCGCGCAGGAGGCCGCTGGCCGGAATGGTAGTGGGTGCAGGGGAGGCAAGTCAATGGAAAGCCCCCCAGGACCAGCAAAATACGTGGTACTCAGTGGTACTCAGAGGACCACAACGGGAAATAGTGGCAGCCGAACTCGACCCATCCCGGTCTGAAACCCGGATCCAAACGTGGGGGCGATTACGAGTGGGCCCCGTGCGGGCGGGAGTCCAGTTCGAGAGCAGGCAACTGAATACGGTCTCGAATTTCCTGAATCGGAGAAGTCACGATCGGGGTGGGGTATTCGGGATGTCGGAATTCCAGATGCATCCCGCGTCCGACATACTGGAGCTTGAGCATCGAGCCTCCCCAGGTCGAACCGGCGATGGCAACCTGCACGGGCTCGGGGCAAAATTCCGGATGGCCCGAAAGCATGGCCTCGCTGCCGCCCAGTAGCACCGCAGTGTAGCGGTGGTGCATGGTCTGGATTTCGAGGACAGTCGACGGGGGTAAATCGCTCAGAAACACACCCCCCTCGATTTCCGATTGGATGATGCCGCGGTTTACTTCATCCGCCAGGTTGGGATGAGGCTCAAACATACCGATGATCAGGAAACGATGGTACTGGCTTTTGTCCCGGGCGACAAGGGTACTTTGGACAGCGGCTGGCACCTGGGAGCATGTCCGTTAGAGGCAGACGGCCGGGTCCAGGTTGCAGATTAAGTTTCTGGTTAGCCAGCGCTCAGGATCCGGTCCGAGCAAAAGCTACCAGGAACAGTACGCCCAACAGCAGGTCGATGGCGCCAAAGGCCACGTCGACGCCATGCAAGCGATGCTGTAAGTAGAGGACTATCAGCGAGATGCCATAGCCGAACTTCTCCACGACGGCCGGAATCATCATCGGGCGAAAGCGAACCGG
The DNA here is from genome assembly GCA_035511455.1 of Candidatus Sulfotelmatobacter sp. Taxonomy (GTDB): domain Bacteria; phylum Acidobacteriota; class Terriglobia; order Terriglobales; family Acidobacteriaceae; genus Sulfotelmatobacter. The sequence continues at coordinate 35,217 of DATKFH010000064.1, read as the reverse complement.
GTCTCGGGCAATGATCACGAACCCGATCTGCCAGGCGAGTACAACGCCGACGAAGCCGTAGTAAAAGGCGGGGTGAGTAATGGGCGGAGGGTCTTGGCGGCCGATGCTGTCGAAGATGAAATAGAGTGGCGTCAGGATAACAAAGCCTCAGACGGCGGCGATCCAAAACATGATTTTGGCGAACTTAATCATTGGTGTTCCAGGTCCACGAGGCTGAATCCTGCAAGCTAACGTAAGCCTCAGCCTCGAGAAAATGCCAACTCCCCAGTTACTCCCGAAGGCAGATCGATTGTAGCGCGCACCTCGAAGGGCCGACGAGCGGCCTGTTCGGCAGGACTGAGGCCCGGTCCCGAAAACTTCGCCGTCACCGAAAGCAGGAATGTCACTCGCACAAATCTTCAGGGCCGCCACAATCAATGATGCACGGGTGTTCAAGCTAGAATCGCAGCTCGGGTACAATCGAGCCGGGCAAAATTGCCAACCTCGTGCTGATGAAGAAATCGCCCCTGGAAAGTGTGGAGGCCTACGATTGCATTCCCACGGTTTGGGTGCATGGAAAGGCAGTTCCCCGCCGACTTGGCCGTCAACTCAACCAGATGATCCATGGCCCCGAATTAGGATGAAATCTGTGGGTGCCCCATTTCTCGCGCGTGCTTTGCACGAGAAGTGGGGATTTACGCCTGTCGAAGTCGCGGTCGTCCCCGCCTATTCGCCGCCGACGGTGAGGCCGTCGATGCGAATCGTCGGCGCGGCCACGGAGCCGCGGAACTCCAGATCGTTGGCGATCTCGGAAATGTTGAAAAACAAGTTTTTCAGATTTCCGGCCACCGTGATTTCTTCCACCGGGTAGGCGAATTCTCCGCCGGAGATCCACAAACCCGAGGCGCCGCGCGAATAATCGCCGGTCACCAGGTTCACCCCCTGGCCGAGAAATTCAGTGACATACAGACCTTCTTTGATTCCTGCGATGAGTTCCTTTGGCGTCTTGGCGCCCGGCTGCAAGAAGTAGTTGCCCGGCCCGATCCCGGGCGTGCCCGCTAAACCCCGGGCGGCGTTCGCTGTGGTCTGCAGCCCGAGCTTTTTCGCGGTGTAGGTATTGAGCAGGTACGACTTGAGCACGCCCTTCTCGATGACGACGGTCCGGCGCGTCGGGATGCCTTCTCCGTCGAACGGACTGGTGCCGAAGCCGCCGGGCATGGTGCCGTCGTCGATCACGGTCACGTTGTCGCCCGCGATCTTCTGGCCCAGCTTGCCGGCGAGGAACGACGCGCCACGGTAGACCGAGTCTCCGTTGATGCCTTCGAAGATGTGCTCAAGAATCGAGGTTGCGACCATGGGATCGAACACGATCGGAACTTGCGCCGTCCTCGCTTTGCGCGCACCGAGGCGGCGGAGCGTGCGCTCGGCGGCGATCTTGCCCACCTGCTCGGGCGGATCAAGTTTTTTCAGGGTGCGCGCGACCGAGTACCAGTAATCGCGCTGCATCGCTCCCGCTTCCGTCTGCGCGATTGGAACCGCCGCCAGCGAGCAGTACGACCGGCGGTATTCGCCAACAAAGCCGTGCGAGTTGGCCAGCACTCTGTGGCCCGTGGCAGCGTCGAACGATCCGCCTTCGGAATTCTTGATGCGGGGATCGAAATCCAACGCCGCTTTCTCGGCGCGGCGCGCATAGTCGATGCGATCGGCGCCGGGCAGCGAGTAAACATCTTCATGATAGAGATCCAGGTCGCCCGTTAGCTGGCCGAGTTGCGAGACTTCGGGGATTCCGCCGAACGGATCTTCGGAAGTAATTCTGGCGAGTTCGAGCGCGGACTTCACCATGCGGTTCAGGCCTTCGCGGGAGAAGTCACTCGAATAGGTGCTGGCGGCGCGCTGACCGAAGAACACGCGCACGCCGATGGATTTCGAGCCCGATTCTTTCAGCGTCTCGACTTGGCCAAGGCGAACCAGCGTGGAGAATTCGTCGCCTTCGCGAACCACGCATTCGGCAGAGGTAGCGCCTCCAGCCATGGCACGGCCGACGATGTCCTGGGCCACTTCGCGAAGATCAGTTTCGAGTTTCGGGGTTTCGACTTGAGTCTCAGGCATAAAGATTTCTAGGCAACGATCTTGTCTCGTAGTCCTCCGTAGGCAAATGTACGAGGCAGCTCCTTGGCATAAAGTTCGTACGGGAATCCCAGCTCAATCCGGCTGGCCTCGTCGAGCGTCCGCAACTGCTTCGCGGTAAGAGTCAGATCAAGGCTGGCGAGATTGTCGTGCAACTGTGAAAGCTTCCGCGCACCGATGATGGGAATGACAGGAACCGGGCGGTGGCGAAGCCAAGCCAACGCCACCTGCGCCATGCTGCGACCGGTCTCATCGGACACACTCTTCACGGCCGCAACCACGCGGTCCATCCGCTGTTGCTCCGGCAGAAACTGCTTCATCATGTCGCTGCTCAAACGTCCCTGCTCCGACGAGCCCTTGCCGTGGTATTTACCGCTAAGCACGCCACTGGCCAGCGGCGACCACGCCGTCACCCCGACGTTCAGGGCCTTGGCCATCGGGATCAGCTCGCGCTCGACCGTTCGCTCAATCAAGCTGTATTCGATCTGCAATCCGACAAACGGCGACCAGCCTCGCAGGAACGCCAGCGTGTTCGCCTGCGCGATCCACCACGCCGGGGCATCCGAAATACCGGCGTAGAGCACCTTGCCTTGCCGAACCAGGTCGTCCAGTCCGCGCATGACCTCTTCGACCGGCGTGATCTGGTCCCAGATATGCACCCAGTAGAGGTCGAGATAGTCGGTGCGCAGCCGCTTGAGACTCGCTTCCACGGCCTGCACCATGTTCTTGCGTTGGTTGCCGGCTGCGTTCGGGTCCGTCCCCGGAGCGGCATTGCTGTATTTCGTAGCCAACACCATGCTCTGCCGGTGGCCCTGCATGAACTCGCCGAGCAACGCTTCGCTGGTTCCGTTGGTATATAAGTTCGCGGTGTCGACAAAATTTCCGCCGGCCTCGCGGAAAGCGTCGTACACCTTTCGGGCTTCATCCTTGGAGGAGCCCCAGCCCCAGTCCTCGCCGAAGGTCATGGTGCCGAGCGCCGCCTCCGAGACTCGGAGTCCGCTGTTGCCCAGAAGTCGGTATCGCATGGTGAATCCTTATTTCGTTTCGGCCAATCCGTGGTCCGGCAAAAAGCAGATTCCTCCCCTTCACTACGTTCAGGGTCGGAATGACCAGATCTTCATAGAATCCGTGGAGATCCGTGCAAATCCGTGGCAAAGCTCACTGCATGAAGCCGCCAGGATCTTTTCTGGCGGTGCCGCCCACGGTGAGGCGGTCGATTTTTAAGGTCGGAATGCCGACTCCGACTGGCACGGCCTGACCGTCTTTGCCGCAAGTGCCGACGCCTTCGTCGAGTTTCAGATCGTTGCCCACCATCGAGACTCGCGTAAGCACGTCGGGCCCATTGCCGATCAGCGTGGCGCCCTTGATCGGCGCGGTGATATGGCCGTTTTCAATCATGTAGGCTTCCGACGCCGAAAACACAAATTTTCCGTTGGTGATGTCGACCTGGCCGCCGCCGAAATTCACCGCGTACACGCCATGCTTGACCGAACGAATAATGTCTTCGGGATTATCCTGGCCGGCGAGCATGTACGTATTGGTCATACGCGGCATGGGGATGTGCTCGTAGCTTTCGCGGCGTCCGTTGCCGGTGTCGGCAATGCCCATGAGGCGTGAAGAAAGCTTGTCGCTGAGATACCCCTTGAGAATTCCCTTCTCAATCAGCACGGTTTCCTGCGTGGGCTCGCCTTCATCGTCGACGTTGAGCGATCCGCGGCGCCAGGGCATAGTGCCATTGTCGACCACCGTGCATTTCTCGCTGGCCACGCGCTTGCCGACCAGGCCAGCGAAGGCGGAGGTCTTCTTGCGGTTGAAATCGGCCTCCAGTCCATGGCCCACGGCTTCATGCAGAAGGACGCCGGGCCATCCCGGGCCTAGGACCACTTCCATTTCGCCGGCCGGCGCCTCGCGGGCGTCGAGTTGCAGAATCGCCTGGCGCGCGGATTCGTGGGCGAAGAATTCAGGATTCTTGTCACCAAAGAAAAAGTCGAGGGCGACACGGCCTCCGCCTCCGGAACTGCCCCGGGCGGAATTTCCTTCGGTCTTGGCAATGCACGAAACGTTCATGCGAGCAAGAGGCTGCGAGTCTTCCGCGAAAGTTCCGTCGGACCCAACCACCAGAATAGTGCGCAGTTCGTCGGCATAGCTTGCACGAACTTCCTGAATGCGCGGATCGTAGGCGCGGGCGGCCTTGTCGGCGCGCATCACGAGTTCAACCTTGGCAGTAATTTCGGCGTCGACCGAGGGTAACGTAACGGGATACAAGCTGCGCGCCGCCGCCTTCTGGAATCCGGCGACGGGCGTTTTGGCCGGGGCGCTGGCGATCAGGGCGGCGGTCCGTGCGGCGTGCAGGATCCGGTTGGCGGAGAGATCGTCCGTGTAGGCGTAGCCCGTGCGCTCCCCGGACACAACGCGCACACCGCATCCCGCCGATATGCCCTGCGACGCCGACTTCACCATGGATTCGTCCACCATCAGCGAAGTCGAGGAAAGGTATTCGAAGTAAAGGTCGGCGTAATCACCGCCCGCCGAGAGCGCCGCGGCCAGATAGTGCTCCAGGTCGCGCTCGCTCAGCCCGTAGTGTTCGAAGAAAAACCGCTGCCTGTCGATAGATTTATTCACGGAAATTAGATGCCGGCGAGTTGTGTCAGGACTCGAAGGCCGGTTGCTCCTATCAATTGATTATCCCATACGCGAGTGGGCGAATTGGTCCGGGAACCTGCAACTCATCCGAAAGTAATCATGTCTGTCCGCTTGTACCCGGGTAGCCACGCGGATTAAGAGCGATCTCGTGCACCGTTGGTAGATGCTAGGATCTCACGGTCCGTTCTTTTACGCGATAGATGGCAATGTAAGGCAGCGGAGGAAACGGGAGCTCTCTCCTTCCTTCCTCCCGGCCCAAGCGTCCGTGGTTCGGCCCCTCTTTCCGGGAGCGGATCGCTTGATAGAGTCTGCGGATGGTCGGTTGCCCGTAGCGCGGATGCCCGCTCTTTTACGTACTCGCTGATCTCTTCGAGGTCGGCTGCGGCAGCAGGAGTCCATCGGATGCGCCAATAAGTGCGCAGCATGCGTTCCGGCCCGGCATCGCTGTCTGCTTCTTCGATGAACTTGCCTTCGTCAGCCTGGGTAACGCCTTCGCGACCGGCGGCGCGGACGCCTGCATCCTCTTCCAGGAGTCGCACTGGGGCCAGGCGCTCTGCATCAGTGCCTGCCGAGTTCGCAATCTGAGCGAGTTTCGCTTCCCGCTCGGGGGTGAAGTGCACTTCCAGCGCTGGCAGCTTACGCGAAATCCCCCCTTGAGGCAATTGGCAACCGTGACCTGGCGTGACCTGGCATCGGATTTTTCACAGTCCCGTCGATGACAATGGTCACTCGTCACAGACACCGCGGCAGCAGTTGTGGAGAATCCCAAGTATGACCCCAGAAGCGCTCGGCCGCACAGTCCAAGAGTTCCTCAGCGAAGCCTCAGGTGCGGTCGCGCTCGAGGATGGGGCGATGGCTTTTGACTTCGAGTGAGCCAAGTATTCGATCTCCGGGGAGCACAACAAATGCCTGCTGCACCTGTGGTCAGCGGAACAGAACACTGTGCGCCGCGTGCTCGACGCCGAGGTCAAGAACGGGACGCTGCGGCTGGCGGACAGCGCCTGGGCCAGACGCGTCCGACCAAGCTGGAAACATGCCGCGAGCGCGACCGGCGCGTGGCTCGGAATGAAGAAAAGCCTACAGGCAGCCGACGGCAACCAGGGTTTTCTCTTTCTGATCGTGGTCCAGTCGCTGGTCGGTTCCTATGTGGCATGGTATGGGACTCACTACGGCCTTCCGTTGCTGTTGCCCCCTAGCATCCGATTCTCGTCATGGTACGCCTGGATCGCGCTCGTGGTTCCGGCATTGGCGAGCGCGGCGGTCCAACCGCCCCTGTTCATCGGGTTCTCGTTGCTGGCGGACGAGAGCAGCCGCAATGCAAGCGACGCCCAAACGCCTTCTCCTTGCTGGAGTTGTTGCCCCCTAAGCCGTTTCTAGTCCTTCCAGGCTCCCAATAACCGGCGTACATCGAGCAGTTGCCCAAGGTGGTATGCGTTGTGATCGGCCACCAGCAGCGCCTCGCGCAAAATCGTTTGCCCGTCGCCCCACGGAATGCGCGCGAACAAATCCGTCTTGGGATTCCCGACGAGGGCCTGCATGGCTTTCAGGTCGCGGCGAAATTCGTGAATACTCTTACTCCAGGAGGCGGCGTTGGCCGGCCCATCTGTTTTCGGCCAATATCCCGCGGGCCATGCCGGAGAGACATGCTTGGCGTTCCGGCTGAATTCGAGAATGTCCCACTGCGCCATGCGCAGATGTTCGAGCAGCATCCAAGGCGAGTGCGGGAAGTTCGCAGGCTTTGCGCCGCGCAGCTTCGGCGGCAAGTTCTTTATGACGGCGTCGAACTTGGCGTGAGCGCCTCCTCCTCCAAGCAGGTAGAGAAGATTCTGCCGCAGCTGCCGGTCGTGATTCTTCGTCATGTTCCCTCCGAGTGACTTCCAGTCTAGCGGGTCGCACGACACCAGCCGTCACCCATATTAGGCAACACACCGTTGCACGGTTGCGGCCTGTAGGCATAGCATCCTGCCATTAAGACTGGTCTCTGGTTGGGGCCAGCCGGTTTCTTGTTGCTCACGCTGGGATCGGTATGAATATCCTTCTGCTGTCAATGCCGGATTACTTCGAACACATGCCTCCGGTCGCGGTTCGCATGCCCAACGGAGCACTGACCTCCCTCGCTGGAAATGTGGATGATCATCACCGCGTGGCGGTGGCAGATTTGATTCTCAGCAACGGCCGGGTGCGCGAGACTGTACACCGGCTATTTCGCCAATTCGATCCCAACGTCGTGGGACTCTCGGTGATGACCTTTCAGCGCCGGACGGCTCTTCGCATTATCGAGCTGGCGCTTGAGCTCAAGCCGAATGTGAAGATCGTGGTAGGGGGTTACGACCCGAGCCTTGCCCCCGAGGCCTACGAAGCATCCCGAGCGGATTACATCGTGCGCGGCGAAGGCGAACTTACTTTTCGCGAGCTGCTGCGTGCGCTGGAAAGCGGCAGAGGCTTCGACAAAATCTGTGGCCTCTCCCATCACCAAGGTGGCGGATGGCTTCATAACGCTCCGCGGCCCGTGCGTCGGCTTGAAGATGGTGAAATTCGTTTGCCCAATCGGGACGCTCGCGTGCTCCAGGGCTACACGCTCTTGGGGCGACAGGTAGACGTAATAGAGACCTCGCGCGGCTGCACTTACGACTGCAGTTTCTGCTCCATTATCGAAATGCGCGGGCGCAACTTTCACACCTATTCTTTTGACCGCGTACTCCGGGACATTCGTGACGCACGCGACCATGGCGCGCGCACCATCTTTCTCGTAGACGACAACATTACTTTGAACGTGCATCGCTTCCAGGCCTTATGCCAGGCCATCATCGACGCAGGACTCAATAAACTGGATTACTTTGTCCAGGCGATGACCTCGGCCATCGCCGACCACGGGGAAACCCTGGCGCCACTGATGAGGCGGGCGGGATTCCGTTACGTTTTCCTGGGAATCGAAAACATCCTGGAAGGCGACCTGCAATTCTTGCGCGCGGCAGCCAAGAATACAGAGCGCAAAAATGGCAGCCCCGCCGGAAATGCCACGTTGAGGGCGATCGACTATGTACATCGAAACAAAATGTACGTGGTGGGAGGGCTGATTGTAGGCAACCCTGAAGATACCTCTGCCTCCATCGAAGCCAACCTCGCATTCGCCAGACGATACGTGGATTGGCCCTATATCCAGCATCCCACGCCCTATCCACGCACGCCGATGGCCGAGCAGTTCCGCACACGCGGACTCATTACCAACGAACGCCTAGAGGAGTATGACGGCACAACCGCGGTGGTTCGCACCGAGCACCTGCCTGCACAGGAAATCGAGCACTTGCGTTGGAAGGCCGAGCGCTGGATGAAGCTTCGCCACCTGCCCGTGGCCCTCCGCCACGATCCCTGGTTTGTCCTGTGTCATGCCCCAGAGATGTTGGTTCATACCTTCCGCGGCTGTACGCTTCGTTCCGTGCTGGGTCTGGAGGATAGTCGGAAATCCTTTGAGCGCTACAAGGCAATACGACGCCAGGAGCGGGCCTACGTGTGAGCCCAAACTGTTAACGTCCGCGGATTTCCCCATCATCTGGGCGGCGCTTCGTAGGTCTCAGCAAAGGACTCGTCCGGTGATGTCGCCGGCCAGCCGACCATAACCAGAAACACATCGAGTACGAAAAGCCCAATGGCAATGTCGTTGAACTGTGTCGTCAGGCTCAGATCTGGCCAAAATTGATTGGCGGCCCAGAACAAGAACGCGACTGCAAGCATAACCGCCTTTACCACTTCCAGGCGCGCCGGCCGGTGCGCACTCTGGTAGAGGAGGTACGCGACAGCGATCATGGCCAGCGGAAATGCGGCGAGAACGTCATGCGCTCTGGCAGGAAATAGCCGGGGGAAAGCGTCCCAAGCGAGCAGCACCACGACACTCGCGAGCGTGATCACACCGAGAATCACAGGAAGGGCACGGTGGGCCCGGTCAAGACGAATGTACATAAGCCATTATGCCCAACCCCTCAGGAACAAAAAATAGATACGAGCACCTCTGGCCATGGGACAGCCCGCCCTCGGCTGTCCGCCGGGCGCAGCCCGGCCTTCACGACAGACGACATGTGTAGAGCGGTCTCTTTACTGGTGTTGCGTTGTGTAAGCGGCTGGGGTCGGTGCCAGATGCTCATCGGCGCTACCGATAGCGTCGCCCGAGAGAATCAGCTCGACGCGGCGGTTTTGCTGCCGGCCTTCAGGCGTGTCGTTTGACGCGATGGGCTCGGTCTTGCCGAAACCGCGCGCTTCAACCGCACCGCCGGAGATTCCCTGCTGCACAAAATAGTCGCGAACCGATTCCGCGCGCCGCTCCGACAGACTCTGGTTGTAATCGTCGCTGCCCACGCTGTCGGTGTGTCCTTCGACCGCGACATGCAGGCTGGGATAGGCCAGGATAATTCCGGAGACTTTGGCAAGCCGCTCGCGCGCACCCGGAAGAAGTTCATAGCTCCCGCTGCGGAAAAGCACGTCGCTCATGTTCGCGATGAGCCCGCGGGCGGAGTCGCGCGTCGCGAGAATCGAGTTGAGCTGTTGCAGCAGACGGGCACGCAGTTCCTGCTTTTCGTTTTCGGCCTGCTGGCGCAGATTTTCCGACTGCGCCGCGGCCGCTTTGGCTTTGTCGGTTTCGGCGGCTAGAACCTGCTGTTGGGCGATGGCCTCGGCCTTCGCTTTCTCCGCTTCTTCCTTCTGGCGTGCCGCTTCCTGTGCTGCGGCCAGAGCTTCAGCTTTGGCTTTCTCCGCCTCGGCTTTGGCTTGCTCCGCCTGCAGGCGGGCCGCTTCGGCGTCAGCGCGACGCTTGGCTTCCGCGTCCGCATCCGCCCGAGCTTTGGCTTCGCGAGCAGCGGCAGAAGCCTGGGCTTCGTCTTCCGCTTTTTGCTTGACGGCCATCAAACGCGCTTCTTCGGCAGTCTCGGTAGCTTCCTTGGCGGCGGCTTCCACCGCGGCCTTGTTCTGCTTCTGCCGGTAGACTTCTTCGGCGTGCATCAATTGCTGGCCGGCCTTCGACAGAATGGACGCCGCGTACTTATCGGCGGCTGCGATATGTGCGATGCGGACGGCGTTGCGCGCTTCAAACAACTCCAGCGGTGTCTTCGAGTCGATCCCGAAAATCGCGCCCTCGATGTGGGTGTTGGTCGAAGAATAGGTCCCGCGGGTCACCAGTTCGTACCTGGCATCGATGTCTTGCGTCGCGGCTCCGCTGAGCGAGGCGCTCTCCATCACAACCATATTGCCAGGCTGGGTCACGGCGAAGTACGGTTCGGCCGTGACAATCATCCCAAAACTCTGCAGGTCGGTGAAGGCTTTGATGTGCACACTGCCGCTCTTATCCAGAGTGACTTCTCCGAGATTGACCGGGCGCCCTTGGGGTGAGACAGCCCAGAGAACGTAGGTGAGAAATTCGAGTCCGAACTTGGTGGCATCTTCCATGCCCTGAAACTTGACGTCGATCTCGAAGTTGACCTTCTTGCCTTCGACCTTGGCTTCGCCCGAGCCGCGCTGCATCAGATCAGTGCCGCGGAAGTCGACCTTGGTCGATCCTCCCTGCAGGCGGTAGTGCATCGCTTTGATGGTGCGCGACACGGTGGGGGCCGAGACCGTTGTGTTAGACGCCGGGGCAGAGGTTTGCGCCGACGCCAACACGGAGGCGATGACAAGAATGGCTAAAGACAGATTTTTCACGCGAGTTCTCGATCTGGGGGAGATTGAGAGTTTTCTAATCTTCTACTATGGTGCGGGATACCCCCCAGAATGCCAAGGACAGGAAGGACTACGCGGCCATAGCACTTTGGTCACTGCGGCGTTAACTTACGGCTGAGCTTCCGACTCGAACAGGCTCAATAGCTGATAATAGGCGGTGTAGGCGTACGAGCGCAGGTCGTCGGCGACGAAGATCTCGCGCACTGAGAGAAGTCCGGCGCGGTCGGTGGCGGCGAACTCTTTGAAGAGTGCGCGCGTCGGCCGGCAAGATTGACGCGCTCGAAGGCGGCAGGGAATCTCGGCGCGACGCTAGACCAGGACCGAGCCGCCGTCCACGCTCCACTGCGCCAGGACATCGGCCTCGGTGAGTCCGGGCACGGGCCGCGACTCGGCCCGCGCCCTCCGCCCGCGATCACGTAAATTGAGTTTTTCCCCGTCGGCTCCCCGAGCCAGAACGAGCTTTCCCTCGGGAGAGAGTAAGCCGTCACGGGTGCCTTCGGGAGTGCGCTGCGCTGCCGTCGACTTGCTGAACCTAGAAGCGGATGCCCTTTCCCGCTTCATTCCTGGAGAAGAGCACGCTCTTGCCACCCCGAAACCGCGCCTCGCGTTCGAAGCGCTGACGGCGAGTGACATCGTGGGAGAGCTGGGCGGGGCGTAGGCCACAATCTTGTACGGACTTAGTCGGAAACCATTCGCTAGACGCATGGACAGGGCGGGTTATAGGCCTTGGAGGTGCCCCGGCAAAACAAGGTCCGTGGATCAGGGGATGGCCGCGATGGAGCCCTTGGGGCCGACAATCAGCGCCCCGCCTTCGGGATAGGGGCTGGCGGCGTTGAACTTCATTTCCAACTTTTTCTGCGCGCTGACTCGCCGCGGATTCGCCGGTGGGCGGAAGTCGAGGATGAAATCCTGGCCGATGAGGAAAAGGCGCTCAGGCAGGATCGGCCTCATCCGTGCCTTCTTTCCTTCACTCTCGGCTTTTGCTCGAATCGCCTGCTCCCCTATCGCCTCCTCATTGACGCGATGGTCGTACGCCACGGCGGAGAAAAATGCCTGCGGATGAAGATCGGAAAGCGTCCAAGTTTTGCCGCCGTCCTCGGTGAAGGCGAGGTTGGGGCCATCATCGTTGGGACGCTTGTAGTCGCCTCCAGCGATAACGCCATGCAGCGGGTCGCGGAACGCGATGGAGAAAATGCCCGCAGAGTCGGGACCATGCAGAATTGGCGTGTCGAAGACCTGCCAGGTTTTGCCGCGGTCGGGCGAGTGAAAGACCCGGGCAGCCTTGCCTCCGCTGGCGAACCAGATATTCGGGTCGGAGTCCTCCAGGTTGCCAGAATAGAGGATGGCAACGCAGGTGTTCGAAGCGGCGAATGCGCCCTCCCCTTCAAGCGCAGCAGGCAACTGAGACGGCGGTATAAGGTGCCATGTTTGGCCGTTTTCGGTGAGGAGAAGTTCGAACCTGAGTTTGCCGGATTCGTCGGAAACGGGATCGCCGAGCGCAATGCCGTGCGTGCGATCCCAGAAGACCATCGAGTCGAAGAATCCTTTAGGATTCGCGTGGCTGAACTGCAGTTGCCAGTGCCTACCCGCGTCGCCGGTGTGGTAGATGCGGGACTGGTGGCCCGATCCGGAAGACATGAGGAAGGCTTCGTCGGCGGAGAAAGCCGCGACGGCGCGAAAGTCGAGCGTAGCCGCGTCAGGGACCTGCGCAGGAATCCAGGTGCGGCCGCCGTCGGTAGTGCGGAGATAGGTGCCGTGCGTGCCGCTGGCCCAAGCGATTTCGCGCGAGACGGCGCTGACACCCCTCAGGCTCTCAGTCGTATTAGAGATTTGCACGCGCGGCGTGGATTGAGCCCCAACGGTTGCCGCCACGAGAAGCACAGCCAGCAGGCGCATGCGGAATTGTCGCAGAAATCTCCCCAACCGGCAGCCACTCCCCACTGCCCGTTGAAGCAAGCGCATCAAGGCCTCGCTTCAGCGATGCCGGAAAGGCAACACGGGAACGGCTTGCAGACCCATGTGGCACGACTGAAGACGTTCCCTGATACACCCACGAGTCGGCACACCTTGTCTGCCGTCGCGGAGGCCACTACAATGCCGAGAAGCGCAGCCTCCCTCCAGCGATCGTCACAGCCAGTCGTCGATAATCGCGGACGGGGTTGCAACCATTATTCATTCTCTAACTTCATAGTTGCAAGTCAGATTTTCGCCACTTCGACGTTTGCGGTCTCCACCCACTTGTACCCGGCTGCCTGCACGACGGGGTTCGTGTTCGTGGCGGCATGCCCGGGCTGCGAAGTAAGAAATCGTAAGTCACGAAGAGAAGAGAGAGAGAGAGCTTCTATGCGTCGATTTCCCTGGAGGCAAACAGTCTGGGCCGCCGGCTTTCTGCTGGCGGCGAACGGTTGGAGCCTCGGACAAACGTTGAAGCCGCGTCCGCCCGTGAGCCCAGAGCAGCAGAAAGAAGAAAAGAAAGACGAGCCCCAGGCGCCCGAGCCAGTCACCGTGCCCATGAATGTTGTGGCCGGAACTCCCATCAAGGTCGCACTCGATGCCGAGGTCCGCATCCGGCAAGTTGGCCAGCCGATCCATGGCAAAACGACGGACCCGGTATACGCCTTCGACAAGCTGCTGATACCCGTGGGTACCACCGTAAACGGGAAAGTTTCAGCCATCGATGCGGTGCCGAAGAAGAAGCGCACCCTGGAGGCGATGGACGGAAATTTCACTCCAGTCCGTGCCGTGCACGTGCAGTTTGACGAACTGGTCATGCCCGACGGGCGGCGCATTCCCATGCAGACGGTAGCATCCCCGGCTCCCGATGGAGTCCTCAACTTTGTCCCCGCAAATGCCAAAGCCGAAACGAAGAACAAGGTCGCCGACGCCGCCTCGAAAAAAGTGAGCCAGACGCGGCAGCAGATTCGGCAACAATGGGCTGCCCTGCAGAAGCAGATCCACGAGCCTGGAAAAATCCACAAACTGAAGCGTCTCGCCCTCGCGCAGCTTCCCGTACATCCGCAGTACATCGATGAGGGAACGAGCTTCAACGCAGATTTGCAGCAGCCGCTCGATTTCGGCTCCGAATCCGTGAAACCGGAGGCGCTCACCAACATCGGCAGCCCACCGCCTTCGGGAAGCGTGGTCCACGCGCGCCTCCTTACGCCCCTGAATTCGGCGACCTCAAAAAAAGGAGAGCTGGTGGAAGCGCTCATCACTGCGCCGCTGCTCGCCTCCGATCATTTGATCCTGCCCGAAGGCAGCGTGATTCGAGGCTCGGTCATGCAGGTGCAGCCGGCGCGTCGGTTGGCCCGCAACGGCCAGTTGCGCATTCTCTTTCACGAAGTCGCCCCGCCCAATGGCATCCAGCAGAAAGTCGAGACCAGCCTGGAAGGCGTCGCGGTGGCCAAAGGGGAACATCTTAAGCTCGACGCCGAAGGCGGCGCCCAGGTCACCACGCCGCGCACCCGTTATCTCACCACGGGGATTCAAATCATGCTCGCGGCGACCTCCGCGGCCCCGGACGGTGATCGACACTTACACGGCGGTGGCGGGGGCGACGCCGGTGGAAGCGCTGCCAATGGCGCGTCCGGCTTCCGCTTCGTGGGCATGGCGGTCGGATTACTGGCGCGCTCGCGTGTGGTTGCGACCGGTTTCGGAGCCTACGGAGCCGCGACTTCAATTTATTACCACTTTCTCGCGCGCGGCCGCGACGTCGTCTATCCGAAGGATATGGCGATGGTGATCGGGCTGGGCACACGCGAGTCGAAGCCGAATGCAGCGGCTGAACCCAAGCCGGAGAGCGGTCAAGCCACGTCACCGACGGCCCCTCCCGGAAAATGAGCAGGGCAACGAACCACCGAAACGATGACACCAGCGGGCTCCCGCTTCGTTCGTTCTCAGCCTGCCCTGAGCAACCGAACCCAAGTGAGGGCGTCGAACGGGCCCGCTAGACGGCCTCACTTCGCGGTGAAGTCGGCGAACGACGCAGTCTTGCCGATGTAGATACGGAGCGTGCACCGCGCACCCACATGCGCGAAGGCGACTTCGAGCGCCTCCGACGGTTCCGCCACTTGGGCCGTCTCCATGGCAGTGCGCGCCACGTCTTGCTTCTCGTCGTAAGCGCTTCCGGGAGTCACGTTCTTGTTCACCGCCAGCGTCCAATGATCCTTGGCAGGAATGGGATAGACAGTGTAGGCGCCAATGGGAATCGACGAGCTACCCAGCGACAGCTGCGCTTCGGTGAACAGCGTCATCGGCGCTCCGCCGGGAGTCCAGGGCTTGCCGTTGGCGATCTTCTCTTTGTTAGCGGGGATCGGATTGTAGCGGAGATACACCTGACGGCCATCCTCGAGATTGCAGGTGGTGGTGGATGTGGGGGTGGATTGCGCGGTCAGCCAGGGGGTCCACAATATCGATATGAGTACAGCTCTCCAGACGCTAGGGGCGCACATTGGGTTGGAAAGCCTCCGCGCAGAAGTGTAGCGCCGGAGGGCCTTTTAGGGGAAGGATTTTGCAGGCCAGGAGCGATTCGCCAGGCGCGAGTGTCGTTGGTCATGGGTCTTCGGTGACGTTTTCCGAGGGGGGAGCGGTTGCTACCGTCAGTAGCAGGTACAGGCACGTCAGGTACCGAGCGAGGACGAAATTTCATGGCGAAGGCAAAACTTAGGGTTCTTTATGGCGAGGGAGAAGAACAGATTCTAAAGGAGCAGGCCGAGGCGATGGAAAAAGCCGGCCACACCGTGCACCAGGCCATCGGCCGCAGAGCCGTCGAGGAGGCCCTGAAACAGAGTGCGTTTGATCTGGTCGTGCTGGGCCCCACCCTGTCTCGGAATGATCGACATCATCTTCCGTACATGGTGAAAAAGGCCAGTGCGGAGACCAGCGTCCTGGTCATGCATGCCGATGGCAGCCGTCATCCTTATGTGGACGCCTGCACCGACACCGGCGCCAGCCTGGACGCGGTCCTCACCCGGATCGAAGGCATGACGATCGCCGGCATGATGCCGGCAGCAGCCGCTGCAGCCGCGGGAAGATAGTAGCCAGACGTCGAGTTCTGGAGTGGGGCGGCCTGATCGGTCGCCTTTCCTTCATTTCTGATTCGTCCACATCCGAACCAGCCCTGCCAAGAATCAGGATTTCGAACCCGTGGGATACGAAACCATTCTCTGCCCGGTCATGTTCACGGGTCCCAAGCGCGCAGCTTGCGAAAGTGGGACTTGCCCACTTTCGGCGCCTGCGGGCCAAGTCGGAATCTAGTTGGTAATAGTGGAAGTTCTTGGGTGCGTCACCTGGCCCCCCGCTGCTTACTCTCCCAATCAACTGTCTCAAGTGGGAACAGAAGGCTGGATTTGGCTCGCGATCACGGCAACGTGCGCGGCGCAGGCTTGCCCGCCGGCCTATAGTCCTTGGGATACACGACCAGGTGCCGCCGCATCCCTTCGCCTTCGCTTTCGGTATGCAGGTCGGCTTCATTGCGCAGCGCGAGGTGGACGATTCGCCGTTCCCGCGAAGACATTGGAGTGAAGTGATAGGGAGTGCCCGTCTGGCGCACTTTCTCGGCGGCGACGTTGGCGGCCATGTGCAGTTCCTGGATACGAAGCGAGCGATGATTCTGGCAATCGAACGACACTTTCTCGTGTTCGCCCGAAGGCAGCCGCAACATTTCCAGCGCCAGCAGTTCGAGCGCCCGCAGAAGTTCTCCTCCGCGGTCGAGCAACAACGCCGAGTCGGGCCCGGCGAAATCCACCAGGATCTCCGGCTTCTCCCAGTCACGGTTCTCCGGCAGCGGCGGGTCGACCACGATCCGGTATTTCAATCGGAGCCCGCCATGGGTCACGACGGTCTGCAGAAATTCATTGATCTTGTTAGCGGCGGCGAGTTTGTCGGGTATAGGCAACGTCAGCTCCTAGCTTCTAGCTCCTAGCCTCTAGCTAACCGGAATTGCCGAAGGCGGTTCTATTTCGTGGTTGAATCTCACAGCGCAAACCGGGCACGGAATTGTCTTGGTCCAAGCTAGTAGCTAGAAGCTAGCAGCCAGGAGCTATTTGTCTTTCTTCCTCGCCCGCTTCTCCATCATCTCCCGCATCTCCTGGCCAAGCTTGGTGCGGTTCATGACGGATTGCTGGGCGATGCCAATCAGGTTCACCACGGCATAGTACAGGTTCAACCCCGCGGCCAGGCGGAAGAAGATGAAGCCCATCATCAGCGGCATCATCACGTTCATCATTCGTTGCTGTGCCGGGTCCATCCCCGCCTGTGGCGTCATCTTCTGCGTCACCAGGCTGCTGATCACCATCAGGATCGGCAGCACGAAATAGGGATCGGCGGCGGACAAGTCGTGCACCCACAGCCAGTGCGCGTGGCGCAGATCGAGCGCCGTGCCCAGCATCCGGTAATAGGCGAACAAGAACGGCATCTGGATCAGCAGCGGCAGGCAGCCGCCCGCGGGATTGACGCCTTCTTTCTTGTAGAGCGCGCTGATCTCCTCGTTCATCGCCGCCTTGCGCGGATCGCGCAGGCTGTACTTCTTGTATTTCTCCTGGATCGATTTAATCTGCGGCGCTACACGCTGCATCTTCAGCATCGACTTCATCTGCGTGATGCGCAGCGGCAGCAGTGCGATCGAAATGATCAGGGTCTGCACCACGATCGCCCAGCCCCAATTGGCGACCATGTGATGGTAGGTCCAGCGCAACCACAGAAACAGCGGCTTGGCGATGATGCCCCACCACCCGAAATCGACCAGGCCGTTTAAATCGCTATCGGCGCCGGAAACGCCGGGCACTGGAATCTTCTGCAGAACTTCGAGCTCCTTGGGACCAACGAAGACGCGCTCTGATGTCGGACCGCGCAAGTTGCCCACGGCGGTGCCGAGCACTTCAACCGGGATGACTTCCTTGGAGTCGGCTTTCGACGGATCGCGCGGGATCGAAATCGAGTTCCGCAGCGTGACCATCGACGCCGCCGCAGGCTCATCCGGGATGAAGATGGCTGCGAAATATTGATCGTTGGGCCCGGCCCAGTGAAACGGTCCGGGAACCGTCCCGCCGCCGCTGATCTTCTTGACCGGCAGACGCTGGATGTCTTTGTTGTACTGGTAGTCAATCAGACTCGCAGCGTAGAACGCAGCCGTGGTCTGGTCGCCGAATCCGGCGGGCCACGCCGGCAGCGCCGCGACCGAGCTGCCCTGGTAAGTGACCGCCGTTTCCACGTTCACGACATAGCTGTGATCGAATCGGAAAGTCTTGCTTACAGCGAGATCCTGATCGGCGTATTCGAAAGTAATCGTGGCAGGTGCTGTTTGCTTGCCTCCGAGCGAGGCCACGTAAAGCGCGGAACTCAGCCGCCCGCGCAGACCCTCGTCGTAAGTCCAAAGTGATAGCGGGTAGCCATACATCGCCGAGGCTGTGGCGTTGACCAGATCGAGCGGTCCATTCTGCGCTTCGTTATCGAACTTTTTCAGGATCCAGGACTTAACTTGGGCGCCCTTGTTGGTGAATGTGATGCGGTAAAGATCGTTCTCGATGACGGT
This sequence comes from Candidatus Sulfotelmatobacter sp., assembly GCA_035511455.1. Lineage (GTDB taxonomy): Bacteria > Acidobacteriota > Terriglobia > Terriglobales > Acidobacteriaceae > Sulfotelmatobacter. The sequence goes on along the minus strand of DATKFH010000064.1, from coordinate 17,234 downwards.
TTCGGTTTCGCTTGTCCCCTGCTTGGTGACTCCAGCTGGAACCGCAACCGCCGCTCCGGCAGGTGCTGTCGCAGCGCTGGCTGCCGTCTGCGTTGCAGCCGGCTGACTCTGTTGTTGCGGAGCAGCCTGTTGCGGAAAGTATTTTTTGAATAGCGGCTGGAAGGCGAGTATGACGACGAACGTCACCAGGAAAATAAGCAGCAGGCGGCGCTCGCTGCCGGGTTCCTGTTGAGGATTTTTATATTCGGCCAAAGTCTAAACTTTCCTCAGAGGTGCATGGTTGCCCCATTTCACGTGCGTCCTTTGCACGAGAAAGCTTGCCCTGAGCTTGTCGAAGGGTGGGGATTTTGAAAGCTTCACCACCGGATCGTAGCCTCCGCGGGCCAAGGGGTGGCAGCGCAGCACACGCCACAATGCCATCAGAACTCCCCGCACCGCGCCGTAGCGTTCGACCGCATCCATCGCGTATTCGGAGCAGGTTGGAACATAGCGGCAGGAAGGAGGAAACAGCGGCGAGATCGCCCACTTATAGGCTCGCAGCATTTCGAGGGTCAGGAGTTTGCCGAGCTGGCGCATCAGAATTCAGCCTTAGCGAACGTCGGCGTGCGAGACGAAAACGCCGCCACTGATTTCCTTCGTGATCCTTCGTATCCTTCGTGGTTCAAGCTTTTTCCTTCGCCCCCTTGCCCTCAAGCTTCTGTTCTATGACTACGAAAGCGCGGCGAATTTCGTTCAGTACAGCCTCGAAGTCAGTAGCCAGAAACGACTTCTTGGGATTGATGACCACATCGGCGCTCACCTTCGCTGGCGGGGGCGCAAGTCGCGTCGCCTCGCGCAGCCGGCGCTTCATGCGGTTGCGATCGACCGCGCCTCCCAAAGCGCGCCCGACGGTGAAGCCGACTCGAAGCCCGCGCGTTGCCGCCTCCCTCCCGCGCGCCCTGCGAGCCTCCTGCGTCTCTTCCGGCCGCGGCAAGTAGAACACGGTCATCGACGCTGAAAAGTGGCGACGCCCCCTCTTGTACACACGCTCGAAATCGGCGTGACGCAACAGCCGCATGTCAGGAGGAAATCGGGCGCCCGCGGCTCGCGGCTTCCCGCTCTGGTTCGATGCTCCGGGCACACTGGCGGTCACAGTGCCTCTAATTTCCAACTCGCTGATGCAACTGGCGGGTTCGCGGACAGAGCCTGCGCGGAGCGAAGTCGAAACGGCTGCCCGCGCCTCACTGGGCTATTCGCGGAAACCTGGTTTCACCGAGACCCGCTTGCGCCCCTTGGCGCGGCGGCGCGACAAAACCTTCTGGCCGCCCTGGGTCTTCATGCGCGTGCGAAATCCGTGTTTCTTCGATCGCTTGCGCCGATTGGGTTGGAATGTACGCTTGGGCATGAAAAGTAGCTGCTCCTGATTCGTTGAACAGTCTTAAGGCAAACTATGAGTATAAATGACGCGCGCACTGCGCGGCAAAGGCCACGCAGATCGACGCAGTGGAAGAACTCCTGCGACTGAGGGGGGAAACCTCTCGCGCTCATAGCGAACAAGGCCAGCGTTTTCCAAGCCGCGAAGCGGCGCAAGAATAAAGCCCACAGCTTGCCCTGAGCGTGGCGAAGGGGCGTAAGCCGTGGGTGCAGTTTGAGAAATTGATCCAGCCCCAACGGGGCGGAACAAGACACCTCATCTGCACTATATTCCTCCACGCTCGCAATGACACCAAGTCCTCAATCGTTCGCGACCTGTCCTGATTGCATCATCCACGCGGCAGTAACCAGCGCGGCACTTGACAGCGACACCGCTTCGGGTTCTGAATAAGTTTTCGCGTAAGACTTCCAGCCGAAGTTTTCCACACAACGAAAAATTTTGTGCTAGTATGCGGCACTGATCCTTCTTTTGAAATTGTCCGGGTTGCGGCAACAGCGCAACAGCATTACAGGCGCATTCCGCAGTGAAATTAACGGTTCCAGCTACTTCGTAAACAGCTGTCTCTAACAGGCGCCCTCAGACCAGCCGCCGGAGGGCCGCGGTGAACATTTCCGATATGTCAGTTCCAAGCACAACTCTCTCCCCTAATCCGTGGGCCCGCATTCTCGACGCTCTGGAAAAGAAAATTAACCGCCATTCCTACGACACCTGGCTGAAACCAACGCGCTATAGCCACTCCAGCGGAGGGGTGTTGTTCGTTCGAGTTCCCACCGTCGAGTTTCGCCACGCCGGCGACAAATACGCCGACCTGATCCAGGAGGCGATCGACAATCTGGGCCTCGGGTTCAACGACGTCAAGTTCGTCACTCCCGAGGATGATCCCGCGGCCACCACCGTGCGGCACGACGGCGGTCTCTCCGCCGTTCCGACCAGCCCTGCGCCATCGCAGGCTCGCTTCGACTGGGACGGCGCTGCGCAACTGAACCCGCGCTACACCTTCGACGCCTTCGTGATCGGCAGCGGAAATCAGTTTGCCCACGCCGCCTGCCAGGCCGTCGCCGAGCGTCCTTCCAAGGCCTACAACCCGCTGTTCCTCTACGGCCCCGTGGGCATGGGCAAGACCCACCTCATGCAAGCCATCGGACACGAAATAAAACGTCGCACGCCTCAGACCGCCATCTGCTACGTATCTAGCGAGAAGTTCACCAACGACATGATCAACTCGCTGCGCTACGACAAGATGACCAGCTTTCGCGACAAGTACCGCGGCGTCGACGTGCTGCTGATCGACGACATCCAGTTTCTGGCGCAAAAAGAGCGCACCCAGGAAGAGTTCTTCCACACCTTCAACGCCCTGCACGAGTCGATGAAGCAGATCGTGATCGCCAGCGATCGCTCCCCCAAGGAACTGGCCGAGATCGAAGACCGCCTCCGCAGCCGTTTCGAGTGGGGACTGATCGCCGACATTCAGCCGCCCGACCTCGAAACCAAGGTTGCGATTCTGCAGAAGAAGGCCGAACAGGAAAAAGTGACTCTCCCGACCGATGTGGCCCTGTACGTCGCCTCCAATATCCGGTCGAATGTGCGCGAGTTGGAAGGCGCCCTGATCCGCCTGGTGGCGCACTCGTCGCTGATTGGCGCCGAGATTACGCTCCCCTATGCCCAGCAGGTACTCAAGAACTTCATCGACTCCCAAGCCCGCAAGGTGACGATCGAGTCGATCCAGAAGATGGTCGCCGAGCAGTTCGGTCTGAGGTTGGTCGAGATTAAGGCAAAAAACAATTCCCGCGCGATCGTCTACCCGCGCCAGATTGCCATGTATCTGGCCAAGCATCTGACCGAGGCATCACTACCCGAAATCGGCCGCCAGTTCGGCGGCAAGCATCACACCACGGTCCTGCACTCAGTCGAGAAGATTGACGAACTTCGCAAGACCGACAAGGATTTGAACCGGCTGGTCAATAAACTGACCGAGCAATTAGGCGGATGAATAGCGGGTCGGGCAGGGTTTTCCACTCACCAGCCCCGGTCTTGCTTCGCAACCGCTGTGAATGAGATGTGGAAGTGGTGCAGCGCCAGCCAGAAATCGTAACGGTGGCGAAGTTATGGTAGGGCCTCGGCAAGGTTCGGGACCGATTTCTAACATCAAGGATCGGCCGGAAACCCGGTGAGAACAGGCGAGTTGTCCCGGTTTTCCACTTCTCCGACCTGCCTACTGTTACTGCTGGTTTTATAGGTTTTGCATTTGATATAAGGTAGTAATAATAGTAAGGGCGAAGTTGCTGTATTCGGGGAGACGGACTTTATGCCGGTGGAAGCCGCCGTTGCCGCGGGAACCATGGAGATCACAGTCAGCCAGGTCGAGTTGCTGCGCGAATTGACCGCGACGCAGGGAGTAGTCGAGCGCAAAACCACGATTCCGATCCTGTCCAACTATCTGTTCGACGCCGCCGGAGACCGTCTGTCGCTCACCGCCACCGACCTCGATTTGAGCCTGCGTACGTCCTGCAATGCGAAAGTGAAGAAAGAGGGATCGTGCACCATCCCGGCGCGCAAACTGCATGACTACGTAAAACTCCTCCCCGACGCCGACATCACCATCAAACTGCTGGAGAATCACTGGGTCAGCATCCGCTGCGGCCGCTCCAACACGAAAATGGTCGGGATGGCCAAGTCGAACTTCCCCAGCCTCCCGCTATTTCCAGCTGCGGGAGTCATAACGATTCCCGCCCAGGTATTACGCGGTCTCATCGCACGCACCTCTTTCGCGATCTCAAGCGAAGAGTCGCGCTACACGCTGAATGGCGCGCTCATGCTGATCAAGCCTGAGTCCATCACCATGGTCGCCACCGACGGCCATCGCCTGGCCCACTGCGAGCGCCCCGGGGAGAAATTCGAAGGCGTCTCGGGCGAGATGAAAACCCTGGTCCCCAAGAAGGCAATGGACGAACTGAAGTCCTTGCTCGATTCCACGGAAGCCGAGACCGTCGAGTTTGCCAAGGACGACTCGACCCTGTTCTTCCGCATTGGCTCGCGCCTGCTGACCTCACGCCAACTCACCGGACAATTCCCCAACTTCGAAGCCGTGCTCCCCAAAGACAACAGCAAGGTCGTTCCGCTGAACGCCGAAGAATTAAATGCGGCGATCCTGCGCGTCGCCCAGTTTGCGGACGAACGCTCGCGTGCCGTGCGCCTCCGCCTGGAAAAAGGCGAGGTCAAACTCTCGGCTTCCTCGAGCGAAGCAGGCGAGTCGGAAGACTCTCTCGAAGTCGACTATAACGGCGATCCGCTGACCATCGGCTTCAACGCGGCTTATTTGATCGAATTCCTCAAGGCCGCCGGCACGAGCGAAGTGCGCCTTGAGTTAAAGGATCCGCAGTCCGCCGGCCAGTTGCGCCCCGCCGAAGGCGACGACTACAAGTACCGCTACATCGTGATGCCGATGCGCATCTGAGGACAGGTGTGGGGACGGATGCCACGGATGCCTAAGCCTGCCCTGAGCGGAGTCGAAGGCTGTCCCGGCGAGCAAAGCTCGACCCCTCGCCCTCCTGGCACGCGCCCAAAACCCTCGTAGCTCTTGACCTCCCGCCGCCCCTGCCTTACAGTGTCCGCACTTCAATATTTGAGGGGGGCGACGTTATGTTCGACGGATTCAAGAAATTCATCCTCCGTGGCAATGTGGTAGACATGGCAGTCGGCGTGGTGATTGGCGCGGCTTTTGCCAGCGTCGTCACCGGACTCACGAGGGCTTTTCTGAATCCACTCATCAAACTGGTCGCGGGGGGCGAAACCTTCACCAGTCTCCAGTTCACGATTCGCGGGGTACCCTTTCCGATCGATGACTTCATCAATGCCTGTATTTCATTTGTGCTGATCGCTGCAGCGGTTTACTTCCTGGTGGTCCTGCCGGTCAATGCTCTCGTCGCCCGCATGCATAAGAGCGATAAGCCCGCCGATCCCACAACAAAAAAGTGTTCCGAGTGCCTAAGCGAGATTCCCATCGACGCACGCCGCTGCGCCCACTGCGCCCAGCCACAAGTCGGCAAGGCCGCATAGGATATTCCGGTATTAATCGCAGCGCCAGAGTTAACATCAGCTAACCGAGAAGTTACTAGGCCCAGATCAATGGCGACCGTCGAAATGCAGAGTAGATTTTGCGGGTGGCGCGCGGCGGGCATGGCGCTGTTGGCGTTTTCCACGACCACCCTTGGGTCGTCGGCACAGACTTTTGCGACCCTGGCTCCTTTCAATAGAACCAACGGCCTCGCTCCTGTTTCGGTTGTTCAAGGCTTCGACGGGAACTTTTATGGAACAACAACTGGCGGCGGAGCGTACAGGTCAGGCACGGTTTTCAAGATTACTTCTTCAGGCGCGCTGACCACCCTCTATTCTTTCTGCGCTCTGGCGACTTGCGCCGACGGCTCTTTTCCTGAATCCGGACTTGTCCTGGCCACTGACGGCAACCTATACGGAACTACCAGCGACGGCGGTTTCGACAATGCAGGCACATTCTTCAGAGTCACCCGCGCTGGGAAACTAACTACGCTCTACAGCTTTTGTGGCAAGATCTATTGCACCGACGGCCTCCATCCCTTCGGACCACTGATCCAGGCTACAGATGGAAACTTCTACGGCACTACAGAATTCGGCGGAACCGACGACTACGGCACCGTCTTCAAAATGAGTGCTCATGGCGCGCCCACAATTCTCTACAACTTTTGCCACACAACCAAATGCCCGGACGGAGCCGTTCCTAACGGACAGCTCATCCAATCAGCGGACGGGAATATCTTCGGGACAACAACGAGCGGAGGCGGCCCACAGTTCGGCGGAACCGTTTTTAGAATGACCCCCGCGGGGAAGCTGACTACGCTTACAGCTTTTGCGCCCTAAGCAACCGCGCGGACGGCGCTGGTCCTCAAGGAGGCTTCGTGCTAGCGAAGGACGGAACTCTCTACGGGACCACCTCCACTGGTGGCACCCTCAACGTCGGCAGGGTGTTCAAACTAACGGCCACCGGTAAACACACCACACTTTACAGCTTTTGCAGCCAGAAAAGCTGCGCAGACGGTGTATATCCCTACTCAGGGCTGCTCCAGGCGGCGGTTTGTATGACACGGCGAACCAGGGAGGGGCCCGTGGCCCGGCTTACACCGCAGGCACAATCTTCAAAATCACTCCGCTTGGAGTACTGACCACGCTTTACAGCTTCTGTTCTCAAACGAACTGTGCTGACGGCGCATACCCCCTCGCTCTCTTCGAAGGCACTGACGGCAACTTTTACGGCGGAGCTGAAAATGGCGGCGCCTATAAAGACGGGACTCTTTTCCGCTTTGGCTTGGGATTACCACCCTTTGTAACCATGTTTCCTGCCTACGGCAAAGCGCGAGCCAAGGTCGTAATTCTAGGAACCAGCCTGACCGGTACGACCGCCGTGAGGTTTAGCGGTAAGAACGCGACTTTCGTCGTCAATTCAAGTTCCGAGATCACCGCTACCGTCCCGACTGGCGCAACCACGGGCACAGTTACCGTGACGACCTCCAAAGGCACGCTCGATAGCAACGTCGCTTTTCACGTCCTTCCGTGAGAGTCGCCTGTCCAGCCTCGAAGAAGGCACTGCAGCTCCGAAACAGCCGATCTCGCGTAAGATCGCGCTATGTGTTCTAGTCTCAATCGCGTCGGCTGTCTGCTGGTGCTGGCCAGTGCTTCTGCCGTAGTTGCCGCCCAGTCGCAATCGTCCCTCTCCACCTCCAAGCACATCAAGCAATCCGCCATCCCTATCGATTCCGGCGCGGTGACGAATAGCGTCTACCGTAACAAATCTCTCGGCCTCTCCTGCAAAGTCCCGCAAGGCTGGGTCTTGCGAACCGAAGAAATGAATGCCCCGGATTCAGACAAGCCCGCGGATTCATCCGCGGAAAACGCTGCCTCCAGCGCTGCCGCAAGCGTATTACTCGCCGCGTTTTCCAGGCCGCCCGCAGCCAAGGGCGAAGATGTGAACTCTTCGATTCTGATCGCGGCCGAGAGCGTCTCAGCCTATCCCGGATTGAAAGACGCTGTTCAATATTTCGGCCCGCTCACCGAGGTTGCCAAGGCGCAGGGCTTCACTGCCGACGCGGAGCCGTACGAAATTGCCATCGGGACCAGAGCGTTAGTGCGGGCCGACTTTCACAAAGACGTTGGCAGCCGGGTCATGTGGCAATCAACCCTGGCCATGCTGTCGCACGGCTATGCGGTGTCGATCACCCTGATCGGCGGGACCGAGGACGAAGTCGAGAACCTGATAGAGAGCCTGAGTTTTACAGGAAGCGGAAAATAAACCCCAGGGTCTCCCACCCTTCTCGCGTTTTCTGCGAGAGAGCCTGCCCTGAGCGAAGTCGAAGGTTGGGGATTTTGACTTTCGTGGTAGCCACTTACTCCAGCGGCTCGGGGTGCAGACTCAGATCCCTCTCCCCAGCTGCTTTCTTGGCAGCGTATTTCTTCATCCAAGCTTCCCAGCTCTTGCCCGCGGCGGTGTCCCGGCCGGTGAAAGCAAGAGCGGCAATATCCGCGTAAGAGACAGCAACTTTTTCATCGGAGTTCTTCGGGTAAAGGCGCACGACCGACTCTTTCAGCGTCGCGGCCGTCCGCCGGTCGAACAAATATCCTTCGATCTTCGATCCGTCTTTGCGTGTAATGGTGACATCGCCCCGGTAGTCGAAAGCCTTTTCCAGCGCCCCGCGGATTTCCTCCTCGCTGGCGAGTTGAGGGATCCATCCCTGAAGTTGCTCGTGCTCGGTGCCTGGAGCGACCTCAAGCGCATCCGGATTCACGTTCGCGTGCGGCGGCGTAGCCGGCGGAGACGCGTGGTCGATGTCTCCGGCTTCTTTGCCCGTCATGATCCTTTTGATTCTAGCGTGGAAGAGCGGCGCTTTCAGCGCCGCGTAAAGTGGAACGCATTTTGAACAGGCCTTAGCCCCTACCCCGCCGGTTATGTCTAAGCCCGCGTCTCCTGCAGCGTTTCGCGGGGCGGCGCAATCTGCACCAGCGGATTCACCGGCGCCTGCGGCTCTTCCAGCAACCGCAGCGCCTCTTCATCGCGATACCGAGTAAACAAAGTCGCCTTCACTGTAGCCAGAAACCCGCCAAACGAACTGTAAATGGCGTCCACCGCCGAGGCCTCATACCCGCTGTGCACCATACAGTTCGCGCACGCCGGATTCCCCGACTCGGTCCCGTAGTTCTGCCACTCGGTCGTCGCCAGCAGCTCCGCGAAAGTCTCCGCGTATCCATCCTGCAGCAGGTAGCAGGGCTTCTGCCATCCAAACACGTTGTAGGTCGGCATCCCCCAAGGGGTGCAGGGATAAGTCCGCTTCCCCATCAGAAATTCCAGAAACAGCGGCGACAAATTGAACCGCCAGTTCTTCTTTCGATTCGACAAGATCGCTCGGAACATCCGCCGCGTCCGCGCCCGTCCCAGAAAATGCTTCTGATCCGGTGCCTTATCGTAGGAGTACCCCGGCGAGAGCATCATGCCCTCGACGCCCAGCTCCATCATCTCGTCAAAAAACGCGCGCACCGATTTCGGGTTCGCGCCATCAAACAGCGTCGTGTTGGTGGTGACGCGGAAGCCGCGCCGCAGCGCCTCTTTCACCGCGTCCACCGCGATGTCATATCCGCCTTCGCGGCACACCGCCAGGTCATGTTCCTCGCGCTGCCCATCGAGGTGCACGCTGAACGTCAGATACTTACTCGGCTTGAAGAGATCGATCTTCTCCTTCAGCAGAAGCGCGTTGGTGCACAGATAGATATATTTCTTGCGCGCGACCAGTCCTTCGACGATCTCACCGATCCGCGGGTGCATCAGCGGCTCACCGCCCGGGATCGACACCATGGGCGCTCCGCACTCGTCTACCGCACGGAAACATTCTTCCGGCGACAAATCTTTTTTCAGGATGTGAGCCGGGTACTGGATCTTGCCACATCCGGCGCAAGCCAGGTTGCAGCGAAACAAAGGCTCGAGCATCAGCACCAGCGGATACTGCTTCCGCCCGGCAAGCTTCTGCCGCAGGACATAGCTCGAAACCGTCCACATTTGTGAAACCGGAACTGGCATTCTAGTCGTTAATCCTGATGTCGATTGTATCAGGAACACATTGTGTGGGGACGGACGCATTCGTCCGTCCGGTCGAGCAAAGCTCGACTCGCTGGTCACTGCAGAGGTCGTAGACGGCGCCACCTCCCGGCGCACGTAATCCTTTGGTCCCAGGAGATCCCATGGATCGCAGAGCATTCTTGCAGTGGAGCAACTTGGCCGGACTCGCCGCTGGACTTCCGACCCTCGCCCAACTCGCACCAGCCCAGGATTCCGAAAGGGAAGCGCATTCGTCGCCACGAACCGCAAGCTCCCCCTTTCCCCAGACCCTGCTGCTCAAGGACTATCGCCCGCCGTCGATCTACAAAATCCTTATTACGGAAATCCCGAGGGCCAAGCACCCGGTCATCGACATGCACTCGCATCCCTATGCCAAGACCGCGCAGCAGATCGACCAGTGGGTCCGCACCATAGACGAGGTTGGCATCGAAAAGACGATCATCCTGACCATGACCACCGGCGCGGAGTTTGACGACATTCAGAAGAAGTATTCGAAATATCCCGAGCGCTTCGAAATGTGGTGCGGCTTCGATTTCACCGACTACCCCAAGCCCGGATTCCCGGCCTCGGCCGTGAAGGAACTGGAACGCTGCCACCAGGCCGGAGCGCGCGCTGTGGGCGAGATTCACGACAAAGGCAAGGGCCTGCGGTCCGGCAAATCGAACGCACCCGGAATGCATCCCGACGATCCGCGCGTGGATGCCCTGTTTGAAAAGTGCGGCGAGTTGGGCATGCCGATCAGCTTGCATGTCGCTGATCCGATCTGGATGTATCAGAAAATGGATCGTCACAACGACGGCCTGATGAACGCCTACGAGTGGCGGCTCGACAATCAGCCCGGCATCGTCGACCTGTCGGGGATGATCGAAATTCTGCAGCGCACCCTCGCGCGTCACCCCAACACCACATTCATCGCCTGTCACTTCGCCAATCTGGATTATGACCTGGCGCGGCTGGGCGGGGTGCTCGACCGCCATCCCAACCTACACGCCGACATTGCTGCGCGTTATGCCGAAACGGCGCCCATCCCCCGGTTTGCGGCACAGTTTTATGAAAAGCATGCCAGCCGTCTCGTGTTATGGAACGGACATGGGAATGGACAAAGCCATGTATCAAGTCACCTTCCGCATCCTGGAGTCGCTCGACGAGCACTTCTACGAAATCGACCAGTTCTCCTATCACTGGAGCCTCAACGGCCTCGGCCTCAGCGATGGAATTCTAAAACAGGTCTACCACGACAACGCCGCGCGCCTGCTAGAGACCGCGAAATCATGAGAACTCGTGGAAACTCGTGTGGGGATCGATGCATTCGTCGGTCCCGTTCGAGCGAAGCTCGACGGCCTCGACCACAACAACAACAGGCGTAGCCGAAATTTTCCGTGCGTGCCGCATCTCCTCTAGCCAAATCGACAATCCACCCTCTCCAGCCTACAATCGCCCCATGGGCAGCCTCGGCCCGCCGACTCCGGTCGTCGAAGAGCGCGACAACAGCCGCCTGATCATCGTCGTCGCCGTGACGGCCGTGATCGCGGTCATGCTGGCAATTGCCTTTCTGCTGCGTGAGCCACCGAAGCCGATCAAGACGATCTCCCCTTACGCCGCAAATCTAAAATTCTCCGACTTCAAGATGAGCGCGGCTGAGAATTTCATTGGCGCGACCGTGAGCTACATGGATGGCACCATCACCAACGCCGGCGACAAGACGGTGACGCATCTCGTGGTAGAAGTCGTCTTCAAAGATGAAATCGGCCAGCTCGCCCAGCGCGAAGAACTCCCCTTGCGTGTGCTGAAAACCAGCGGCCCCTACCCGGAAGCCGTGGACTTGAGCGCTTCCCCGCTGCCTCCGGGTCAGACTCAATCCTTCCGCCTGACCTTCGACAGCATCTCGGCCCAGTGGAACCGCCAGTATCCGGAGATACGGGTCACGGACCTCATGGTGAAATAGGACCGCCCCGAGCCCCATTGAAGCGGATCCGGGCTCGCTAAACCGAATCGAAAAGCCGGGATCATTCGGGCGACAGCGCCTTAGTCGTATCCGGGAAGGGCACGACTTCCAGTCCTCGCCATACCGTTTCTGCTGGCTACCGGGCTTCAGCCCCCGAAGGGCCGCGCTTCCAGCCGCGAAGCGGCGCAAAAATAAAGCCCTCGGCGAAAGCCCTGGGTGGGCGCCGTAAGGGATAACCAGCCCCGAAGGGGCGCAAGAAAAGCTTACTAAAATCCGGTCCCCGATTTCGGGACCAGCTCCTGCGAAAGAGCCAGTCCCCGAACGAGAGCACGCACTTCAGTGAAACAGCTCCGCGCTCGCAAGATATCCCACATAACTGCCGAGCTGGCTCTCATATCCTCCCGCCGCCAACACTTGTCCGTTGGTAAGCAGTGCAGACGCGTGTCCCTGGCGGGGGGTGTTCAGACTTGGGCCATTGGTGAACGTACCCGTCGATGGGTTGTACAGCTCCGTACTCGCAATCGAGCCAAAGTGGTTGCCGGCGACGATCAGAACATCTCCGCTGGCGAGCAAATGCGCCTTGTGCAGGATCCGCGGAGTATTCAGACTTCCGGTTACGGTGAACTTTCCAGTCGCCGGATTGTAGAGCTCCGCGCTCGCGAGATACCCGGCATTGGCCCCACCATTTTGTCCGGCCGCCAGCAAAACATTGCCGTTTCCCAGCACGGTCGCTGACTGCCCGGCGCGCGCCGTCTTCAGGCTTCCGGTGAGCGTGAAGCTTCCGGTCGCCGGGTCGTACAGCTCCGCGCTTGCAAGGAAATTCGCGACCAGATTGTAGGGCGGTGTGCCGGTATAGAAGACGCCTCCGGCGATCAGGACCTTGCCGTTAGGCAGCAGCGTGGACGACGGTCCGGCGCGAGCTACTTTCAAATTCCCGTCGGGCTAAACGAACCGGTTGCGGGATTGTAGAGCTCCGCGGTCGCGATCGCAGTGCTCCCGTTAAACCCGCCGGAGAAAAGTACCGTCCCGTTGGCCAGCAATGTGGGAACGCCGTCGCACCCGCAAGACTCGCTCGCACCAACGGAGAAAGTACCCGTCCCAGGATCGTACAGTTCCGTGCTGGCGATCACGCCGGAAATGTTCTGCCCGCCTGAGATCAAGACTTTCCCGTTATTCAACAGGGTGGCGCTGTGCCCATAACGCGCGGTGTGCAGGCTGCCCGTTGTGGTGAAGGTGCCCGTCGCGGGGTTATACAACTCCGCCACGGCGACGATGAGGCCCCGGTGATATCCACCCACAACCAGAACTTGGCCGTTGGGAAGCAACGTGGCAGAGGGATAAACCCGCGCCTGCTGCAGGCTGCCGATAAAGGACCAGCTCTGCGCTTCCAGGTTAACGGTTACGCCAACAAACAACCAAACAAACCCCAGCCATACAAAAGATTTTGTTCTTCTCATCTGAAGTGTCCTTTCTAGATCGTGATCGAGACATCGCGGGAAATCTGGTTTTTGCAATCCTCACAGCAGGGGCGTTGCGGAATGGGTGGAGGATCTGCAGAAGCAAGTCTTCCTTATCCCAGATGACACCTCGGCATGTCTGCGCTGGATCAAGAAAAAAGTAAAGCTTTTGTAAGAACTTTCCCGACCAGTGTGAAAAACCCGCAGCTCATTCCGCAACCTGCTCTCGGCTACAATGACCTGGTGCCAGAAACAAAGCCATTCCGGCTGACCGAGTCCGTAAAAGCTGCGGGTTGAGCGTCCAAGCTGAGTCCGGCGGCGCTGGACAAAGTGCTTGGGAAATTAGCCCGGCAGCATGACCCGAATGTTCTGGTCGGCTTCGATCACGCCGACGACGCCGGCGTGTATCAAATCGCCCCCGACCAGGCGCTGGTGCAAACCGTCGACTTCTTCACTCCCATCGTCGACGATCCCTACATCTTCGGACAGATTGCCGCCACCAACTCCCTGAGCGACGTCTACGCCATGGGCGGCACCCCGCTCACCTCGCTCGCGCTCGTGTGCTTCCCCGATAAAGCGGATCTGGAAATTCTGGAACGGATCCTGGCCGGTGGCCTGTCGAAAATGATCGAAGCCGGATGCACCGTGATCGGCGGCCACAGCATCCGCGACGAAGAAACCAAGTTCGGCTACTCGGTCACCGGACTCATTCATCCACAAAAAGTCCTGGCCAACGCCGGAGCCAAGCCCGGAGACGTGCTCCTGCTAACGAAAGCTCTAGGGACGGGTGTGATCTCGACCGCGATCAAGAAGGGAAAAGCCGAGCCAGGCTGGATCGCCGCCGCCGTACACTCGATGACCACGCTAAACAAGCGCACCGTCGAAGTGATCACCGGTGCTCATGTGGGGACGGCCGCGCCTCAACATCCGACCGGCGATCACTTCTTTGCAGCGCACGCCATGACCGACGTCACCGGCTTCGGCCTCATCGGCCACACCCGCGAACTCGGGCTGGCATCGGATGTCTCGATCACCCTACAAGCCGCCAGCGTCCCGCTGCTCGAAGGCGCTCTCGAATGCGTTCACGCCGGTCACATCCCCGGCGGCCTCAAAAACAACCGCGACTTCGCCGAGTGCCAGGTCGAGTACGACGCCGCCGTCCCCGACGATGTCCGAACTCTCCTCTTCGATCCCCAGACCGCCGGAGGTCTTCTGATCTCGGTCGCCGCCCCAGATTCGGCGCGCCTGACGCAGGCCCTCAGCGAAGCCGGCGTTCCCGTCGCCGAAATCGGAACAGTGCTCCCGCGCACCAAGCCCTTAATCCGCGTGAAATCGGCGTAGGACGGACAGACCCAAACCTTCCAGGATCCAGCCGCGAAGCGGCGACAGAATAAAGCCCACGGCGGTAAGCCGTGGGTCGGCGAAAGGAATTGGATCCGGCCCCGGCGGGGCGAAAGAGCAGTCCTAATGCGCACACTTTAAGCGCTCGAGGGACCTTGTCCCCTTCGGTCATCAGCTCCCGACCAGCTCCAGAATGTGCGCCAAATGATGGTCATCGTGCTCCGCCACAAAGTAAAGGTGATCCACGAGTCGCATCGTTTGCTTCAGCCGAGGATGCAACATCGTACGGCCGGCAACGCGCTCAATCATTTCCACTCGATTCACCATGTCCATTCGGCAGCCTCGGAAGCCGCTCAAAATCTGCTCCAGCGGACGCGCATTGTGGTTCGCCTCTGAAGTCTTCTGATTCCTCAAGTCCGCGACCGTCAGCTCAGCGCCACCCCGAGCAAAATCCTCCACCCGAGCCATCCACAGCGGTTCCAGATCCAACAAGTGTCCCGCATGCTCCTGCGCCGACCACTTCCCCTCCGGTTTCTTGCACCGGATTTGCTCCGGACAGATGCGCAAGACTTCTTCCATCCTCGCCGGCGTCCCCCGCAACCGCGCCACCACATTCGGATACAGCTCCTCGGAAAACGAAAAATCAAACTTCTGCTCAAACCACGGCAGCACTCGGCTCATTCATCCCTCCCCAACTCCCGCAACACACAGATGCGCCAGATCCCCACCCGACTCACCGAATCCCTGCAACGCACTCCGCCTCCCAACATCTAAGAACGCAGTCGGGCGCCAGCGTCATAATCTATCGTGATCTATCGAGGGTGCCCCATCGTTGTCGCGTTTTTTGCGACAGGGTGGGATTTTGAAGGAGCCAGCCATGAAAACTCGCCAGCTAGGCCGCAGCCATCTGAAAGTCTCCGCCCAAGGCCTGGGATGCATGGGCATGTCGGAGTTCTACACCGGATTCGATGAGCAAGAATCGATCGCCACAATTCACCGGGCCCTGGAACTGGGCATCAACTTCCTCGACACCGCCGACGTTTACGGCCCGCACAAAAATGAAGAACTAGTAGGCCGCGCCATTAAAGGCAAGCGTGCCCAGGTCGTGCTCGCCACGAAATTCGGAATTGTCCGCGACCCCGCCAATCCCAACGTTCGCGGCGTGAACGGCAAGCCCGACTACGTTCGCCAGTCGTGCGAGTCCAGCCTGCGCCGCCTCGGTGTCGAGACCATCGATCTTTACTACCAACATCGCGTCGACCCCGCGACCCCGATCGAAGAAACCGTCGGCGCCATGTCCGCGCTGGTCAAAGACGGCAAGGTGCGCTATCTGGGACTCTCCGAGGCTGGCCCCGAAACCCTGCGTCGAGCCGTGAAAGTTCATCCCATCACCGCGCTGCAGACCGAGTATTCCCTCTGGACGCGCGATCCCGAGTCCGCGGTCCTGCCCACATGCCGCGAGCTCGGCATCGGATTCGTCGCCTACAGTCCCCTGGGTCGCGGATTCCTAACCGGCCAGTTCCGCCGCTTCGAAGACCTCCCCGCCGACGACTACCGCCGCCAAACCCCGCGCTTCCAGGGCGAAAACTTCCAGAAGAATCTAGACCTGGTGCGCCGCGTCGAAGAGATCGCCCGCGAGAAAGGCTCGAAGCCGTCGCAACTCGCGCTAGCCTGGATCCTGGCGCAAGGCGACGAGATCGTGCCCATCCCCGGCACCAAGCGCCGCAAATACCTGGAAGAGAACGTCGCCGCCGAAAGCGTGCACCTGACCGCGGAAGACCTGCGAAAAATCAACGAAGTCTTTCCCCCCGAAGCAGCCGCAGGCCCACGCTACCCGGAGCACATGATGGCCATGGTGGGACGGTAGGCTCGGAAGGCTGCGGAAATTGGATCGTTGGGGGAAAAGTGAGATCGCCGACAGCAGAACTCCGCGCTATCCCTCGATCATCCATTGCGCTGGGCGGCTGCGAAGGCGGTGATGGAGGTCACATCGAGCCGATGGGGGGCATTCGGGCGTATCAAATTGGTAAACTCACCCGTTTTTCAAATTGCCCCTTGCAATTTTTCGCATTCATCTGGTATAAACAATTCACCGAGAGCAGTGTGTGGCTAGCCGGGCGTATTGTCTGCAACTCTCGTCGCGCGTCCGGCATCTAATGATTTGAGAGCGCGTGTCGCGCCCAAATTGTCCCGGCCACGGGACTTGATTCAGAGACACTTGTAGGTTTCTGAAGGGTACCTTCAAAGCAAGGACCTCCAAAGCAAGTTCTTTTCTCAATTTTCTGTCTTCCGCTTCGGCGTGCCGCGAAAAGTCGGCGTCTTTGTACACCCAAGGCGGAAGGCCATACTGTTGCGCGCGGTTTTTAGAGCTCAACGGCACATGTGGGACAGCCGCCCTCGGCTGTCCGGTCGAGCGAAGCTCGACTGCTGCCGACAGCTCCCGAGCCCAGCCCCAGGCGCGTTTCGCGATGTGGAAAACGCGTGGAAATTCTGTGGGATGCGGACGTTGACAGGGCCTTGCGTCGCACGTATGTTTGTAGGGTTTCGAGGACAGTCGGATTCGCCTTGTGCGCGTTCGCCTGGACTGAATTCGCGCCGCTCTGGCGGATCGCGATTCGGTCTTTGACAACTAGGTTGAACGTGCCAGTCGTGAGAGAGCGGATTCGGGCATAAGTCCGAGACGATCTCACAAGATAGACCACCGTGAACTTCTTTCAGCTCTTCGGAGCTGAGTGGAGGCTGAATGGTGGCGCCATCCCGCGTTGTTGAACCAGAGCGGCTTTTGCAAGCTGCATTGGATACGCGGCGATGGCAGTCTGCCAACTACCCGTCGGCAGACATCAGGTTTCAAACGAGAGTTTGATCCTGGCTCAGAATCAACGCTGGCGGCGTGCCTAACACATGCAAGTCGAACGAGAAAGTGGAGCAATCCATGAGTAAAGT
>DATKFH010000063.1:0-47749 GCA_035511455.1 Candidatus Sulfotelmatobacter sp. | reverse complement strand
CAAAATGATGAGTCGCGTGGCGCCTGGATTTATTTTGAAACAAATGAGCCGATCGGTTGATCGCATGCTCGGCACACACAATTAATTCAAAGCTTGTTAGACCCCAGGCGGCCTGAAACCGCGGGCCTACACGGCGAAGTCTGAAAGGGAGCCTCATAGACCGCACATCTAACTTAGTTAGTCAACTGACACATAATCGGGATAGCGAAGCGATCGAATGACCAACAAGCCCTAAGCGGGCAGAATGGAGTTTTTATGAAAATTATTTTGATTGGTGCAAACGGAAAGATCGGCGAACTGGTTCAAAAGGCGTTAGCGGGTGATCGCCATGAGATAGTCAAGGTGGGACGCAAATCGGGCGATTTCCGAGTCGAGATCGAGAACCGCGAAAGTGTTAGGAAGCTTTATCAAGCCGTCGGCTCGTTTGATGCCGTGGCCATTGCAGCAGGTGAAGTCGCATTTGCTCCGCTCTTGGAACTCACCGCCGAAAAATGGCAGTTCTCGTTGGAAAGCAAGCTCATGGGTCAGATCAGCCTGGTCCAGGAGGCGATCCCGTTCATCAAAGAAAATGGATCATTCACTTTGGTTTCGGGCGTTCTTAATGACGAACCGATCTTCGCCGGTGTCGCGGCTTCAACCGTCTCGGGCGCATTGGAAGGTTTTGTTCGGGCTACCGCAATCGAACTTCCCAAGGGATTGCGTATCAATTTGGTGAATCCGACGATCCTAGAAGAATCCGTACCTAGTATGGGTTCGTTCTTTCACGGCGTGATTCCGGTCGAGGGGTGGAAAGTTGGACAAGCCTACAAACGCGCTATCTTGGGGGCGCAATCCGGCCGCGTTTACAAAGTTGATTGAAATTGCCCAGCGTTTTATTCGAAAGACCGCCCGGCAACATCCCAAGAATCCAGGTTGATAAAGGAACCCACCGATGAGCGTCGAGCAGTGCGTATCTGAGGGCCTCAGCGGTCTGCTCAAAAACCGCTCCAGAATCGTTCCATGTCGGCTGAACCACATATTGAACGCCCTAGGGCCCGCTTCTCTTGCGCGGAAGATGGAGGCGGACTTGCTTGGCAAAGGGCTTGCCAACAAGTCCGCTCCTGCAAACGCACGGGCAGAGGCCTGATCACTGACGGGGTAATGAATCGAGGCACAACCGACCACGCCTTCAGCGGAGGGAAATCACGGTTAGGTATATTGCGGCACGTAAACGAAATCCAATTTTCTGATAAACCACTTTTGCGCCATTCTCAGACTTGACGTGAAGAAAAGGAGTCTTTGCCGCCCGCCAGAATCTGAGCTGCGAGAAACGTCGTCAGGTCCCGCGCATATCCGCGGCCGCGAAATTCGGGATGAGTGTGCATCCAGGGTTGATCGTCTTGCGCGAGAGTGGATTGAGTCGCGACGAACAGTGGAGGCGCATCCACCCTGAAGTGGAGTATGTGAAGAATTCGGGAAATAAGGACTTCTTGCTCAACAAGCTCATTGAGATTGCTGGTACGCGACGATTTGAAACGCGCGAGATTCCGCCCCCTGATGGTAGTGCCATCACCGATACGGAAACCGCGGTTGGGACGGAGACTGAGTGAAGGCAAGGAATGGGTAGCGCGATGCCCTGTCTATTCATTGACAAAGCAGGTCTTCTGCTGCCCGCATTTTTCACCCGCAGTTGCTGTTTCCACCACGAACTATCAACAACTTCTAGCGCCACCCGTGCCACCAAGTCGTTGTACCCACTGTTAATTTTGGCCCTGAAAAGGCTGGCGTCGGCGGTTCAACTCCGTCCCTTGGCCGCCATCATTCTAAAGAACTTGGGTGACCACCTCGGTGACTTTCCCGTCCGCTTTCAGCCCGGCTGCTTGCCAAGAAGCCGTGGATCGTTCCGATTCTGGGCACGACTAAGCTGCATCGCCTCGAAGAAAACCTCGGAGCAGCGAATGTCGAACTTACACCTGAAGATCTCCGTGGCATCGAAAATGCTTCCTCAAACAATCAAGGTCGAAGGGGCTCGGTATCCGGGGTTGAGCAGACAACCGGAAGGTGAGTAGGTCTCACACTCTTTTACCCTACTGGTGTTCTTGGGCAGAATCCTTCAGAAGCTCTGCCACCGTGTTCAGGATCTCGCGCGAAAGCGCCTCATCGGATACGGCGCGTGCCAGGGACATAGCCCCGACGAGCGCACTGAAAGTCAAAATCGCTCTTGATCTCGCCGTCTGCTTGTCTTTGCCTAGAAGCAACCCTGCAATCAACCGAATGTCGTTCCGGACCTGTTCGGAGGTAAGCGCACGGGTCCGTTTGTCGCTGCGTGCCATCTCCGGCGCCAGCACGCTGAATGCACAGCCCGTGCCCGGATTATCTCGATGCGCTTCGTTCAGATATTCGTCAATCAGCTTTTCGTAGGACACTGGCGGGCTGCCAGCTTTGGCAGCGTCCACTCGACGCTTCCACCCGCCGAATGCAGAGCTGACCGCTTCAGCAACCAGGTCGTCACGCGAATCGAAGTGCTTGTAGAACCCGCCTACGGTAAGACCTGCTTCCTTCATTAACTCGGCGATTCCGAATCCTGCGAGGCCCTTCTCGCGGAATCTCTTCGAGGCAATGCGAACGATGCGCTTGTGAGTTTTTGCTTTTTCAGCCCTGGAATGGCCCATGCATCCCTCCCCGAAAAATAAACCGCAACTAATTCAGGATTACGAATCTAATCCTGTACGTGGATTATAGCAATAATCCACATTGCTCGTTTAGCAAAGACCAGGATTCTTGCTTTGACAGGGCTGCGAATATCAGGAACCGGTCGATCGACCCGAAAGGAAGCTCAGGATATACACCTTAGAAGAGAGGGCAGAATGAGCAAATCAACAGCCGCAAAGAATAAGGCCATCGTTCTGGAAGCGTTCGAAACCCTGTTCAATAAGCACGATTACGCGGCGGCGGAAAGGTTCTGGTCACCGAATTACATTCAGCACAGTGCCCACATCGCTCCGGGTCGCGAAGGACTCTTCGGACTCATTAAGAGTCTGCCGGACACGCTGAAATACGAGCACGACATGATCGTGGCCGAGGGCAATCTCGTGATCGTTCAGGGACGTTTTTCCGGTTTCGGCGCTCCAGCCAGTTGGATAGCAGCGGACATCCTCGTCATAGAGGAAGGCGTTTTGGTCGAGCACTGGGATGTCATTCAAGACGAAGCAACACGTGCGCACTCCAAGAGCGGGAATCCGATGTTCGGCAGTTCATTCCCCGGATAGGTACATCCGCGATCTCGACCGCCGGCTTTCGGCGGCTCGGTCAAACCTTAAACTGTTTCGAACGAAAGGAATTTTCTTATGCGGCAGTTGCAACTCGTAGCTCACGGCGAACCGTCAGAGGTCATCAAACTCAACACGATCTTCGAACCGGCTCTAGGCCAGGAGGATGTTCTCATTTCGATGGAAGCGGCCCCGATCAATCCGTCGGACTTCTTGTTCGTCCGTGGCATATACGGCATCCGGCCTGCCTTCCCATCCTCGGTAGGGGCGGAGGGTGTTGGCCGAGTTGCCAAGATCGGATCGAAGGTTGATGCTGCCCTGCGGGGCAAGCGGGTCCTGATTCTTCCCACCTACGAGCAGGGCACCTGGGCAGACGAAGTTGTCGTCCCAGTGCGAAACACGGTGCCAGTAAGCGGGGAAGCAGATCCCCTGCAACTCTCGATGATAGGCATTAACCCTGCTACGGCCTACCTCCTGCTGAACCAATACGTTTCCTTGATGCCCGGCGACTGGATCGGTCAAACCGCAGCCAACGCAGCCATGGGCCAGTACATTATTGCGCTCGCGAAGCTTGCAGGAGTCAAGACGCTGAATGTCGTCCGGCGGGAAGAAGCTGCCGAACAGGTGCGGCAGTGGGGAGGTGACCGCGAAGTCCTCCAAGGCGACAACCTACACAAGGACATTGAGGAGGCGCTCGACGGGAAGAAGCTTAGTCTAGTTGTCGATACGGTGGGTGGAACACCCGTGGGCGAGTTGGCCAAATCGCTTAAACCTGGCGGATCGATTGTCGTCTACGCCCTTCAAAGTGGGCAGTTCCCGGCCATATCGCCCAAAGACCTCATCTATCGTGGTCTTGGCCTCCACGGATTCTGGCTCATCAATTGGATACGCAACGCGCCCCGCACAGAGATCGAGGAGATCTACCAGAAGTTGGGAGACCTCGTAGCTGATGGATCGCTCTCCGCCGCAGTGGAGCATGTGTACCCGCTCGACCAGTTCAAGGAAGCGTTCAAGCACTCCTTGCAATCGAATCGCAGCGGCAAGATCCTGTTCAAGTTTGGGGGTAATGATCTGGCGATGATTTCAAAGTAACGAGAAACAACAACAACGAAGCGTCGTGGAGGACCGCCCCTTCGGCAGGGTCGTCCTCACAATCTGACAACTTTGATAAGAGGAGAGGAATCCATGAACAAGCTTGAAGGAAAAACCGCACTCATTACTGGTGGGACTAGCGGGATTGGTCTCGCTACGGCAAGAGCGTTTGTCAACGAAGGTGCCTATACCTTCATCACAGGCCGACGTGAGGCGGAGTTGGCAGCGGCGGTAAAGGAGATCGGCAGAAATGTAACGGGCATCCAAGGAGACGTGTCGAATCTTGGCAACCTTGATCGTCTCTTTGCACAAATCAAGCGGGAAACGGGCAGACTCGACATTGTGTTTGCCAACGCTGGGGTCGCAAAGTTTGCCGCCTTCGGCACGATCACCGAGGAGCTCTACGACTGGACCTTCGACATCAATGTGAAAGGCCTGCTTTTCACGGTGCGGAAGGCGCTCCCCCTTTTGCCGGATGGCGCTTCCATCATCCTGAATTCATCCGTCGTCGGAAGCAAAGGGTTACCAATCAATAGCGTTTACAGCGCCACCAAAGCCGCCATTCGTTCGTTCGCGCGGACGTGGACCACTGACCTGAAGGATCGTCGCATTCGCGTGAACGCAGTGAGCCCGGGCTCGATTGACACGCCCGGACTGAGTGGGCTCCTGGGTTCCTCAGAAATGGGCCAGCAACGCTTGAAGAACATCTCCAACAATGTTCCGCTCGGCAGGGTGGGCACGCCCGATGAGATCGCCAAGGCCGTGGTGTTTCTCGCCTCCGATGACGCAAGCTTCGTCACAGGAGCAGAGTTGTTTGTCGACGGCGGCTTCGCGCAAGTGTAGGGGTAGTCAATTAGAGAACATTGATCCACCGGGAATGCGAATGCACTTGCAGTCGGTCGCGAACGAGGAGGAGGCACAGGCGGGCTTCACCGGGAACGCACCCTGGCTTTTAGAAGATCGCCTCCGCATTTCCGGCGCGCGCTATATCGCAAAGCCACCGTGGACGCCACATGCCCTCGTCGACGGCAATCTCGTCACAGGTCAGCAGAATTATTCGGCCGGAATAACCGACGCGGTTCTGAAGCAGCTTGCGGTTGCGGTGTGAGCGCCCTCGCGTGGAGCCCTTGCTGCCAAGCTTTGCGGTTTTGAAGCGTTTGTTGCCTAAAGACGCTGGCGACTTGGGATTTCTCGGCGTTCAAGACAACCACTCTACGTGAGCGTCTCGCGCTTCAGTTTCGTGCCGAGATCTTCAACCTTCTGAACCGAGCCAATTTCAACACACCAAATCTGATTACCTTTACCTCTTCTAGTACTGGCACGAAAACCTCGGGCACGGCTGGGGCAATCACGAGCACGTCGATAACATCGCGGCAGATTCAATTCGGCTTGAAGCTGATTTGGTAGAGAATTGCCTGGCAGGAATCGGGGTCTCAATTTTTACACCGATTGCCTGAAAAACCGGGTCGGCTTTTGCTCGCGCCTTCTCGGGCAAGCATTCACGGCTGAGATTGGGGCCGACGTTTAGGCGAACATCGGCGCTGGTCACAGAGTGGTCACAAACTGTGGCCACCTTGACAAGTTAAGTTATTGACCAATAAGGGAGATAGGCTGGGTGTATCCAGCCCTGAAAAAGCTGGGCCGGGGGTTCAACTCCGTCCCTGGCCACCAAAATCAAGGATAATCGGTGAGTTACCCCACTGCGAGCCCGCCAGTTCGCCACGGCGTAGCCCAGACGGCATGTCCAAAAAAACATGGCTCTCTCCGAACCCCAACGCCCCAACGCTAAAAGGAGCTTATGCGAAGGTTTCGGCACTGCGGTCGCTGCGGAGCGCCGGCGCCCTCGCCGCAACACCTAACTTGGGCGACAAGGCACGCACATCACCATAAGAGTTTCATGGTCATAGGATGGACACTCCATCCGCCTGGCAGTAGGCAAAGGCGAGGCCGATATTGTACTTTTGAACATTTTAGGCTGATCGATAGGAAAGGATAGATCGATGCACGTATCAAGGATGATTTCCGCAGTGGATCTGCACGCGTGCGGTGAGCCGGGACGAGTAATCACCGGTGGTGTACTTGACGTGCCCGGCGGCACGATGTTCGAGAAGAAGACCTATTTGGAGCAGCACGCCGACGGTCTCCGTAAACTCATGCTTCGCGAGCCGAGGGGATATCCAGCCTCAAACTGCAACCTGCTGCTGCCACCGACGAATCCCAAGGCGCAGGCTGGTTTCGTCATTATGGAACAAGTGGAATACCCACCTATGTCTGGTACCAACACAATATGTGTAGTCACTACGCTGATCGAAACAGGGATGGTGGCTGCGGACGAACCCACCACCACGATTGTGCTGGAGACGCCGGCCGGCTTGGTCGTGGTACAAGCGGAGGTGCAAAGGGGTAAGGTGAAGCGCGTCACATTCGAGAACGTCCCAGCATTTGCGACGCACCTGGACGCGAAAGTGGAAGTCCCGAAACTCGGAACGGTAACCGTCGACGTGGCCTTTGGTGGGATGTTTTACGTCATCGCCGAGGCACTACCACTCGGCCTGCGACTCACGCCTGACGAAGGACGAGATATTGTCCGGGTGGGCGAAATGATCAAAGCCGCCGCTCGCGAACAACTACCGGTGGTGCACCCTGCGAATGCAGGGATTCGAGGTATCACCATCGCCGAGCTTACTGGCCCACCCACAAACCCGAATGCTGTTGCCAAGAACGCTGTGATCGTCTCAACTGGGGAATTGGACTGGAGCAGACCTAATACGTGGACTGGAGCTATCGACCGTTCACCATGCGGTACTGGCACTTGCGCCCGCATGGCTGCACTTTACGCCAAGAGCAAACTTCGGCTCAACGAACCATTCCCACACGAAGGTATTCTCGGGACAATCTTCACTGGGTGCCTTGTGCGTGAAACTCAGGTTGGCGACTATCGAGCGGTTGTACCAACACTCACAGGCACCGCGTGGATTACTGGTTTCGCGCAGTACGTGCTTGACCCAGAGGATCCTTTTGCTGAAGGCTTTACGGTCGGAGATATCTGGGGTCCTGCAATGGAAAGACCATTGACTTAGGGCAGTTCGGTCATCGACAGAGCGGACGCAACGCATCTCAGCTGCTTGATGACGTCACTCCTTAGAGACGTTGACGTAGTACAGATCCGTGGCGACGTCGAATTCGTCCTTCTTTAACGAGGTTGGCATCGTCTGCCAATCGGTGGTTGCGTGGATGATCTGCCAGTTATCTTTCTTCCCCACGCTTACCGGCATCTGGAATGCCGGTTCATCCACCTTCCATCGATACGACACGGTACCGCTGTTATTGTCGAACTTCAATTCCAGGGCGGGGATCGCGGTGTGGCGTAGATACTGATCGAAGATCGGTGTCAGATTCATTCCGGTGTGCTGGTTGAAGTACTGCACAATATCCTCGGTCATGATGTTCTGGTACTTGAAATGCTGGTAGAAATTGTGCAGGAGTTTCCACCAGCGCTTGTCATTGTTGACGATGCTCCGAAGCGTATTGATGAAGAGAACCCCTTTAAAGTACTGGTCCGGCGGCGGCTCGCCATCGACGCCGCGCGCCGTGATAATAGGTTCTTCATTCTTAACCTTCGACTTGTACCCGTTAAGATATTTCAGGGCATCGTCGCGCCCGTAAATGTATTCGACGTACAGGCTCTCAAGATACGTGGTCCAACCTTCGTGGATCCACATGTCTGAGCTGTCGGCGGCGGTGATACTGTTGCCGAACCACTCGTGTCCGCTCTCGTGGATGATGATGAAATCGAATCGCGGGCTGATGCCGGCGCCGGTCCAGTCGCGCTCGAGGTAGCCGTTCGCGAAGTGGTTTCCATAGGTAACCGCGCTCTGGTGTTCCATTCCGGAATACGGCACTTCGATCAGCTTATAGCCGTCCTTCTTGAAGGGATACTCGCCGAAGTAGTGTTGGTATGCCTGGAGCATCCCTTTAGCCTGGGTGAATTGCTTCCTAGCCTTGTCCATGTCTTCGGGAAGCACGTAGAAATCCATCGGGAGGTCGCCTAGCCGGTCCGAGAAGTGCTGATAATTCCCGATATTCAGGGAAACATCGTAGTTGTTGATCGGGTAGTGTACTAACCAATCCCATTGCGTGTACCCATCGCCCAGGTCAGTCTTGCCCATGAACTTTCCGTTGGAGACGTCGACGAGGTCTTTCGGAATCGCCACGCTGATTTGCATACTTTCGACCTCGTCGCGCCATTGGTCCTTATTCGGCCACCATATGCTGGCGCCGATTCCTTCGCACGCGGTGTAAATCCAGGGATGACCGGACAGATCCTTTCCAAAGGTGAAGCCTCCGAACCTGCCCGTCTGGACCGGGGACCCGGAGTAGTAGAAGTCGATGGTGTAAACATGGCCGGCGTGTAAGGTCTCCGGGAAAGTAACGAAAACCGCGCCGGAATCGCGCTCGTACTGGAGCGGAGTGGAGCCCAGGAGAATTTTCTCGACGCTGAGGCTGTCGGCCAAGTCTAGCTGGATCCGCGCGTCGTCCTTCAGCATTTTGAAGCGGATGGTGTTCTTCCCGCTGATGAACTTCTTGTCCGGATCAACGCGGATGTCGAGGTGGTAGAAAAGCAGATCGTTGTTGGCGCGATATGGTCCGTAGGCACCGCGCAGGATGTCGGCCTGGGTGGGCTCGCCATGGCCGCGAGACCGCCGCGGCGCAGTTGATTGCTGAGAGGTCTGAGCGGTCGTAAGGGCCGGCACGGGCTCCATTAGAAGAACGACCATCATCAAGATGTTTCCGAAGCAAACACCGAAGGTTGGCAGTTTTTCCAATGTGCCTCCATCCCTGACTATGTCCGCAAAGTAACGGCAACGTCTGACTTGCGCGGGTATCTCTCGGGTCATCACTCAAGTCCCCAGCTGCACACTACGTTGAGTTTCAAGAATGTATAGAACATATGATATCCAACCAAAGGGAAATAATGGATACAATATGCGACACATGGCGCCAGGTCTTGTAGTCGAAGGCGGATGGCGTAACTGAAGAAGATTGAGATTGAACTATATAAACCGATCGCAGGAGTAGGGTGACCATGAAACTTTCCGGTCTCTGGCTGTTTCTGTTGAGTGTGCTCGCGGCATTCGCACAGACTTCGCTGCCCCGCGCTCCAGCCGCGCATGTGGTGAGTGTTTCCCCTGCAGGCTCATCCGCGAGTGAGCCGGGAATTGCTGTCAACCCGAAAAACCCGAACCAGGTGGTAGCGGTTTATGGGCCGGCAGCCGTCGCTTACTCTAGTGACGGCGGCCAATCCTTTACACGCCCCGAACTCCCGCCTGTCCCAGGCTGGCGCATTGGCGGAGATGTGTCGACAACCTTTGACAACAAAGGTCATGCTTATATGTCCAGTCTTCACTTCGACCGGCTGGGCTCTGCCTCTTACTGGGCGCACGGCGCGGGGCGTAACGGGATCTTCGTCCGACGGTCACTGGATGGCGGTCAAACGTGGGAGAAGGACGCTGCCACCGTGAAAGCCTACCAGGGCAATGAGCCTGATATCCAGTGGGAGGACATGCCGCGCATCTTCGCCGATAATGTTCCGACGAGTCCATACGGGGGGAATCTCTACGTTGGCTGGATTGAATGGCAGATTGACAAGTCTCTCATCCTGTTTGCGCGTTCCACTGATCAAGGCAAAACCTTTTCGACTCCGATGCGCATCAGCACGCACGCGGGCCTGCCGCGCGATGACAACGGCGGGTTGGTAGGATTCGTTGGCGTGGTAGGTGCGGACGGAACCATTTATGCGATCTGGAACGACGGATCGACGATCACGTTCACCACCTCTGTGGACGGCGGCAAAACCTTCGCGTCCTCACGAGCGATCGTGGACGTTGCGCCTCCCTACTTCGGCGGTGCGACCGGCATACCAGGCGTCTCGCGCGTCATGGGATTTCCGCAAATCGGAGTTGATTCCCGTGAAGGCAAAGCCGGCGGCAACCTGTATGTCGCCTGGAGCGATTTCCGAAATGGAGACGTGGACGTATTCTCCGCGTCGTCAACCGACCACGGCCGCACCTGGTCGCAGCCGGTACGCGTCAACAGTGACCCGCTGCACAACGGCAATGACCAGTTTTTCCAATGGATGGCGGTAGATCCGATCACGGGCTGTATTTACGTTCAGTTCTACGACCGGCGCGATGATCCGGCAAATCGCAAAACGTGGTTCACACTAGCGCGTTCTACTGATGGAGGCAAAACCTTCATCAACTACGCGTGGACCGATGTGCCGTTTGAAAGTCAGCAGGCCTTCCTGGGCGACTACACTTGGCTCACCGCCTACAACAACAAAGTCTACGGTGTGTGGACTGAGACTGTTCCTCCCCCCGCTGAAGCGCCGGCGCATGAAGCGGTTCCCGGTGCCCGACGACGCGACGGGACGGCGATCCACGTGGGCACGGCCGATTTTTCGGGAATGAAATAACCGCGCCGACACCGCGGTTGGGCGTGTTGATCTCGGATTCGTCCTTTCATCGGCGTCTGATGAACTTGACGGCGGACGTCCGCAACATCCGCGCCGTTCTACGACATCGAGCGAGGCACCTTGCACCGGGGACGATTGAGTACGGGCCCCGTGAGGCAAGAAAGCGCTTGACATCCGAGCATATTGTATTTTATATACAATCCACTTGTCGTCCTGGGGTTCGTGGGGCCAGAAAACTGACATCCAAAAGACGCTGTCGATTGCAGGACACCACCTGGCGCTCATGCTGATCACTTCCGAGCAAGAACTCCATCGAAAGAAGCTCATGCAGGACACTTGGAGGATGAGATGCCACACAGATTGTGTCAGCTTTTCGCTTTCCTGCTGGTTGCTGCATTGTTCTTCGTCCCAGCGTTAGCTACGGGCCAAGCTCGGACAGAAGGGCAACTCTCCGGGAAAGTAGTCGACCCCTCCGGTGCGGTGGTGCGAGACGCGAACCTGGCGCTGAATCAGAGTGCGACTGGATCGACCTTGACCGCCACGACAAACGCGTCAGGCGAGTATGTCTTTCCCAGCGTCGCACCCGGCACGTACACACTGACTGTGGACGCGAAGGGATTCGCTCGCGGCATTTATGACGGAGTAGTGGTGTACACCGGTCGGACGACCGATATGGATCTGACTCTTGCGGTAGGCTCCACGTCCCAGAACGTGGAAGTGTCGGCCGAGGGTGCGGTTCTTGAGACGAGCACGAATACGCTGGCCACGACGGTGGTTGCGGACTCGATTCAAGAACTCCCGCTCAATGGGCGCGACGTTCTGCCCTTTGCCCAACTTGTCCCTGGGGCCCAGGTGGGCGGAGACCTCCGCTTCACCACCTATAATTCGATGCCCAACGGCGCGATCAACATCAGTGTGGATGGAACGAATAACAATTTTCAACGCTTTCGGACCTCGACCACTGGATTCTTTGAGGCGGCGGCGTTGCGCGTGGGCGCAATTGATGAAGTCACAGTGTCCACCAGCAACTTAACGGCAGACGCGGCGGCCGAAGGCGCCGTAACCCTGCGCTTCACCACCAAGCGGGGTACGAACCATTTCCACGGCAGCGTTTTCTGGGAAGCCTACAACAGCGCCTTCAATGCGAACAGCTTCGGCAACGACGCCTTGTTGTCTGCTGGCTTCAAGAGTCAAGGCAGGAAACAGCCCTTTCACACCAACGACTTCGGCGGCAACCTCGGCGGGCCTATTCTCAAAAACAAGCTGTTCTTCTTCGCCAATTTCGAGTGGGAGAACCAGCCCAGCACCGTTCTCTTTACCCAGGGAGTGTTGACGCAGGCCGCGCAGGCCGGCACTTTCACTTACACCCGTGCAGACAACGGTCAGACGCAGACGGTGAGTCTTTACAATGTGGCCGCAGGCTACGCTCCGTCGCACCCAACCGCCAATATTTCTTCCATCCCAAACGCTAACATGCAAAGTGTGTTGAATGCGGTCAACGCGCTGGCTCAGAAGGGTAGTCTTGCGCAGAACACGACTGACCCATACTTGCAGAGTTTGCAGAATACTATGAGCTTTACCGCTCCCCAGAACACCAAGCAGAGATGGCCCACGGGACGCATTGACTATTTGATCACGCCGAAGATCACCTGGCATACCTCCTACGATCTCTATTGGCGTACGTTTCCGAGGACCCCGGTGTATCCCGGAGACCCGATTCAGGAGAACGGTTTTCAGTCTTCCTATTCGACCTTTGCGACTGGCCTGGATTGGACCATTAGTTCCCATCTGATCAATCAAACCAATTTCGGCATCCTTAACACGCAAGAACGAGCACAGCCAGGCAACAGCTTCGACGCGTTCCAAGGCATTAACTTTCTTCCGGTCGCCCCATCTTTTGTGAACGGGCCCCAGGCGTTTACACCCCCGGTTCCAGATAGCAGCAGCATCCTACCGGAGCCGCGCAACAACCCAGTTTGGGATTTCACCGACAACGTCTCTTGGACACACGGCAACCATACGTTTACGTTTGGCGGTCACTACCGTTATTCCAATCAGCACGATGTCAACACACAACCACCGGTTGCGGAGAATCTGGGAATATCGGCCACTGATAATGCCGCGTCGGCCATGTTCAATACGAGCTCAGTGGCAGGGTGTACTACCGATACTCAGGGATGTTTTCCAGGCGGTCTGTCAACCGCTAACAACAATGAGGCCTTCGTGGACGCTCAGGCCTTATATTCCACTTTGACTGGCCGGGTGGCTTCCATTTCGGGCTTCGTTCCGCTCGATACCGCAAGCAGGAGGTACGAGCCAGGTGGAGTCACCAGCATCAAGGAGAAGCAAACCGTCGGAGGTTTGTACTTCCAGGATGGATGGAAGGTTACGCCTCACCTCTCCTTGAACTTCGGTTTCCGGTGGCAGTTCTCGACAGCATTGGTGAACACCAACAACTATTTCAATAGCCCCACGATCGCCGATCTGTTCGGACCGTCGACCGGGTTGTTTCAGCCGGGCGTGCTGAACGGCAACCTCAATCCGCAGTTGCAACTTCGTCCTTCGAGCTATAGCGGTGACTTCAAACAACCGGCGCCGAACTTCGGCTTCGCATGGAATCCAGATTTTGAGCATGGATTCCTGCACAAGCTATCCGGAGGAAACAGTCTCGTGCTCCGCGGTGGCTTCGCGGTGAATCGCTACGATGAAGGATGGATTCCCTGGGAAAACGTTGCGACCGGTTCGATTTCCAATCAAACGGTCTCTCTGAATCCAGGACAATTTGTACCCGGAACAATCTCGTTCGACCCGGCGGGTACGTCGCTGCCATCGCTCAATCCGGTCCCGGGCGCCTTCTCTTTGCCCATGCCTGAAGCCAGTTTGACTCTTACCCGTGACGGCACGTTCAGCACCGTCGACCCCAAGATTCGGACACCGTACATCGAGAACTGGACCTTCGGATTCGAGCGGAAGTTAGCGGGGAGCTGGGCGCTTGATGTGAACTACGTGGGCAACCACTCAGTTCACATGTGGGAGGCCTTCGACCTGAACGAAGTGAATATCTTCCAGAACTTGAATGGGTTTACCTCCTTCCTCGAGGACTTTCAGAATGCACAAAAAAACCTGGCGGCAAGTGGTGGGACGACTTTTGCGGGCGCCAATCCGACGCCAATTCTCAGCCAAGCGTTTGGCGCTCCAGGCCCGAGTTCGCCTTTCCAAGACCCGCACAATCTCTTTCTGGTGCAGACGGGTCAAGCTGGAGCTCTGGCCGGTGCGGTTACCCAAAACCCGGCCTTCTTCTGCAACCTGGTGGCGAACACTTTCTCACCTTGCGTGACCCAGGGCTACGTAAGCAGCAAAACTGCTCCTACACCCTTGGCGTATCCCATTAATTTCTTCCAGGTGAATCCTTACTCGGGCGGGCAAGCTCTGACGCTGCTGTCAGACCCAGGTTCCGAGTCTTATAACGGCTTGCAGGTCCAGGTGAAGCATCCCGTAGGCCACGGGTTGAGCTTCATGGCGAACTACACCTACAGTCATTCGCTCACCAACCGTTACCTGGGCGATTACTTCCAGGCCGACGGAGCGCTGGTAGACTTCACGACCCTGCGGAATCCAAGACTCAATCGAGTGCCTTCCCCCTACGATCTCCGCCATGTTTTCAAGACCTATTTCAACTACCAGCTCCCGTTCGGAAAAGGAAAGGCATTCAAGACCGGAAGCTCCATCGTCAATAATGTCATCGGAGGCTGGACGGTGGGCACTATTGTTGCCGCGCAGACCGGACGCAACTTCAAGCTGGCCGGTGGCGTAAATACCTACAACTACTGGGATGGACCTACCCCAGCGAATGCCAACGGAACTCCAGCGGGAATTCTCAACTACGTGCCCAATGAAAACGACTCGGGCGTTACGCTGAACGGAATTACACCGTCCGAGCTGCAGAGCAAGGTTGGGGTGTACTTCACGGGAAACCCTAACGTTCCCGTCTCCGTGCTTCCGCAAACTCTGTTCGGTCCAGGCGGGGCCCTCCAGCCATCCTCCACGCCAGGCCAGCTGGGTAGCATTATTTTCCTGAAAGGGCCCAGACTGTTCAACACGGATATCTCGATCATCAAGGCCATCCCGATCACAGAGCACGTAAGAATGAACATTTATGCGGAGATGTTGAACGCTTTCAACCATCCCAACTTCAACTTTACGGATAGCTATTCCTTCAGCACCAACAATCCAGCGCAGTACTTGCTTGTCAACAGCGCCCCGTATGCGCCCGGCACCGTAGGGCAAAACGGCAACCGACAGATCCAGTTCCGGATGCAAGTGGCGTTCTAGGCAGTGAAGGCGGGTAGCCGAGGCGACTTTGCCTCGTCAATCGACAGCGCCGGGATTAGAGTGACCGCCGGCATATCCACAAGGGTGGCGCTGACTCTGCCTCCGTATCAATGATAAGACTGGTGCAGGCGGAAGTTGGCATCGGAAATTCCCGCGATCGCGACCGCGGCTCCAGTTGGTGGAGGACGAACCCGAGGAAACCAGTCGGCTAGCGACCGCCTTTGCAATTGGGCAAACGGAACGAACCGATCCGAGTCCGGTAGCCGGTATCGCCTGCCTTCAGATAATCGCCGACATACCAGAACGTGCAGTCATCGCTCGGATCCAACGCCGTCGTCGTGTAATCCTCCCAGCGTAGCGTGTTCGTCTGCGACGCTTCCCCGGTCGCAAGCACGGACTCGTGCAACGTCAAGAGGCCCTTGGGGTCTCCGGCCCGGCGCGCCGCGAAGCGCAGCCCCGGAAAATTTGGTAACCCGCCGAAAGAGTATCCGATGCCGATGTCACCTTTCTTGTCCATTGCAATGCTGGGCATCCAGCGGTAGAACCCTTCCGGTGCATACGTACCCTGCTGATATAGCTCTGGATCGCCCTTTTTGCCGAG
Organism: Candidatus Sulfotelmatobacter sp.; assembly: GCA_035511455.1. GTDB lineage: Bacteria > Acidobacteriota > Terriglobia > Terriglobales > Acidobacteriaceae > Sulfotelmatobacter. Next base: position 32,001 of record DATKFH010000063.1, on the reverse strand, counting down.
GCGGAACTCGTACCAGCGCACGCCTCCGCCCCCGTCTTCGGTAGCGACCGAGTGCGCTGCAACGATCGACTCGTGTCCTCCAACTTTGCGGTAGACGAGTCGCTGCATGATCTTGTCGCCCTGCACGTCGAGCCGGCGTTCGGTATCGGGTTGCGGCACGCAGCTCGACAACTGCCCGTTGCACAGGTAGTGATACGGCGCAACCTTGATCTTCACCGGACCACCCGCCTTCGTGTTGGCGGGATTATTCCAGTCGACGTGAACTTTCCAGAAGTAGATGCCGTCGTCATCGAAGATCTGTTTGAGCTGCGTGCCACCCGCCGCCATCATGATATTCGGCGTGCCCGCTGACGGCGCTGCCGGGCCATCGATGTCGGCGTTATTCAGGAAGTTCACGCCGTCGATGATGATGCACTGTTCAGTGGCGGGTTGTCCGGCGAGCATCTTCGCGCGATCCGCAATGCATGCATGCTTCTGAATGACATCGTCGCCGGTGCTGCTTGGCAGGTAGTAGCCATCGGTCCAGACGGCCGGCCGCGGGTAGTCCGGGAACAAGGGCCGCTCAAAGGAGTAACGATAGTAAGTGCCGAGCGGGTCCGGCCCGGTGCTGACCGCATAGCACATACCCCAGACTCCCTCCTTCGCTTCCGGCGGTCTTTGCCCGCGTTCGGGCGGAGGGGGCGGCTGCGGCGGATTCGGGGGAAGCGCCAGAGCGGCGCCGGGAGAAGAAGCCTCGCCGGACTTCGCAAGCTGCCCAGGCGGGGCGGCTTCGCCGCGAGCCCGGCCGGGCTTTTCTGGAAAGTCGCCGGGCGCAATTCGAGAAAACATCGGCATCACGATCAGCCATCGCCCGGCAAGCTGGTCATAGCGAACCACCGTGTCACCACTGTTGCGCGCCTCACACGGGCCGCCAAAACCGGCCCACACGGATTTCGTGGCCACCGCTCCATATAACACGGTTCCGCTTCTGTCGTATTTCTTGCCTCGCTTCGAATAGACCGCGATTCTGGAATTGACAGTCTGCACGATGTGATCCGGGCCAATGGCCAGGCTGTTGTCCGACGGATTGCGGAACGTGGTTGTGCCTTGCGGCCCCGCGAATCCGGCGCCTAGTCCGTCAAAGCTTTCGAGCAGAGGCGCCGCTGGCCGGGTGCCCTGGGAACGTTGCTCAACCGCGATGCCGGCAGGACTCAAAGTTGGCGGCGGTGTCGGTGGAGGGATGGCTTCGTCGGGCTTTTTTTCTTGCTCAGTACCTGAATCATCGAATGAGGCACCGGGTGAGGTGCCGCACCCATCTCCCTTGCAATCAGCCAGTGGGGTTCCCTGGGCCGACTCTCTCTCGGACCCAAGCGGCAGCGAAACGTCGTATTTCATAGCCCTGTGAACGAGTGCCGCGCGTGCCAGGGGCCTTTCCTCTTGGTTATGGCTAGCTCGCGATTGCCGTTGGGCCCCGCTGGCCAAGACGAGAAATACGATCCCAATTCCGATCGCCTTGATGACGCTGGATCTCAATACACGGCTGATGGACACTCTAGTGGCTCCAATCTCTTGGCAAAGTCAATAAATTATAAAGTATACAAATTGAGTCAGCAAAGAGTGCTTTTCATGTCGACATTGATTGAGGCGGAAGACGAAGTATGCAAGTTTAAAGTTGGTCTGAGGTCAAGAGGGAAAGGCTTGGGGGTTTAGCTCTGACACGCAGATGGCGCACTTTCCCGGCGACGAACTCGGTCCGTATGAAACGGTTGCGCCTATTGGGAAAGGCGGCATGGGGACGCGCGATGCGCCCCCGTGAGCCACGAAAAGCGACAACTACGGTTTAGCCGGTCTAAACAAAAGCAACAGCACGAAGTGGACAGCTTTGTTTTTCGCCGAGCTCAGGCAAGGTCGTAGCGATCAAGGTTCATGACCTTGCTCCACGCAGCCGCGAAGTCTTTCACAAACGCCTCCTTCGAGTCGTTACATGCATAGACTTCTGCGATCGCTCGGAGCTGGGAGTTCGAACCGAACAGCAGATCGACGCGCGTGCCGGTCCACTTGGTTTTGCCGGTCGCCCGATCGCGCCCCTCATACACGCCTTCGGATGTGAAGGAGGGCTCCCACTTCGTATTCATGTCGAGCAGGTTGACGAAGAAATCATTCGTCAGCGTCTCGGGCCGGTTGGTGAAGACGCCGTGTCTGGTCTGCCCGAAGTTCGCATTGAGGGCGCGCATACCGCCGATGAGAACCGTCATCTCCGGGGCAGTCAATGTCAGCAACTGCGCCCGATCCACCAGCAATTCCTCAGCCGACAGGACCTGTCCGCTGCGGAGGTAGTTGCGGAACCCGTCAGCGATCGGCTCCATTACGGCGAATGAGTGCACGTCGGTCTGCTTTTGCGAAGCATCCGCGCGCCCCGGCGAGAAGGGAATCTTCACTTTGTGCCCGGCCCTCTTCGCCGCTTCCTCGACGGCGGCGCAGCCGCCCAGCACGATCAGGTCCGCGAGCGAGATCTTCTTCCCTTTGTTCCCGTTGGACTGCGAGCTGTTGAACTCCTTTTGGATCGCCTCCAGCTTCTTGAGAACCTTCGCCAGTGCGGCCGGCTGGTTCACTTCCCAATCCTTTTGCGGCGCGAGACGAATGCGCGCCCCGTTCGCCCCACCCCGCTTGTCGGAGCCACGGAACGACGACGCAGACGCCCAGGCAGTCGTGACCAGTTGGGAGATCGACAGTCCGGACTCGAGGATCTTGGCCTTGAGAGCAGCAGTGTCCTTCTCCCCGATCAATTTATGATCGACGGCGGGAACTGGGTCTTGCCACAGCAAGGGTTCTTTCGGAACGAGCGGGCCAAGGTAGCGCGAGATCGGGCCCATGTCGCGGTGCGTTAGCTTGAACCACGCCCGGGCAAACGCGTCTGCGAATTGATCCGGATGCTCGTAGAAGCGTCGTGAAATCTTTTCGTACGCAGGGTCGAACCGCAAGGAGAGGTCAGTGGTCAGCATGGATGGCGCATGATGCTTTGACGGATCGTGCGCATCCGGCACCGTACCGTTGCCAGCGCCATTCTTCGGTGTCCACTGATGCGCACCGGCCGGACTCTTCGTCAGTTCCCATTCGTAGCTGAACAGGTTCGTGAAGTAGTTGTTGCTCCACTTCGTCGGCGTCGTGGTCCAGATGACTTCCAGGCCGCTGCCGATCGCGTCACCGCCTTTGCCCGTTCCAAATTTGCTCTTCCAGCCGAGGCCCTGCTCCTCGATGCTGGCGGCTTCCGGCTCTGCGCCCACCAGTTTCGCATCGCCGGCGCCGTGGGTTTTGCCGAAGCTGTGACCGCCGGCAATGAGCGCAACGGTCTCCTCGTCATCCATCGCCATGCGGGCGAAAGTTTCTCGGATGTCCCGTGCCGCGGCAACCGGATCCGGCTTTCCATTCGGCCCTTCCGGGTTCACATAGATCAGACCCATTTGCACGGCCGCGAGTGGATTCTGAAGATCACGGTCGCCGCTGTAGCGCTCGTCCGCCAGCCACTTGCCCTCAGGCCCCCAGAAAATGTCCTCCTCGGGCTCCCAGACATCCTCGCGCCCGCCGCCAAAACCGAACGTCTTAAAGCCCATCGACTCGAGGGCGACGTTGCCTGCGAGAATCATGAGATCGGCCCAGGAAATTTTCCGCCCATATTTCTGCTTGATCGGCCACAGCAGCCGGCGCGCTTTGTCGAGGTTCACGTTGTCGGGCCAGCTATTGAGCGGCGCGAAGCGCTGCTGACCGGCTCCGGCCCCGCCGCGGCCGTCGCCGATGCGGTACGTGCCCGCGCTGTGCCACGCCATACGAATGAAAAGTGGCCCATAGTGGCCAAAGTCGGCCGGCCACCAGTCCTGCGAGTCCGTCATCAAGGCATGCAGGTCCTTGATCACGGCATTCAGGTCGAGGCTCTTGAACTCTTGCGCGTAATTGAACTCCTTGTCCATAGGATCGGACAGGGGGGAGTGCTGGTGCAGAATCTTCAGGCTCAGCTGATTCGGCCACCAATCCGCATTCGTCGCGGCCCCAGCTGCGGTGTGTGTGAACGGGCACTTTGCTTCGGTTGACATTATTGCTCCTTCCTTTAAAAAAACTGTGACGAACGACGAACGCGTCCTGGATTTCCCATTCGCGCCATCGCCGTTGTTATCGAGACCCTTGCTTCGGAAATGTAGGGATACGATCCCATTGGGTACAGAAACGCTTTGCTTAGGTTTTTGCACGGCAGCGGCGGCATAGGCCAAAGACCTCGACCAACGGCTGCGACAGATCAAAGCCGTCCGGCAGTTGCCGGGACAGCCGTTTGAAATCGATGAACTCTCCTTCGATATCCTGCACCGATTTGCAGCGGGAGCAAACCAGGTGGTGATGAGGTTCGAGATTGCCGTCCACGCGCAACGTGGACGCATGAGGAGTGACCTCTCGCAACAGCCCGCACTCGATGAAAAGCCGCAGATTGTTGTAGACCGTGGCGAGAGAAATGGATGGAATGCGACGCCGCACCGCGGCGTAAATGTCTTCTGGGGAATAGTGTCCGTGGGAAGCGATGACGGCCTCGTAGACCACCTGACGCTGGTGCGTGACCGCCAAACCGTGCTTCGCGGCCAGCTCACGGAACTGTTCATGGGTGAGGCGCATGATTATTGGATGAGAATCATTATAAAACAACCGAGAGGAGTGTCAATCGAAATCTTTCCTGCGAACTCGAAGAGGGCGTCGCTCGGTAGGAATCTTTAGTGACTGGCAATGCCAGAGCTCGCGGAGCCGGCTCCTCGGTACTGATTCTCCTAGTTGTCCATCTGGAGCAATTCCGAGACCGCTGACTAAGCAGTTGTCTCGCGGGAGGTAGAATCGAAATCCCGATCGCCTCACGCCGGCCGGGAGGGCAGGTTTGCGATTCTCATCTGTCAGTCTCTAACCATCCAAATTCCGTGCTGCTGATTGATTTTAGGGCGGGGAGGACTGCGAGAGAACTACAATGGCGAGAGGAGAATCGGCGATGGAAATTTCAAAGCCCATGTGGATCGCAATGGTGATTCTGGGCGCTGGTGCGCGGTTGGTTCCTCACCCATGGAATTTCACCCCGATGATGGCCATCGGACTGTTTGCAGGAAGTCAAGCTCGAAAGGCTAGCACCGGCATTCTGGCGACTCTGCTTGCGCTGGTTGTTAGTGATGCCGTGCTCGGTTTCTATTCCGGCTTTTGGTATGTGTATGCGGCGACGCTGATTCCAGGGCTGCTCGGCAGAGTGATACGGAACAGAACTGGCGCTGCCAGAATTGCTGTTGCGGCCCTCGCCTCCAGTCTATCGTTTTTCGTCATCACGAATTTCATGGTCTGGGTTACCGGCCAATTGTACCCGCGTACGATGGTTGGGCTATCTGAGTGTGTCTTGGCTGGCATACCCTTCTACCGGAATCAGGCCTTGGGCGACGCCGTCTACACTGTTGCTATATGCGGGGGCTACGCGGTTCTCAACCGCTTATTCCAACCATTGCGGCAGGCTGCATAACGTGCGCATTGTTTCTCTGCTCGCGAGCGCCACAGAAATCGTCTGCGCCCTGGGTGGCGGTGACATGCTTGTAGGGCGGTCGCATGAGTGCGATAACCCGGAATGGGTGAAGCGACTTCCACCCTGTAGCGCTCCCGCTTTTGACGTCTCAGTTTCCAGCCGGGAGATTGATGCCGAGGTTCGGCGTCGCCTCCGGTCCGGCGAGCCGCTCTATCATATTTACCGAGAACTGATTCGCGAGTTGCGTGCTGATCTGCTGATCACGCAATCGCATTGCGAAGTGTGTGCGGTTACTCCCAGCGAGGTACAGCGCAGTGGTGTGTGCGCGTCCGACGTGCGGCAAGTGGCACTGTCCGCTTTGTCTTTGCAGGAAATCTTCCAGGGTATTCTGCTGATCTCACAGGAACTTGGTCTCGGGGAGCGGGGCGAAGCCCTTATCCGTCGTGAACGCGAGCGCTTGGACAAAGTCAGGGAAAAGGCTCAGTGCTTCCGTCGGCCAGCCGTGGTCATGCTGGAATGGACGGACCCGCTATTCGCAATGGGAAACTGGGGGCCCGAACTGGTGGAAATTGCGAACGGCGAACTCCTGCTTGGAGAAAAGGGCAAGTATTCCGCTGCCATCCCCGATGAACAACTCCGAGCCGCCGATCCCGAGTACCTGATTGTGGCGCCATGCGGATTCAACTTGGAGCGAAGTTTGCAGGAACAAGCCGTCCTCGAACGATACCCGTGGTGGCCGGAGTTGCAGGCGGTCCGCCAGGGCAACGTCGCGTTTGCGGACGGCAATCTGCTGTTCAACCGCTCCGGCATGACGGTCTCTCAAACCGCAGAGGTGATTGCGGAAATCCTCCATGGTGTCTCGTTCGGCAGGCCGACCGAAGGAGTGTGTTGGCGCTGGATCGAAGCAGTTGCGAAGGGAGATTCGCGCCGGATTACCGTGAGCCGAACTTGACGAAGGTTCTCTTATCGTGGAGCAGCGGTAAAGACAGCGCCTGGACGCTGCACCTCCTCCGGCAACGGCACGACATCCAGATTGCAGCACTGGTTACGACCTTTAACTCCGAAGCGAACCGCGTGGCGATGCATGCTGTCCGGCGTGCTTTAGTGGAAGTGCAGGCCGAGCGAACCGGGATCCCGCTCTGGGCAGTGGAACTGCATTGGCCCTGCTCGAACCTGGAATACGAGGCGCGGATGCGCGCCGTTTGCCAGCGTGCCACGGCTGAGGGAATCACCGCGGTTGCATTCGGAGACCTGTTTCTTCAGGAGATTCGCGACTACCGAGTGCGGCAATTACAGGGAAGCGGGCTCGAACCCCTGTTTCCGGTCTGGCAAATTCCCACGGACCAATTATCTCGGGACATGATCGCAGCCGGCGTGAAGGCAAAAATCACATGTGTGGACCCGTCTAGACTCGCGAGGAGCTTTGCTGGTCATGACTACGACCTTCAATTGCTGCACGCTCTGCCAACCGGGGTCGACCCGTGCGGCGAAAACGGGGAATTTCACACCTTCGTGTATGATGCGCCGGTGTTCTCTGGACCCATCGGAGTGCGGACGGGAGAAGTGGTCGAGCGCGATGGATTTGTGTTTGCCGACTTGCTCAGCAAAGATCGAAGAAGACAGAGATCTTCCCACCAACGCAACCCTTCTGATCCTTAACGAAGTCGTCGCGCGATCCCTTTTATTATATCGTAACGCGATATTTCAAATCAGTGGCAACCCTGAGCCGTTGTGGATTCGTCGAAATGACTGGAAACGGAGTCCCTTGGGGTGTCTCGGTAAGGTTATCCATCGTGCCCCATGCGCAACATTTTCCGGACGAAGATGCAGATAAGGCAATGCGGATCGCTGGTTATTTGATCTGCGCCCTGTCCATTGCTATCTTGGTCGCTCTGTTGTTGTACACAATCTTGACGTGACAATTGCCCAGGGGATTGTCATCAATGACTCTATTGTCCAAGCGGCTGCATCAAACAATCAGACGGCCGTGATTCGAATTGTGACTATTGAACGGGAGTATGTCTACGGGGCGGCAGGCATCGCCCGCGAACTCGCAGCCCGGCTGGGTTGGAAACTTTGGGACCGGTTGCTGACCAAGGTGGTCGCCCGGTTCGCGCATTGTGAACAGTCGGAAGTAAAGCGACGTGAAGAGCGCAGAGATCCCCTCTATTATCGTCTACTCAAATCGTTTACGCTGGGAAGTTATGAGGGCAATTCAAGTGTGTGCCCGGTAGAAACTCTTGATGCCGACAGCACTGTCAGGATCTCCAAGCAGGTTGTCGAGGAAGCTGCCTCAGGCGGCGACTGCGTAATCGTTGGGAGAGGATCGCAACATTTTCTGCAGGACCGTGACGATACTCTTCGGTTTTTTCTCTGCGGTTCCAAAAAGCAAAAAATACAGCGCTTGATTTCTGAAGGTCAGGAGGAGACTAACGCACAAGTGCTGGTCGATACAGTCGACAGCGAACGAGCCGCTTTCATCAGGAATTACTTCCATGCCGACTGGCCCAACCGGTCACTCTATCATGCAATGGTCAACACCGACGCTGGAAGCGAAACAGCGATCCATGTGATCCTGAGTTTTCTCCAAGGATTCGACAAAGGGTTGGGGAAATTGCACTCGGAAGCGGTGCAGCAGCAATTGGTAACAAAACGAGTTGCCAATCCGTAGAAGCCGGCAAGCTGCCATTTCGCCCTTGAGGTAGAAGCCAGGCTGGCCGGTTGCTCACCCCAAGCAAGTGGCTTTCTGGTATGCTCTGCGCCATGCCGGTGTGAATGCGTCGGTGAACGCATATGGCCGATTAGACGCTGGGTTCGGAAAATTTGATTGACGATCAGATCGAACTGTACTCGCAATGCTGAGAAGAATGATGAAAGCTCAGAGTCCATCGCCGCTAAATTCTCCTATGACGAAAGCGTACAGTCCGAGCATCGATGAATACTTGCGTGAGCGGTTGATGCCAGTGGAAGGGGCGATTCCGCATATTCCCGGCATCGAGATGTTTGGAAATTCAATTCCTGCGGGAACTGTTGGCGGTGACCTTTTTGAGTACATCAATTTTCAACAGCGTTACGACATTGATGCACGCATTCAGCGGGCTCAACGCCTATCCAAGCAGTTCTTAGAGCCGCTTCCTCCAGGCGTCCCGGTACGCAATTCGGTTGACGATCACGTGCAATGGTTGGAAGGAACCCCCGACTACAGGTCCGAGATGGAAAACGAGTATAGATTCGCGAGGAGCTCCGAGCAGGTGCGAGTTGCTCAAGACTTGCGCGACCTTTGTTCGACGGCGGGCGTTCTGGTGGTAGACGCGCAGGGACACGGAATAATCTCAGCAAAGATTGCGTCTACGGTTCATGACACATTCCATGCTTTGATGCTCAGCGAACTGGATCGCTACGGAAAAGTAACGCCGGAATTCTTGGAAAACCTCAACCTGCGACTGGCGCAATCGGTCACCGCTCGCAACGCATTTGGAATAAGCGGAAAAGAAAATGCGCGTGAAAATGCGACTATGTTATATGGCGAAGTCCGCCCTGGCGGTCATTTTCGCTTCGCGAATTTCGGGCATCCCCCGCCGCTGGTGTTCTCGGCGGAGTATCGCAAGTTCATGAACATAGATGAAAGCCGCATGGTGCAATTCCTTGCGCTCGGCTTGCAGATCCCGGCAGATCATCCGGATCGCAAGAAATACTACTCCGTGAACTTCCGGCAAAAAGAGCTCGCCTCTTCCGATGTCGCCGAGATCACGCTGATGAGTCCGGGAGACATTCTTGTCCTTTATACCGATGGAGTTTACGACGGCAGCGAGCAAAAAGCGCGCGGGCAACTTGAAGCGGTTTTGCGCGAACACTACCGGCAGCCGGCCAGGGACATCTGCAGTGCCTTGCTGGATCACGCAATAAAGCAAGATGACCATCTCCGACAGAACGGCGACGAGGCCTTGATCGACGACAAAACTGTGTTTATAGTCAAACGAACTTGAAAAGCCTCCAGGCCACCCATAACGGCGCTCCACCCGTCGACTGATGCCAAGGTACTGCCAATACGATTGGCCGTTAGATACGCCTCCATCCCTGCGGCTTGATCGCAAATGTGCAAAGCGTTAGCGAAGGGACGCATACCAGCTTTTTAACTTGTGCGATGTCGGAACACGGGGGTTGAAAAGGACGGAGGTACGATAAATAGTTCGATCAATAATGAGGCGGTCCTTTCCATGATTCTGAGCCTTGTGGAACCGTACGAAAAAAGGGCGATTGCATGACGACTCTTCAGGAATTCCGATGTGAAATCTGTGGACGAATCACCAACAACCCCAATCACTGGATTGTCATTCAATGTAGCGATGCGGAGCTCACGGTGTTCAAGTGGAATGTAAATGCCGCGAGCGCGGCTGGCGCTCGGCACTTCTGCGGCGAAGCCCACGCGCAGGTCTACATAAGCCGCTGGTTTGAGTCGATTTGCTCGCCGCCGAAGCCGGATTTCACAAAACCGGCATCTCTGAAGCATGATCGAGTCCGGACCGACGAGCCGCAGGTATAGTGGGCTTCACCCGGGAGGTCCCATTTCGGACACAAACGCTCAGCCCGATTGTGGCTGCCGAGCGTACGCCTCTTTCAAGCATCGGAACCCTTCAGATTTGTGTCCGTACGTCGTGATCGCGACTCGTACCGACAACACATTCGATTTATTCACGAGAGCAATTTCTGGGGTAGGCGACAACTTACGCAAAATTTATGGGGTCAATCGTGAAGGTCATGCACCGTGTGAGCCGCCTGCTTCCGCGTTCCGGGAAAAGCCGCTTCTCGAGTCTCCGAACGTTCCGGGATTACTCAGAATTTGTCTCGGTCGCCATGTCAGACTAGTACTCTGAAAGGCGTACCCTTTGATTTACGCCGGTTCCGTAATGAGAAGCGGCCTTGTCGTTCCTGGTCCTTGCGATATACGCTCGGGTACTCACCTGCGATTCGATCGCAGCGACTTCGCCTGAGTGGCGCATGAAGGAAAAGACCGCCAATGACGACTTCGAGCGCTTTCGGACCGGCGCAGATAAGTATGCCGCCTACCTCGAGACGCCCGAGGGGCGACTGCGCCTTGATCTCGCCTTTGCCAACTTGCAGGACTTTCTCCCGCACGCCACACGGTCTTTGCTCGCTCTGGATCTTGGTTGCGGTACCGGCGCCATCGCGGTGCGCCTGGCGCGACTTGGTCTGCACGTCACGTTGCTGGATGCGTCGCTACCGATGCTGGAGTTCGCCAAGCGCATCACGCGGGAAGCAGGAGTTACGGAGAGGATTACACTGAAACACGGCGACGCTGTGCAATTGGCAACCTTGTTCGACGCCGGATCGTTCGATCTAATTCTTTGCCATAACATCCTGGAATATGTCGACGACCCGGCTGCTGTGTTGCGTGGTGCAGCTCGCACGTTGCGAGATCCGTTTGGCATACTCTCGCTTTTAGTGCGTAATCAGGCAGGTGAGGTGTTAAAGGCCGCTATACAAGGCGGCGATCTGGCTGCGGCCGAACATTATCTCACCGCTGAATGGGCTCATGAGTCACTGTACGGAGGCAGAGTCCGGCTATTTGCGGCAGAGAACCTGCACGCCATGCTGGCAGCAACGTCATTCGCGGTAACCGCGGAGCGTGGTGTACGGGTCGTGTCGGATTACTTGCCGCGACGGGTTCCCGGCACCGCAGAATACGAGCGGATTTTTGACTTGGAGCGTAAGCTGGGCCGGCGGCCAGAGTTTGCCGCAGTCGCGCGCTACACACACTTCCTTGCACATCGCGTAGATCCGGTGATGAAGGACGTTACATGAACAACGTAACAGCGGAGTCTTCATCATCCGGATCTCGCATAACACCTGATGCCGGTATTGCGCTCGGGCTCGGCCTTACCAACGACTGTAATCTCGCCTGCGCCTTCTGCTACCGCGATCCGACGCGCGCGGATTATCTCTCTCTGGATCAAGTGAAGGCAGTCATGGAGCGGCTGCCCGTGCGCTCGGTGAATCTCGGCACCGGTGAGACCGGCATGCATCCCGACTTCAAGGCCATACTGGCCTACCTGCAAACGAAGCCGGTCAAACTCACCATCACTTCCAATGGCCATAGTGTTGCTCTTCTGGAAGACAAGGACCTGGGTGCCTTCCATGACGTCGAGTTCTCTCTCGATTACGCCACGCAAGCGGAACAGGATGCACAGCGCGGGCATGGCAATTGGGCACTCATCCACGAGCAGGCAGAACGGTGTCTGCAGCTGGATATCCCTGTAACCATCATCGCGGTCATGATGAAGTCGAACTACCTGCGTCTAGCGGAGGTAGCGCGAATAGCCAAACAGTTTGACGCTCCTTTGCGAGTGAATGTGTACCAAGCCGTGCGATCGGACGTTTATGCCCTCAGCTACGAAGAGTACTGGGAAGGGTTCCGGCGCCTTTTTGAGGAGACCGATGTAATCGCTATTGGCGAGCCGCTCGTTCGCGCGATGACGGGACTCCCACCGCTCCGAGCCGGTTGTGGCGTGAGTACTGTGCGAGTGACGCCAAGAGCCACGACTCAACCCTGCGTTTATTGGCCCGGATCGGGGGAGCCACTTTCAGATTTGATCTCCGCAGGCGCCAGCATTCTGAGCTCAATCCCTTTCGAGCTGGCACGGACCCTTCCTCAAACCTGCAATCAGTGCGAGTTCTGCGAGTCGTGTCACGGCGGATGTGCCGGACGGCGACGCTTGCAAGGCGCACTCCTACAGCCTGATTGTTATTGTCCGATCATTCGGGGCGAGCGCCCACGACTCGAGATCCGCATGGCCGCAAGTCGCGATTTGCCCAAACTGAGCAGTTCCTGCACCACCGTCGTGATCGCCAGATAGTTTGATTCGTCATAATCATTTCCGCTATGATCGCAACCCACCTGCAATCGCCGGGGAGGCGGAAAGCATACCATCCGGGAGTTCCTCAGTCTCGATCACACCGGATCTAAATTGGGCAAGGAGCGCTGCTCTGGCCCGCGTTGTTCTGCGCTCGTCAAACAGCAAGCTAGACCGATCGAATGATTCGCCCTCCAGGAAGCCGAGTTGCGCGATAATGCGGGATTGCCGGCACCGGCCCGACACCGGTGCCTCGCCGTGAAAGACCTGGGCCAAAGGCGGTGCAGATAGAAGTCGATTTCCAGATTTGGTTGTGTCTGGCGTGAGATGGGCCTGTGGGTGTACGATTCTGTATCTTCGTAGAAGTCATCTGAGCAAACGGCCTTATCGTTAGGAAGTATCAGTCAGCCCGGGAGCCTTTCTCGGGGCCGTGGCGCACATCGAGAGGCACCTCGCCCTCCGCATCGGATATCCCGTGAGCAATGGGGAGGGGCCGTGCTACTCAGCCTGGAAGCCACAGTCCGGCCGCGTCGAACCCTCAAAGTTCTTTCTATCCCTTTATTTCTCCTCATTTGGGGGCTCCGCGGACATTGCCACAGACGGGTCGGTGTCGTGTCGAAGCGTGATTACGCACGCAAAGCCATCCTCAGTCGTTGGTCAGTGGAAGACCTGATTCGCGAGATCACAACCTGCCCTTTTGTCTTTGTGAGCCCACGGCACAATGTGGAGGAGTGCATGGCCGTCATGACCAAGCATCGCTTTCGCCACTTGCCGGTCGTGCAGGAGGATGCCGTAGTCGGACTGGTGTCAATTGGCGATTTGGTGAAATGGATTATCACAGGCCCGACGCAAACCGTTCACGAAGTGGGAGGCTACATTACGGGAGCTTATCCCGGTTAGGAGATTGCCATGGGGAAGACATTTGCCGTCGGCATCGGAGGCGCTGCGGGTCAGGGCGTTGCCACGCCGGGCGATATTTTTGCCAAGATTTTCAGTCGCCGGGGTTTGCACCTGAATGCCTACAACGCCTATCAGTCGATCATCCGCGGCGGACACACTTTTCTCACTATTCGCACTGGCCCCGAGAAAGTCACCAACATGGGCGACCGCTTAGACTTGCTGATTCCTCTGAACCAGGACGCCATGGATCGCCACCTTGGGCTGCTTATCGACGGCGCTGCTTGCCTGTTTAACTCTGACACAATCAGTCCGGGTATCGCTGCGCCGGGCGTGCAGGTCTGCCCGCTCCCCGTTTCCAAACTGGCGGACGTCACTCGGAATAAGGTCGCCCAGAACACGCTGGCGGTGGGTGCCGGTCTGAGCATGATGGGCATCGGCTTTCAGGCATTGGAGCAGGTCCTGAACGAGCAGTTCAAGAAAAAGGGCGAGGTCGTAGTGACGGAGAATATCGCCATCGCGCGGGCCGGTTACGATTACGCAACCTCGAATTTCAAACCCTTTGCCTGGCCCCTTCCGATGACTGCAAACCGTTATGCCGTGATGAGCGGCAACATCGCGATGGCGATGGGGGGCGCAGCCGCAGGAGTGAAATTCTATTGCGCCTATCCTATGAGCCCCTCGACCGGTGTTCTCCACTGGATGGCAGCTCACGCTCGCAAAGCCGGCATCATGGTCCGACAAGTCGAGGACGAGATAGGTGTTGTGAATATGGCAATTGGTGCAGCTCATGCCGGCGTTCGGTCCATGTGCGCCACCTCCGGTGGCGGCTTCGCACTGATGAGTGAGGGTCTCGGCCTTTCTGCCATGATGGAAACTCCCGTGGTAGTCATCGATTGCCAGCGGGCTGGACCGTCTACAGGGGTTCCCACCAAGACCGAGCAAGGCGATCTCTGGCAGATGCTGGGGGCTGGATTCGGCGATTATCCTCGCGCCATTGCTGCGCCTCTCGATATTGGAGACTGCTTCAAAATCATCCCTGAGCTTTTCAATATTGCAGATCGCTTTCAGTGCCCCGGCATCGTTCTCTGCGATCTCCTGCTGTCGGAAGGCAGGCTCAGCGTTGATCCGAAGGATCTGGACTTCGGCGCGCTCATCGACCGCGGGGAGCTGATCACGGATGCCTCCTCGGCATCCGGGGGGAATGCTAACGGCGGTTACAAACGTTACAAGATCACCGAAAGCGGTGTTTCGCCGCGTGCCATTCCGGGCGTTCCCGGTTATACCCACACTGCAGCCAGCGATGAACACGATGAAGATGGCGTCTTGATCAGTGACGAATTCACGAACCCAACCAAGCGCCGCGCCATGATGGAAAAGCGTATGCGGAAAGCTGCCGGTATTGAAGCTGCGGTGCCTCCGCCTGTGCTGTCGGGTCCCAGTGACGCTGATGTGACGCTGATCGGCTGGGGCTCGACGAAAGGTGTGATCGAAGAAGCTTGTGAGATTCTTACTGAGCAAGGCGTTTCCGCAAATCAACTCCAAATCCGTTGGCTCGTACCGCTCCACGGCGATGCAATTCTTGACATCCTCAGACACGCCCGGCACACGATCATCGTGGAGAACAACTACAGCGGCCAGTTCGCCCGGTACCTGCGCAGCGAGACCAGCTTCGTGCCCGATGGGCACATCCGAAAGTATGACGGGGAACCATTCATGCCCCACCACATTGTCGAGGCAGTAAAAGAACAACTGGGCGGCAAATCCAAGCTATCCGTGCCCACGCATGAAATCCTGGTTTGAGGAGAACAGAAAATGGCGACAGCTCTAGCGACGACCAACCACGTAGCGATGTCCGATTTGAAAGGCAAAGTCGAGCCCGACTGGTGCCCAGGATGCGGCGACTTTGGTGTGCTGGCCGCGGTCCAGAAGGCCCTGGTCGAGTTGCAGATATCGAACTACAACGTGGTGACCATTAGCGGCATCGGCTGTTCGTCAAACTTTCCCGGCTTCATCAATACCTATGGCATGCACACCTTGCACGGCCGGGCTCTGGCCGTAGCCACCGGAGTGAAGCTGGCGAACCACGAATTGACCGTATTGGTGACTGGCGGCGACGGTGACGGCTTTGGGATCGGGGGAAATCATTTCGTGCACAGCATGCGCCGCAACGTTGACCTGCTGTACATCGTGATGGACAACCAGATTTATGGCCTCACCACGGGCCAGACTTCGCCCACCAGCCGCCTCGGTATGAAAACGAAAAGCATGCCGTTTGGAAGCATTGAAGCTCCAGTTAATCCAATTTCGTTGGCCCTAGCCGCCGGGGCCACATTCGTGGCCCGGGGGTTCAGCGCGGAACAAAAACACCTAATCGAACTGGTCAAGCAAGGGATCCAGCACAAGGGTTTCTCGTTCCTGGATATCTTCAGCCCGTGCGTCACCTACAACCACGACAACACCTACCAATGGTTCCGTCCGCGCGTGAGAAAGCTCGAGGATGAGACGGGGTACGATGCCACCGATTGGATGGCCGCGATGCGCAAGTCTCTACTTTGGGGGGACGAGATTCCAATCGGGAAGTTCTTCGAACGCACCGATGTGCCCACCTTGCATGGAGCAGAGCCAGTGCTGGATGACGGCCCCCTAATACACGCTGACGTCCGGATTCCCAAAGATGTGACACGCGCTTTCATAGAGGAGTTGATGTAACGAACAATTGCGCGCACGTATGGCTCTTACCTCGGGTACGAAATTCGGCCCTTCTGAGATTCTCGTTCCTCTCGGCGCGGGCGGTATGGGCGAGGTATATCGCGCGCGCGACACGCGACTCGGGCGAGAGGTTGCGATGTGCTGTCGGCGTCGCTAGCCAAGGACGCGGACCGGCTATGACGTTTCGAACAGGCGCCCTGAGGCTAGCTTACGCAGAGCGCAGCAAGACCTACGTTTACAGCGCCGTGCGGGTTCTTGGGACGTTGTATCTGGCCGAGGGGTGGGGTGAGTCCGGAGTGACAGGCAACCGGAAATTCTGCCGGATCAGAAGTCGGCTTGTGGGGAAACCCTTGACAATCGCTGAGATTCCTCCCGAGCGACGAAACCAAATCGAAAGGTGGACGTTGATCGCCAAATGCGGGCGTCTGTAACTCAATGAATGCGCCCGGCAAGTGCTGTGGAGCCCGAGCCGGTACGACTGGAACGACTGCACCGGTTGGTGGGCGGCTACCCCGCGAGTTTCTGCACGCCACCCGCTCCGAACAGTAGCCATCCAGGGGAACAGCTCGTCCTTCCTTGAATTCGCGGCCCGCCCGAGTGTTCGGTTCCCACAAGTCATTCGAGTGACAGATGCATCGTCTGCGAGTGATTTATTGCCGCTATCCTAATCCTGACGTTCGGCTGGATATTAACGGGGCGTCGCGGTGATGCTGTGCGCACGGTTGTTGATTAACTGCAATTCCAGGTCTGGGTCGCGCCTCCGGCATTCCAAAATGTTCGATGCCCGAACCGTGCGACGCAGCGCCCCAACGGGTAGCAACAGCTGGTTTACAAGGCGACGTCATTGTTGTTGGACATGTTGTTCGTTTTGTAGCGACCACTCATTTTGCTGCGGCAAGCTGCCGGGGGCGCTTGCGTTCTCGAGCTGCGCGCTCATTTTGCTCGGTCTTGTTCTTGCGGGCCTCAGCTCCGGAACTGATTCTTGTTCGGTTCTCGCGATGGGCGATTCGCGTCTGTTGGGGGCGGTAAACGAGTGTGTTTCTCGCAACGTTCCATGGGTCATACCAGGTAGGGGCCACCTCTTTGTTGGCTGTAGGCCGGGACGAGTAGCGTCAGAATGGCTGCGACTGCTACAAGGTGGCGATTTAATAGAAAGATTCTGGCAAGATTCATATCTCGGAACACCTGATCACCTCCGTGTGGATTGGGCCCCACTCTCGAAGGCAACTTGCCATCGGGAGCGTTCGTGGCCTGAGTGAATAGTGAGGTTCAACGCGTGCGCGTTTCGTTTTCCGGCCTACAACCACATGGTGGTCCGCATGGTGAGCTTCATACCTATTGGTCCCTAGCGTTGCTCCTGATCTGCCCGTCGGGACGCACGTGAAGACAGGGTGCTGCGGACTCTCGGCTCCCGCTCTTCCCGCCAATAACATCGTGAACAGACTCTTAATGTTCAGCACGCGGCTGACGTGCGACGCCATACGCCGTACCGGAGCCGAGCTTGGCCGGTGGCATGGTCCGCACCGGCGAGTGTGGTTGCGCGGGACAGCGATACCCCGGCCAAAAGTTTGGGGGAAATAGACGGTGGAAGAGTCTACCCATCGGTTTGGTACCAAATCGCTTGCGGACCCGTTTGCTAACGTCGTCGTCGCTAAGTCGTCTTTACGCGGTGGGTGACGAAATGCGCGCGTTGAACGCGGTTGGCTGTTGCATCATCGTTTGCGGTATCGGTTTTTTCGTTGCGCGAAGATCCGTGCCGACAGCCTCACAGCAAAAGCCCCCGACAGCTTTCGTCCCGCCTGCCGACGCGGAAAAAGTACGAGCTGAAATTCGCAGGGTTGAAAACGTCCTGCCTAAGATTCCCGATCGGGGAGCAGCTCTTTTTCTGCTGGCACGGCGATACGCACACCTTGGCGAATTGCAAAAGGCGTTGGCACTGTTGAAAGAGTGCGTGGCGCTCGACGCCGGTTTCGATCCTGAACCTGACGAATCCCCATCGCTGCGAGTGCTCGGGTCAAACCCGGAATTCCGAGAGATGCTCGAAGGAGTGCGGCGCCGCTTTCCTGCCGTACACAAAGCGAATGTGGCGTTCACGGTGCCCGCGAGGGACCTTTTCCCCGAGGGCCTCGCCGTGGATGCCGAGAACAGGCTTTATTACATGGGCAGTATGCACCTGCGGAAGATCGTGAAGTTTGCGCTGAACGGCAACGTGTCCGATTTTGTGAGCCAGGATGCGTTTGACTTGATGCCCGTTGGAGGAGTTCATGTGGATCCGGTGGACCACAGCGTGTGGGCTTCAACCGATGCCGGTGAAAAGCGCCGTCCGGAGCTGCTGCATTTCGCCGCGCAAGGCAAACTTCTCGAGAGATATGCTTCGCCCGGTACGATGCCTTACGATTTGAACGATTTGGTACTCCGCGGCAGTCGAGAGATTTTCACGACCGATACAGAAGGGCATCACGTGTACCGCTTCGATCGCACGTCGCACACCTTCAAGGACATGAAATTCTACCGACCTGTTTTTTATCCGAACGGCATCACACTGTCCGGCGATGGCAATTTGCTGTTCGTCGCCGACATGCTGGGCATTATTCGCTCTGATTTGCTGACCAACGAATCCGAGGATGTAGATCCGGGTGCGCACAACACACTGTCCGGAATTGACGGACTGTACTGGAACAAGGGCGAGTTTTTGGGCGTGCAGTACGGCACGGGAGCGTATCGCGTCATGCGATGGCAGCTTGCGGTGGATGGCCGTAAGGTCACCGGGAGCCAGACTCTCGAATATCGCACCGAGCTGGTGAGCGATCCGACAACTGGCGCAGTCTTCGGCGACAATTTCTATTTCATCAGCAACACTGGAATCTACAACCTCGAGGACGATAAGATCGTCGATCCGGCAAAGCTGGAACCAGTACACATCGCGGTTGTCGCTCTAAAGTAAAAGGGTTGACAAAGCTAGGAATACACAAAAAGCAGACCTGTTTCATGACCGGAGGTGGAATGGTGTGATGCGATGGTCTGCCCGGTGGTCAAAAAACATCAGCTCCAATACTCTCCCGCGTTTTCCCTCCAACTCTCAGCCGCCGGGCTGCAGCCCTCATCTCGAAGTCCGGACCGAGGGTAGATTGCCGAGGTCCAAGTCAAAACCCAACTGCAGCTTTGCTGCTTCGGACATCAGCCCAGGGTGCCAGGGAGGGTCAAACACCACATGGACATTCACTTCGTTTACTTGCGGAAGCCGCGACAGCTTGCTTTCGACATCAGCTTTGAGCACATTCCCCATCCCACAACCAGGAGCCGTCATGGACATCTTGACATCGATCTTCTTGCCACTATTTTCGAGCGTGGTGATGTCGCAGGAATAGATCAAACCCAGATCCACAATATTGACCGGAATTTCCGGATCGAACACCGTCCTCAGCTGATCCCAAACCATGGCCTCGCTGAATGTGGCTTGTGGAGTTCCTGCTTCCTTCCCACCAACCGGGGGAGAAAGGCCGAGCGCATCCGCGTCTTTTGAGTCGATGCGGCACATGTACCCGATGTCGGAGACCACAGTGTAACCACTGCCAAGAAATTGCGTAACCCTCACGATGGTACCGCCGGGAAGTAAGCGGCGTATGCCGCTCGGGATCTCGATGGCCTCGCACTCGCGCTTCAGTTCGATCAGCTCGCCGTTACTCATAAAAGCCATCCCGATGCTACTCCGTCGAAGCTTCTTGCTTGCCGTCCAGGGCAGCCTGGAACGTGTGCCATGCCAGGGTCGCGCATTTCACTCGTGCTGGGAACCCGGATACGCCGCTAAAGACAGCCAGCTTGCCGAGTTCCGCGCGGTTTCCGTTTTCGGTTGCTCTGCCAGTCACCGTCTCGTGGAAAAGCTCGAAAAGCCGTTTCGCCTGGTCCCTGGTTTTTCCTTTCAGACTTTGCGTCATCATCGATGCTGATGCCTTTGAGATCGCACAACCGGATCCCAGAAAGCCAATGTCGTGAATCGAGTTCCCCTGCATCTGCAAATACACAGTGAACCGGTCACCGCAGAGCGGGTTGTATCCCTCGGCTTTGAGATCGGCATTCTTCAGTTCGCGGTAGTTCCTGGGAGCCTTGCTGTGCTCCAGAATGATTTCCTGATACAAATCGCGTAAGTCAGGCATTAGCCAAACACCTCATGCACTTTTTGGATGCCCCGCACGAGGGCCTCGATTTCCTGTTTTGTGTTGTACAAGCCAAACGAGGCACGGGCCGTCGCGTCCACGCCAAAGCGTTCCATCACCGGCTGGGCGCAGTGGTGTCCGGTGCGGATTGCAATGCCCTCCTGATCGAGGATTGTACCGATGTCATGCGGGTGAACCCCATCCATGACAAAAGAGATCACACCAGCTTTCTGCTTCGCTGTACCGACAAGACGAACGCCGGGAATCTCCGAGATCGCATCCGTGGCGTACTCGAGCAGTTCATGTTCATGCGCGGCGATGTTGTCCATTCCCACGTGATCCAAATACTCAATCGCGGCGCGCAGGCCAACGGCTCCCGAGATGTTAGGCGTCCCTGCCTCGAATTTGTGGGGAACTTTGTTATAAATCGTCTTTTCGAACGTCACGGAGCTGATCATGTCCCCGCCGCCCTGATAGGGGGGCATTTGCTCCAGCAGGGCAGCCTTGCCATATAAAACGCCAATGCCCGTGGGACCGTAGGCCTTGTGGCCCGAGAAAGCGTAGAAATCGCAGTCCAGTTCCTGGACGTTCACGGCAACTCGAGGCACAGCCTGGGCACCATCGACGAGCACAGGAATCTTTTTGGCATGCGCCATCCGCGTGATCGTAGCCACGGGATTGACCGTGCCCAGCGCATTCGAGATGTGACCAACGGCAACAATCTTGGTCCGTGGACCCAGCAAAGGTTCGAATTCCTCGAGAACCAGGTCTCCATCGTCGTTGATGGGTGCAACTCGCAGCTTCGCGCCCTTTTCTTCACAAAGAAGCTGCCAGGGTACGATATTCGAATGGTGCTCCATGGCGGTGATGAGCACTTCGTCGCCGGCAGCGACATGCGTACGGCCATACGTTTGGGCCACCAAGTTGATGGCCTCGGTCGCACCACGAACAAAGATGATTTCAGCTGGGCGAGCGGCCCCCAGGAACGACTGCAAAACCTTGCGTGCCGCCTCATATTCCTCGGTCGCCCGTTCCGAAAGGTAGTGCACACCACGATGAATATTGGAGTTGTCATGTTCGTAATAACGAACGATGGCATCAATCACCGCCTTCGGCTTCTGAGAGGTAGCAGCGTTGTCCAGATAGACCAATGGACAGCCTCTTACTTGTTGCCGAAGTATCGGAAAATCGGCGCGCACTCGTTCTACATCAAAATGTGGGAGCTCGCGAAGCACTGTCCCGCTTGCGTTCCGAGGCAATCCAGCAGCGATAGTCATCCAACTTCCTCCCAATTTCTCTCTCTTTCCGATTGAGCGAGATCCGCACTGTCGTGCCCTGGTGAAACTGCGGCTACGTTTAACAGATGGGCGTCGATCAGGCGCTCGGCGTGGGTACGCGCCAGTCCCGGCTTCATACGTCCCAGGCACTCGCTGGCAAACGCCAGCAGCAAAATCTTTCGGGCGGACCTCTCGTCGATGCCTCGCGACCGGAGGTAGAACAGTGCGTTTTCTTCGATCTGTCCGATCGTCGCCCCGTGCGTGCACTTCACGTCGTCAGCATAGATTTCGAGCTGCGGCTTGGTGTCGATTTGGGCATCGTCTGAGAGCAACAGGTTGCGGTTCGTCTGCTTGGCATCCGTTTTCTGCGCGTTCTTGTGGACCACGATGCGCCCGTGAAAGACGCCGTGAGCATGCCCGTCGAGAATGCCGTTGTAAAACTGCCGGCTGCTGCAATGCGGACTTGCGTGCTCGACGTGCATGTAGTTATCCAGATGCTGCTGACCATCGCCGACAAACAAACCGTTGATCAGACACTCTCCGCCCTCGCCAGCCAGCACAGGATGGACGTTGTTGCGGACCAAACCGCCTCCCAACAGGAGCGAATGGGAGGCAGTGTTCGAGTTCCTTTTCTGCTGGATGCGCAGCGTAGAAATGTTGAAAGCCTCTCGCTGCTCGCGCTCGATCATGTAGTGGGAAACGGTCGCGTTTTCGCCCGCAATCAATTCCGTCGCGTTATTACATAGCATTGGGCCGCTACCCAGAGACACGTATTCCTCAATAACCGTGGCCTGGCTCTCATTCTCGAACACCAGCAGGTTCCTCGGATGAATCATGATCGGAACATCGCTCGCCGTCGAAACAAACAGCAAACGAATGGGCGCCTCCAACACGACGCCGCGACTGAAGTTCACGTACGCGCCATCTTCGGCGAAGGCGGTATTCAGAGCGCAAAAAGGGTCCCGCCGGGTGTCGAGATAGCGCCCAAGATGAAGTTGAAGCGCTTCCGGTGGCTTCGCGAATTCTTGCCTGAGACTGGAAACAGAGACGCCTGGCAGCGAGGGCAATACGGACAACTCGCGCACAAACTGTCCATCGACAAACACCAAATCGATGGCGGCGTCTTTGATCAGCCAGGGTTGCAACACCGAGCCCACAAGAGGCGTTGCGTTTTTGAGCGGTAAAGCGAATGGCGTACGCGCAATCGCTGCTACATTAGTGAAACGCCAGTCTTCATCGTGGGTCGTGGGAAAGCCCCTCTCACAGAAAAGAGCGAAGGCATCCTCACGCAGTTTTCTGAGCCAGCGCGGAGCGCGGCCCTCGGACAGCCTCTGAAACTCCGTAAACTGTTCCAGGTACATCTCAATTTGCTGAATTGCGGTCGTCACTGCTCTGATCCTCTACGCGGGGACAGAGGCCGTTGCCCGCGCCTCTCCCTCGATCCAACCATAGCCTTTTTCCTCCAGTTCCAGCGCCAGTTCGGGACCTCCCGATCGCACAATGCGGCCATCGACGAGCACATGCACAAAGTCCGGAACGATGTGGTTCAAGAGTCGCTGGTAATGCGTAACCACCAGCATGGCGCGGTCGGAGCTGCGCATGGCGTTGACTCCCTTTGCCACGATTCTCAGGGCATCAATATCGAGGCCCGAATCAGTCTCATCCAGAATCGCCAGCTTCGGCTCGAGGACCGCCATCTGCAGAATCTCGTTGCGCTTCTTTTCCCCGCCGGAGAACCCCTCATTTACCGAGCGGTTCATCAGTTTCTCGTCCATCTCCAGCAGCTTCAATCTCTCGCGGAACATCGGCAGGAAATCCATTGCATCCATTTCTTCCTGGCCGCGGTACTTCCGAATCGCGTTCAGTGCTGAACGGAGAAAGTAGGTATTGCCTATGCCGGGAATCTCCACCGGATATTGAAAGGCCATGAAGACACCTTCACAGGCCGCCTCTTCCGCCTTCATCGCCAGAAGATCCTTGCCGCCGAAGACAATCTCTCCGGCGGTTACCTGAAAGGTCTCGCGCCGAGCCAGCACTTGGGCGAGCGTACTTTTGCCCGAGCCATTCGGACCCATAATCGAATGCACCTCGCCGGCATTCACCTCGAGATCAATGCCTTTGAGAATCTCACAGCCAGCGACGGTGACGTGTAGATTCTTGATTTCAAGTAGGTTCACTTGATCCTCTTTCCTTCTCTTGTTCTGCTCCGGGACTTCCATCAGCCCACGCTACCTTCCAGGCTCACGCCAAGCAGCTTTTGCGCTTCCACGGCAAACTCCATGGGCAACTCTCGAAATACCTGTTTGCAAAATCCATTCACGATCATCGAAACCGCGTCTTCTGTTTTCAATCCCCGCTGCTGCAGGTAAAAGAGCTGGTCCTCGCCGATCTTTGAGGTCGACGCCTCATGCTCCATCCGCGCCGTGGAGTTCTTAACTTCGATGTAGGGAAAGGTGTGCGCACCGCACTTGTCACCGATCAGCAACGAGTCGCACTGTGTATAGTTGCGCGCTCCCCGAGCGCCTTTCAGAATCTTCACCATGCCACGATAGGTGTTCTGACCATGTCCGGCGGAGATTCCCTTCGACACAATCGTGCTGCTCGTGTTCTTTCCAATATGGATCATCTTCGTGCCGGTGTCGGCTTGCTGGTAATTGTTGGTCAACGCAACGGAGTAAAACTCGCCGACCGAGTTGTCGCCCTGAAGAATGCAGCTCGGATATTTCCAGGTGATTGCGGAACCCGTTTCTACCTGCGTCCAGGAAATCTTTGAGTTCATGCCCGCACACTTGCCGCGTTTGGTAACAAAGTTGTAGATACCCCCCCGCCCTTGTTTGTCGCCGGGGTACCAGTTCTGTACGGTCGAATACTTGATCTGCGCGTTGTCCAGGGCGACCAGTTCAACTACAGCCGCGTGCAGCTGATTCGCATCACGAATGGGCGCTGTGCAACCCTCCAGATAGCTGACGGAAGCGCCCTCATCGGCAATGATGAGCGTGCGCTCGAATTGGCCGGTTTCGGCCGCGTTAATCCGGAAATATGTCGACAACTCCAGCGGACACCGAACGTCCTTCGGCACATATACAAAGGAACCATCGGTAAAAACGGCCGCGTTCAGCGTGGCGAAGAAATTGTCGGTGTAGGGGACAACGGAGCCAAGATACTTTTGCACCAGTTCGGGATGCTTCTGTACCGCCTCGGAGAAGGAGCAGAAGATCACCCCGAGTTCCGCCAGCTTTTCCTTGAAAGTGGTGGCCACTGAGACACTGTCAAAGACGGCATCCACCGCAACTCCGGCCAACATTTTCTGTTCGGCGAGCGGAATTCCAAGCTTTTCGTAGGTACGCAAAATCTCCGGATCAAGCTCATCCAGGCTCCCCAACGCCGGTTTCTGCTTGGGTGCCGAGTAGTAAACGATGTCCTGATAGTCAATAGGGCTGTACTTTACATTCGCCCACCTGGGCTCCGCTTGGGTTTTCTCGAGCGAAACCCAGTGCCGATACGCCTTGAGCCTCCACTCCAGCATGAATTCCGGTTCGCTCTTCTTGGCTGAAATGACACGGATAATTTCTTCATTCAGCCCCTTGGGAACTCGCTCGTCCTCGATTTCGGTGACGAAACCCCACTTGTAATCGCGCTCCGCCAGGTTGCGAATTGTGTTTACGTTCGTGCTCATTGCATTCTCCCGGATGCGACGCTAATCGTCGGCACCAGATTTCCACGACTGTTCCGGATGGCGGTCAGCCGCATCGGCCGGATTAAGTCGGAAAGCATCACGTTGTCCAACGCGCCCTGGATCACCTGATTGATGAGTCGCTGGTTGTCTCTGATCGGACACGACGATTCGAGATCACAAAGCCCCGCCACATCGGTGCTACATTCTGTCAGTGCCAGCGGTCCTTCGATCGCTGTGATGATCGCTGCAAGGCTGATCAACTTCGGCTCCTGGGCGAGTGTGTACCCGCCTTTCATGCCGCGATGCGAAGCCAACAGTCCCCTTTGAAGCAACGTCTTTAGGATCTTGCTCACAGTTGGCAACGGCAGACGGCATTCGATGGCAAGATCGCGGGCCGTATGCAAATCCGTTTGCGAGCGCGCGATATGGCTCATGAGAACCAGCCCGTAGTCGGTTAATTTTCCCAGTCGAATCATCCGTAACCTATTGCCAAGTCAAGACGTTCTGCACTACGCTTTAAATAGGACTAAATCAGTACACTTTTATTGTACGAGTATGTGTTCTCATTGCGCAAGAGCGATCAAGAAAAAACACGACAATAAGGTACGTGGTGCTGATTAGGAGGAAGCTTCGGGTACGAAACTTCTGCTGGATGGTGAGATGTCTCGACAGCATTTCTTTTGTCGATCGAACGGGTTTCGCGGTTCCACTTCGTGCGACATCTCGGTCATCGTCGTGTTTGAGCGCGTTAGTTTTGAAATTGTGGAATCCGAAATCGAAACTCTGTTGGCTTATGGTGTGCTTTCGTGCTACTTCATTGCGAGCAGCGCAGCCATCGTTTCGACTCCGTCCCACAGATTCTCGAGACGCAGATTCTCATTGGCGGCGTGCTGATTGTTGTCGTAATTCGCGATGGGGACCGTGATGGTGCGCGTCTGTGCGGCGCGCTCCATCGCTCCCAGCGGCACGCTCCCTCCCATGGTGGGCAGGAGCACGACATTCTGGCGCGCGCTCTGCACTGCTTCAATGACCTCACGCGCAAGGGGCATATCCATGGGCGTGCGAACGGCGTCGTAGCTTGCCTCATCGGGGACAACCATCGCCACCCGCGGATGCTCCAGCAGGATTTGCTGCGTGGGCTCGCGGTCCACGACGAAGTAGCCGCGGGAGCGAATGTAGTCCACGACGTGTTGTTGCTGCTCGCGCCAGTGAATCCCAACCACCAGGCGCAGGTCCAAATCGGCGGTCGCAGTGGGCGGGATAACATTGGTCGCTCTGGCTCCAGTCTGGCCCGATGAGAAGCCGTTGATATTCAGGGAAGGCTGGTTGATGAGCTCAAGTAAATGCGCACCACCGCCGTCGACGTGCCCCAGCCAAAAGGCGTTCATCAGCATCTGGTCGTTCACCGGCGCATGGGCCAGCGCTTCTTTCTCAGCTGCCGAGAGCGGCTCAATTCCGTCGTAAAAATGCGGCACCAGAACGCGACCGTCTTCGTCTTTCATCCCGGCGAGCAACTGCGCCAGCATCATGGCCGGGTTAGGCGCCCAGTTTCCGTAGTGGCCGCTGTGCAACCCGTGGTGCGGCCCATACACCGTGATCGCCAGATGGGCATCGCCTCGCGCCCCAAAGACCACAGTCTGCTGCCCGCTCTGATCAACCGGCCCGTCACACACCAGCCACACGTCGCCGTGGACCAGGTCGCGGTTGGCATTAAGGATCTGCTCCAGATGCGGTGATCCCGCTTCCTCCTCTCCTTCCCAGACGAAGCGAAGATTCGCCCGCAACGGGATCCCGCCCGCCTTTAGCGCACCGAGGGCCGTAAGCTGTGCGAAAATGGCCGCCTTATCATCACCGGCCGATCGGGCGTAGATGCGCTGCACGCCGTTTACTTCCCGCACTACCGGCGTGAAGGGCGAGCTGCCATCCCATTCCGACGGAGTAACCGGCTGACCGTCGTAGTGGGCATAGAAGACAATCGTATGTTCCGCCCCCGGCACATCGATCTGTCCCAAGACTACAGAAGGCGCGCCGGGAACAGAGAGCAGCCGGGAATCGGCACCGCGTTCCCGGAGTTTTGCGACCAGCACTTCCGCATTGCGCTTCAGGTTTGCCGGATCGGCGGCGACATTCGGGATCGAAAGCAATTCGCTAAACTGCTGCAGGAGTTCCGCACGACGCGCCACGGTGTAGTTGCGGGCAGCCTCCGAGGGCGTCTCGGCCGGAGTCACTGGTGCCAGACTAAGTAGAAAAGCAGCCAGGCAGGGAATTCTGAGCCACGGATTCATAGGCTCACTATACAAGTCGCCCCTACCGAAATGCTCCTCAGGCGGGGATCAAACAACTCGCTCGCGCCAATGTCGGTGCCAGCCTGCATGCGGGTGTAAGGGAGATTTTTCAAGTTGAATGCGAATGCGGTCACAGAATGGTGGCCATGCCCAGGTATGAGCGATGTTGAGCGTCGAACTGCCAGGCGATAAATCCGCTGCGGGCCTGCGGTGGTCAGTCTTTATCCTGATATTCTTCAGGCACATCATCCTCCAGCACCTCGTGTGTTTGGACCTCCCGCCCCTCGTCGTCGGCTTGTTCGACACCCGCGACGACGTCCGCCTCGAAAGCGTTGGCGCTGCCGTTTGGGAACGCTGGACCGTGCCTCGCAATCGTGTTCGTCAGTCGAGCAGAAGAGAGCCAGGGATTGACGCTACCAGGTGAGGTTTTTACGCACACCCCCCTCGCCGGGGTCGATAAGCGCAATGGGGATGTTTACGACACCTGTCCTCTTTTTCGAGCCATTCAGCGACTTGCTCAACTCTCGCATTCGAACTGATCCTGGGACCGAGAAGCGAATATAATGAGGTTGTTACTTTTCACATCCTTCCGCCGCGTCCCCTGGGTGACGGTTTCGTGCGAAAACTGACGAAACGTCGCAAGAAGCCCTCACGGCTGCCTTTCCACAACATGCCCGTGCGGCTTTAATTCGACAGCGAAGATGCGTGCCAGTTAAGTGCATCTGCCCTATTTGGCAGGGTCAGCGGTTCCTCGATGCCCAAAGAGAGGAATGACCATGAACGCCGACTATCCTTGGCAAGAACTGTACGAAGCTGCCGTCCTCGAAACCGACGATACGGAGCTGCTAAAGCGCCTTCCTGTGGCGAAAGCTGCGATTGATGCCAGCCTTCAAGAACTACAGACAAACCATGGAGGTACTTCTGAAGAACGCGAGGCTATCCGCAAGGCGCTTGTTGGGCTGACTGTTTTAAACAGAGAGTTGCAGGCTCGTGCTCACGACTCAGGCTCGGCAAGCAAGGCTTGAATGCCGCTGATCAACACTCCGATTGGTCCATCTTTCGATACTACCGCTCGGATGCCCGCTCATAGGGCTTGCCGTGTGAGACGCGGGGTGTCGAAGGTAGTGAACATCAGCAAGGGCACAGACGGTAACAGGCGTGTGAGTTCGTGGGCGGCTTCAAGACAGTTCATGACAGGCATTGCAAGGTCGAGCCAACCACGCTGTAGTGTTTTAGGGGAGCATGGGTAATGGAATGCGCAGTCAAGGATGAATTGGAGCAACACCTATCTAACATTGGCAAGCTCGCGGCACGGCGTGACCTGACAGCGGAGGAGCGGCTGGCGGCTATTCGAGCAGAGCAATTCGCAATACGGCTTCTAAGAGAACACGCCGCGTCAGGGCACGGCGGCAAGCGATGCCCATACGCGACACAAGTCTGGTCGTGATCCGACGACTGTTGTTGCTGCCAGGGCGGCTGGACGTGATCCATCAGCTCTCGATACTTGGCCGTTTAAATGAGGGTAAGTGTTCGAGACACGATAGTTGACGCAATCATGGATTGCGGTGCGCCGTGAAAGGCGCTGGTCCACAGCGGGATGGAAGGCCCGCCCAGGAACTGGATCGCTCCACCCGGTAGAAGCAATCGGAGCGGCGGTGAAGGCAGCAAAGCCGTCGGAGCCTCCAGTGTAGAGGGTCGCATAAGGCGACTTGGCGAGTCCGAAGGGAGACTCTTATGGACAAAACGCTCAAGCGGATTCGACTGATCACTGAAGAACTCTACCTCGTACGTGACGAGCTAAATAAACGGGCGGCGACCCAATCCGCTGAACTCTCCTCCGCATTGTTCGAAAGTGAAGCGTCCAACGAACTGATCGCTTTCAAAGCTGCAGTCGATGAACTTCGTGAATTTTTGTGGCATTACGTTCACGAGTTCCTCGGCAAATCAGATAGTGCTATCGGGGACAGGCTACGTGAATATCAAATGCGGCGTGCTGCCCAACTGCTATTGGCCTTATCTGCAGCACATGCTTACCAAACGAAGCCCCATCCCTTGGAAGCTGCAGCGCAAGACGCAATCAGTTTGGCAGAAAAGGCCCGCGCTTCAGAGAGATGATTGGCGTAATGGTGCGCCGTGAAAGGCGCTGGACACCAGCGGGTGCAACTCCCGCCCGGGAACTGGTTCGCTCCACCCGGTAGCAACCGAACCGGCAGCGGAGGCAACGAAGTTGTCGGAGCTTTCGGTGTAGAGGGTCGCATGGCGACTCGGCGAGCGTGCAGGCCAAAACGTGAGTGAACGCTGAGCAGGTCGCGAAACAGTAATTGCAGGAGCCGACCTGACTTTTTTACAGGGAAGGCCGCTGACGATGGAGAGGGACGAGCGAACGAGCTCCCTCGGACCTGCCGGGGTGATGGCGATGGCAGGCAGGCAAAGGAGACCAGACGCAACACGGGAAGCCCCAGCGGTGATCGCAGTAACGATCAAGCGGCAACTCGCGAGAGACAGGCCGGGCCCGGAGACCGGCCTTCTCGTCCCGTCTGATTACGTCAGTCATCGAACCCCTTTGGCGCGTGCAAAAAATCCGCTGTAGCATGAGCGATCAACGAAGATGAAACGCGTCTTAAGAGCGGCCTTCTTCTGCTTGCCTGGGCTTTAGCCCGACTTTGACAACCGGACCTCAATTCTTCGCTAAGCTGTTGATTTTACGTCCGAGGCTTCAAAAGGTCTTCACTACAGTTTCCCCTCCTTAGGTGAGGGTTTCCGCCCCCTGCGAAACGATCCTGGGGGGATGGTTGGGACGGCAACTGTAGGTGCAACTGGTGGAGCAGCATCTGGTGATCCTTCTCCGGTTGGGTGTATCGCGGGAGAATCAGCAGCCGCCCGTCGGTGGTGGGCACCCACACATCCACCATTTGGATGGCGGACATTTTCTCTAGCACCGCTCGCGGAGTCAGTCCCGGCGCGAGAGCGCGCAAACGCTGCCCCAAGGTGATGTACAAACAATAGGCCAAGAAGGATACGAAGATATGCGCTTCGATGCGCGAGTCCTTCTGGTGATAAATGGGCCGGATCGCCAAATCGCTTTTCAGGGCGCGAAAGACCGCTTCGATCTCGGTGAGCTGCACGTAGTGTTGCCACAGCAGGGCCGGGTCTTCTGCGGGCAGATTGGAGCGCAGCAGATAACGGCCTTCCCGGCGCATGGCTTGGCGGAGTTTGTCTTTGCGCCAACGAAAGGTGAAGGTTTCCGCGTTGACCGGCTGTTCCGGCTTTGGCAGCTGCACTTCCACCCAGCCATAGGCGCGGCCGGCCTCGGCCTTGGCCGCTCCCAGTTTCAGCAGCAGTTGGTCGCGCTCCAGCTCTTGCGCTTGCAATTCTTGCAGCCTTTTCCAGAGACTTTTCAACCGTCGCCGTCGCATGGCGCGTTCCTTCTGCCAACGCCCCTCGCTGCGTGCCAAAATATAAAGTTCTCCGTCCCGAGCCAGCAGCTTCACTTCTCCCGACTCCTTCACCTTCGCCCAAGGCAGTTCGAGAAACGGTTTCTCGAATTTGCTCAGTCGACTCCGCGGCGTCCCCACCAGATACGCCACCGGCGGATCGTCTTGGCGCATCTCGCGCAACTGTTCTTCGGTCGGAATGCCTCGATCCATTACCCAGATGCGCTGGGCCCGCCCGTATTGCTCCTCAATCTTTTTCAGGAACGCTTTCAGCGTGGTTTTCTCACTGGTGTTGCCCTGCATCACTTCGTAGGCCAGGGGAAGGCCGTCCGGCGTCACCACCAGAGCAATAATGACCTGCACGCAATCGGGCCGTTTGTCCCGGCTGTAGCCAAAGCGCCGCTTCCCACTTGCCGGCGGATCGCATTCAAAATAGGTGCTGGTCAGGTCATACAGCAGCACCTCAAATTCTGCTTGGAACAGATCCTGCCAGCGCTTCTGGAGATGACTGAACAGATCCTTCTTGTGTGCCAGTAGCTTGTCCTGACACCGATATAGCGACTGCAGCTCGATGGCTCGCCCTGCCGGCTCAGCAAATCGGCCATCCCGCTGCGCAAATACCACTCCCGATGCAAGCGCCACTCGCTGCCCGGCGAGATCAGCCGATAACTCACCAGCGTCTTCAGTATGTCGAGCCAGTCGGTTCCTTCGCGGCTCACCCCCAGCCGCCCTCTCCAGAAATCATCCAGCCGCAATTGCTCCCATAAGACACCGCTCAACCAACACCCGCCCCACTGGCGGGGTCGCAACACTTTGAGCTCGTGCAAACGGACATGCACGGCCTCCTGCGCCAACTCCGGGGCTTCCCGATCCTCCGGAAACAGCATCACCGGATGCCACCGGCCGCCCGGCTCGTCGAACACTTCGATGCACCGGCACCAGGCCGCTTTCTGGCTGTCGTTGATCTCTCCCAGGTAGAGCACCTGCCTCTGCACCACACGCTGCGAGGCCTCACGACGATTCTCCACGATGCTCCAATAACGATGCTCCTTGCCATCTTTTACGCGACGCGTGCAGCGAAGAAACACCTCGCCATTGTGCACGGCCCGTGGCGGTAATCAAGGGGGTAGGTCTTCACTACAACACCTGGCGCGCAGAGCGCTGCTGATAAGAAAATACTTATGC
>DATKFH010000062.1:0-3991 GCA_035511455.1 Candidatus Sulfotelmatobacter sp. | reverse complement strand
TGGATGCCGAGGTGAACCGGCTACTCGATCTGAATACACGGCGTGAGGTTTCCTTGTGCCTCGTACCGATCGGGCGCACATCGGAGAGTTCGCTGCCGGCACCGAGAGAGGTTCCGGCACTAGGCCTGGAGACAATTCCGCTTTCACAGCACGAGGTCGAATATCCCACCATGCTTGAGATGCACGACGCGTCTTCGCTTGACTCCGTAAAGGAAGTAAATCAGTGGCGCGGCAAGCCACCAGTCCTTTCATCTTCCGCTCTGGCGGGCGAGGCGGTTCCCCTCCCGCGGCTGCCGGAAGAAGAACAACCGAAGGATACGATCGAGCAGGTAATCCAGCGTCGCGGCTCTACTCGAACGTTCGATAAGGCGGCGTCCATGACACTGGCACAACTTTCTACCATTCTCGACTACGCCACGCGAGGTCTTCCGGCTGACTTCCTTGAGTCTCCCAGCGCGCAGCTTAACGATCTTTACCTGATCGTGCATTCAGTGCACAGGCTCAAGCCGGGCGCATACTTCTTCGGGCGCGAGCACAACACCCTAGAGCTTTTGAAGGAGGGGGAATTCCGCGCCGAGGCCCATCATCTTGGCCTGGAGCAGGAGCTGCCGGCGGACGCCTGCGTGGACGTCTTCTTTCTCGCCGACTTAAAACGCATCTTGGAGCGATATGGGAACCGCGGCTACCGGGCCGTCCAGCTGGAGGCGGGCGCCATCGGCGGCAGGATGTACCTGACTGCTTATGCCCAGCACCTGGGTGCGACCGGGCTGACCTTCTTCGACGATGATGTAATTGAATTCTTTTCACCGCACGCAAAGGACAAGAGTGCCATCTTCCTGCTCGCGATTGGCAAGCCGCTGAAGTGCAAACCACAGTAGGGCCAACTCCCGGATCGTCGGCATTAGCG
Organism: Candidatus Sulfotelmatobacter sp.; assembly: GCA_035511455.1. Classification (GTDB taxonomy): domain Bacteria; phylum Acidobacteriota; class Terriglobia; order Terriglobales; family Acidobacteriaceae; genus Sulfotelmatobacter. The sequence goes on along the minus strand of DATKFH010000062.1, from coordinate 3,084 downwards.
GAAGTAATTCTCCCAGGTCCGATTCGCACTATTACTTCCTTAACTAAACCATCTAGAACGATGTCAATGAGTGCCTTGCCCTGAAGTCAACGGTTGAAAGGGAGCTTACAGGACGGTCACATGACCAGAAACGGAAAATTCATGCCTCGTGCCGCAGCGCCGTAATCGGATCCAGATTCCCAGCCCGCGCCGTCGGCAGCCATGCGGCCAGCAAAGAGACCCCGGCGAGGACGACCACGATCGTTGCCAGCGGAATCACACCGAACGAGGTCTTCGTGAACATCTGGAACCGCACCAGACGCTCGATCAGGATACTTCCGAGCAGTCCGACCGCGAGCCCGAGAGACACGACCCGGGCGACCATGAGCAGGATTAGCTTCAGAATATCTCCGCGCTTCGCGCCCAGGGCCATGCGCACGCCAATCTCCTGCACGCGCTGCGAGACGTTATACGAAATCACGCTGTAGATACCGATGGCTGCCAGCGCCAGCCCGAGGGCGGCAAAGCTGCTGAACAACGCCATGTTGAAGCGAGGCTGCTGCGTCTCTTCGCCCAGCGATTCGTCGAGTGTGCTCGGCTTGCCGACAGCCAAGTCTTTGTCGAGATCGCGCGCTTTGAGGCGCACGGCGCTGACGATGGCCAGCGGACGGCCCGCGGTGCGCACAGCCAGCTCCCGTCCGGCCGGGGCGTACAAGGTGTACGGCAGGTATACGGCCGGAGCCGGAGCCTCGGCGATGCCTGCATTCCTGGTATCGCCGATGACGCCCACCACGGTGACGCCGGCGGCGACTCCCGGAGCCGCGAGCACCTGCGGATTGTCGGGCGCTTGCGCCAGATCGTCGATCTGCATGGTCCGGCCTACTGGATCCTCGCCCGTCGGCCAAAGACGCGCAGCGCTTTCGTTGATGAGCGCTACGCGCACGCCGCTTTCGATTTCCGTCTCGGTGAACTCTCGTCCGCGCTTGAGGGGAATGCCGAGGGTCTCCGGATACTGGCGGCTGATAAGGGCGATGGCCACTTTACGGCCGTTCATGGGCGGTTGGCCGGGGATGGAAAAGGAGGACCGCCATCCCATATAGGGCAGGCCCGCGTTGCCGAGGCTAGCGGCCTGGACGCCAGGCAAATTCATGACGCTTTCCAGCAGTGTGCGGGCGAGCGCGTTGCGCTGCTGCCAGGTAGGGTAGCGTTTGGGCGCGAGAGTGAAGTCGATGCGGACGACCCGCTCCGGCTGGAAGCCCGGATCGACGTGCAGCATCTGGACAAAGCCGCGCACCGCCAGGCTTGCTCCGGCCAGCAGGATCACGGAGAGCGAAATCTCCGCCACCACCAACCAGCTGCGGACGGCGTGTCCCCGCAGGCTGCCGATCGCGCCGCCGCCGTCTTTGAGCGTGCCCACCAGGTCCGGCCGCGACGAGCGCAGCGCCGGCGCGAGGCCGAACAGAATGCCGGTGAGCATGGACACGACCAGCGAGAACAGCAGCACGTAGCCGTTGATGGTGATACGCGCTTCGTTCGGTACATAGTCCGGTGGAATCAGCGCGACGATCAGCTGCGTAGCGCCGATCGCGAACAACACGCCGAGCGCGCCGCCCACGACCGACAGCAGCACGCTTTCGGTGAGCAGCTGCCGCACCAACCGGCCGCGGCCTGCGCCGATGGCAATCCGCATCGCAATCTCGCGGGCGCGTCCTGTGGTCCGGGCTAGTTGCAGGTTGGCCACGTTCACGCAGGCAATGAGCAGCAGGAGGCCGACGGCGGCCAGCAGCAGATGCAGGCTCGCGGTCATGTCGCCGCTGGCCACGGTGATATCCATGTAATTCAGCAAGATCGTGCGCAGCTGGCCCTTCGGATAATCCTGCGGGTGCTCCGCAGCGAACTGGATGTTGAGCTGATTCAGTTGCTGTTCGGCGGCGTGTTGCGTCACGCCGGGCGCGAGGCGCACGATGACCGCGAGGCCGCTGGGGTCCTTCGGATCCATGCGCAGCGGCAGCCAGAAGGCCTCGTTGGTCCACCAGCCGAAGCGCGGCGGCATCACGCCGATGATGGTCCGCGGCACGTCATCAAGCGTGATGCTGCGGTTGATCACGTGGAGATCGCCGCTGAAGAAGCGCTGCCAGAATCCGTAACTCAGCACCACCACTGAGCCGGTCCCCCACTCGGTCCGATATCGTAGGGCTGGATGGTCCGCCCGATGAGCGGCTTCACTTCGAGGAAGTTGAAACCTCCGCCGGTAAGGAAGACGCCGTAGAAGTTCTCTGGATTGATACCGCCCGTCAGCAGGACCGGCCTCACGCTAGTGGCCATCACCTCGCCAAAACGCCGGCAGCTTCTCGACCTCCGCCATCTCCCGCTGCGAATACCAGTGCCAGCCATGCACAGCGTCTTTGGGGCCCAGCACCGCCGGCGCCCAGATCTGATTCGGCCTGGCGTAGGGGTACGGGGCAATCAGGACGCCGTAAACCACGCTGAACAACGCGATGCTTGCCCCGATGCCCAGCATCAGCGAGAGAAGCGCTACCACAGTGAAACCGGCATTCTTGCCGAAGGTGCGCAGCGCGAAGCGCGCATCTTGCCACAGCCGCTCGGACCACAACCAGACTTCCATCGCACCATCCTCGCTTTACGTATTGCCGGGCCTATGAATTCTGGTCCGGCAGTGGAGACAGCAACCGCGCAATGGCACTCGAGAAGCGCTCCCATTTCGAGGTCTCCGCCGAGAGCCGCTTGCGGCCCTTCGCCGTGAGCCGGTAAAACCGCGCCTTGCGATTGTTCTCGGAAAGGCCGTCATCGGCAACGATGAGTCCGCGCCGCAACAGCCTCTGCAGCGCCGGGTAGAGCGACCCGTGCCCCACCTGCAGCACCTCGTCGGATCGCTGCTGGATGACGCGGGCGATCGCATGCCCGTGCGCGGGCCCAAAGGCGAGCGTCTGCAAAATCAGCAGGTCCAGAGTGCCCTGCAGCAGTTCGAGTTGCTGTCCCGCTCTCCAGTCGTCATTCGAACTGAAGGTAGCCCCGTTCAGGTCGAATATCAAGGGGAGAGTCGAACTAAACTGAGCGTCAAATCGCCAATGCACTCACCCACCC
>DATKFH010000061.1:0-65705 GCA_035511455.1 Candidatus Sulfotelmatobacter sp. | reverse complement strand
TCTCCGCTCACTGCGCTCGACAATGTCCTGCTTACGCCGCATGTGGGCGGATCGACGTTTGAGGCGCAGGAAGCCGTCGGCGTGCAGATCGCCCAGCAGGTGAAGGAGTATCTGAAACACGGGGTGATTCAGAACGCGGTGAATGTGCCTTCGGTCTCCGCCGAGGAGTATGCGGCCATGCAGCCCTACATCGTGCTGGCGGAGCGCATGGGAGCGTTCCTGGCGCAAGTTTCTGAGGGATCGACGGAGGAGATTTCGATTCGATATGGCGGGCACATTGCGGAGTGGAAGACGGAGTTGATTCGCAACGGGGCGATTAAGGGCATTCTCAACCAGGCGCTTGAGGAGAAGGCGAATCTCGTGAATGCGGCGGCCATTGCCGACGCGCGAGGCCTGCGGGTGCTGGAATCGCCGAAGACGAAGGTCTCGACCGGAGGCGCGGGCAGCGTGCTTTCGATTTTGCTCAAGAGTTCGACCGAGGAGCACTTGGTGAAGGGTGCCGTGCTGCACGAGACGGCGCCGCGATTGCTTCACGTAGATGGCATCGATGTGGAGGCTCCCTTAGAGCGCAACCTGATTTACATGCGGAACCGGGATGTGCCAGGCGTGATCGGGAAGGTAGGGACGATTTTGGGGGAAGAGTCGATTAACATCGCCAATTTCTCACTGGGGCGGCCGAGCGCCGGAAAGGAATCGGAACCGGCCCGCGAGGCGATTGCGGTGGTCCATGTGGATGGAGACGTACCGGACCGAGTGCTAAGCAGACTCAGAGAGATTCCCGCTGTGAAACAGGCAAAAGCTGTGCGGCTTTTTTAAGACTCAGTACCTGGGGGTCGGCGCTAGGATTCTGCTTCGTCCCGCCGCAGTTTGCGGCTTTCCGCCAGCAAAGCCATAGAGTGCATCAGGTTCTGGAGGGTGACGATCCCGACCAGTCGTTGGTCCTCGACCACTGGAATGATGCTGGAATTGCGCGCCGTGAGTTTGCGGAAAGCGGAGCCGAGCGAATCCTGGCGCAGGGAAACCTCGAAAATCTTATTCATCACTGCCTGAACGTAGCCGTTCCCCTCCGCCCGTAGCGCTTCGAGAATGCTCTGCTTCGAAATCACTCCCACCATGTCGCTGCCCCGAACCACGGGGAAATCATCCTGCAGCGAATGAACTGCTTTCTCCAGCGCATCCTCCAGCGTGTCGGCGGGCGAGAGCGTGGCGAAGTCGGTGAGCATGACTTCTTCGAGACGGACGTTGTCCAGCACTGACTGGAACACGAGGGCGCGTTCTTCAAGCTGGGCGGCTGAAAATACGATAACGCCGACCATGGTCAGCCAGGTGTCACTGAACAAGCCGGCGATCATCAGCACCATAGCGATCGCATTGCTGATCGAGACGGCCCGTCGCGAGGCGGCGGAAAGGTCCAGCTTGCGGGAGAAGATCGCGCGCAGGATGCGCCCGCCATCAAGCGGATAAGCGGGCAACAGATTCAGGGCTGCCAGATAGAGGTTGGCCCAAACCACGCTGCGCGGCAGGTTGGCCGACTGCAGGAATGGCCACTTCCACAGCTGGATTCCGGGGGCCGTGGTGTTCACGATAGCCACGGTGAGGGCAGCCAGCGCGACATTCACCAAGGGGCCGATCACGGCCAGACGAATCTCACGTTTCCAAAGCATGCCGGCAGGCTGCGGTTTTTCCCCGTGCGTCTCATCGAAGAGCGTGACGCCGGTGAGTGGAAGCAGGATCACGGCCTTGGGAATCAGGCCGTAGCGCCGGGCGGCAAGGATGTGGCCAAATTCGTGCGCGGCCACCGAGGCCAGAATGATACCGACCAGGGCAAGGTCACGAGGACCGTTGGCCACTCCCTGATGCGCCACCGACTCGGTCCAGAAGATGAACAGGGGCAGAATCAGGAAAGTCAGGTGAACGCGGACGTCAACGCCAAACAGACGGCCAACCGGAATAGACCAGCTTCGCATAGCTGTCGCTCCGTTTATTCTACATCGATGGATAAACTGATGGCGGCAACCGAAGGTACAGAGCCATGCGGGTGATCGCGGGGAAATACCGGAGCCGGCCGCTGCGCTCATTGAGCGGGATGGATATTCGTCCAACGTCAGACCGGCTGCGGGAGACGCTGTTCAACGTGCTTACGGCGGGCAATCCAGCGGCTCTGGAAGGCAGCGTCTGGCTCGACTTGTTTGCGGGGACGGGAGCGGTCGGAATCGAAGCCCTGAGCCGCGGCGCGAAACAGGTTTATTTTGTGGAGTCGTCAGCCGCGGCAGCCGACGTGATCCGCGGCAACCTGAAAAGCCTCGACATTGTGAGCGGATTCGAACTCCTGCGTGGAGCATTGCCGAGCGCCTTCTGGCGCATGCAGCGGGAGCATGTGGCGGCGGACGTAGTGTTTATCGACCCTCCGTACCGCATGAAAGAGGTCTGCCGCGAAACCCTGCAGGCGCTGGCGGAATCGCCGGTGGTGTGGGCGATGTCGATGGTTATTGCAGAGCACGAGAAGAATTTTGACCCGGGAGAACAGTTCGGGCCTCTGCGGAGGTTCCGCAAACTGGTACAGGGCGGCGCGGCGCTGAGCTTTTACCGCATGGCTAGCGCGGCAGATCCGCGCAGTTGAAAGCGCCCGCCTGGCCGGGGGCTACGTAATCAGATCGTCGGCGCGTCGAGTAATGGGGTGCTGCATCTCTTCGAGATCGTTCTTCACCATGTTCAGGCCGTAGACGCAACCCTCGAAATTCCGCGCCAGGCTGGCGAACAAAGGCGCGACCTTGGCGTACTCGAAGTGCTCGAACTTGGAGACGATGTAATAGCTCTCCTTGCCGGCTTTAATCCATTCCACAAAATTTTCCAGCCGGTGACGGCGCAGACGGAGGTGATTGATGCTTTCGGGAAACATTCCGGCGAAAAACAAAGTGTAGTCGCCAATGTGTTTGCGTACTTGGCGCTCGCGGTCAAACGAAGGAGCGGGGCCGTAGACGGGATCGGATTGCAGCAACATTTCTCCCACGTCGGACAATGGACGGTCAGAGGCATCGCGAATCTTGAAAAGCTGCTCGGCTTCACAGAACTCGGCCAGCAGATGCGAGACATAAGCGACGACTTGCGGATCGCGAATGCCGATCTCTTCGGCGTAATGCCGTCCGACAAGATCCTGAAATAACTGCTCTAGCGGGTGCGAATCCGGAATCATAGTTTTGGGCCCCCTGAACCCCGTGCCTGGCACGGAGTTTCAGCCACTTCGAGGAGTTGATACCTCAGTTTGATAGTGCAACGCAAGTGACTTTTGTTTATCGGCATGATTCATTTTCCTGATCAGTTAGAAGAGGCGGTATTTCAGACGGGTTGCGCATGTCATCGGTTAGGATGCACGGGGTTTCGCTGTATTTTGCTGGCAGTCAGAACACACGGCTGCTAATTTCGGGAGTCAGAGTGGCAGGGCACGGCTTGTAGAATGAGTCGCCATGGAGGAATTGGCATGGAGCGGCAGAAAATTTCGAGCGGCACGGCCTGGGAACCGGTCGTTGGATATTCGCGGGCGGTGAAAGTGGGATCCTATGTACACGTGTCGGGAACAACAGCCACCGGGCCGGATGGGAAGATCGTCGGCGTCGGCGACGTATACGCGCAGGCGGTGCAGACGCTCAAGAATATCGAAAGCGCATTGCAGAAGGTCGGGGCGAGCATGAAAGATGTGGTGCGCACTCGCATGTACGTCACTAACATCGCGGAGTGGGAAAAGATCGGCAGGGCGCACGGCGAATTCTTCCGCGATGTTCGTCCGGCCACATCGATGGTCGAGGTGAGCGCCTTAATCTCGCCGGAGATGTTGGTGGAGATCGAAGCGGACGCGGTGGTCGAAGCGTAGCCCGCCTTCGACGTGCGTTTGCACCCGTCCTAATAGTTTGAGACCGCTTCACGGCAGCTCGCTCCTGAGATTTTGTCAATCGAGACGAGAACACTCCCGGTTCGCTACCGCGGGTCGAAATCCTGCTCTCTTCGATGTCTACTCACAGCGACAAGTTGTTATGTCTCGCCAGGAAACACTTTGCGATCTCCACGATCAATTTACTGATTTGGTGCGATTACTACTTGTTTTCGTGCAGTCAATGGTGTTAGTGTCTCGGGCCTATCAGGGGAATTTGTGCATGTGCCTTCATCACGGGGTGTGCGACATCATGTACTGATTCTCCCGCGGCCTCTTTCGCAAGCGGGGGCCAACAAAACTTTTCCCTGTGATCGTTTGCCCGATCACTGTTCCAGGAGGGCTGTGCCATGCGTGTCCATCACCAGATTCTTTCTTCGCTGTTCACGGTTCTGATTGTGTGTTCTACCATGCTCTGGGTCAGCAGCGCTTCTCCCCTGTGGGCACAGTCGACCAACACCGGCACGATTGCCGGCACCGTGACTGACACAACCAACGCGGTCGTGAATACCGCCACGGTGACGCTTACCGATACCGCCACGAAGAACGCGCGTTCCGCGAGCACGAACGAAGCGGGACGATACATTTTCGTCGACGTGGCTCCGGGCACTTACGAACTGACGGTCGGCAAGCAAGGTTTTTCTACCAGTAAGACGCAGGTCACGGTGCAAGTCGGCAGTTCGACGACGGCGAACCTGACCTTGCAGGTGGGTGGCAGCAATGTGGTGGTAGAGGTAACCGCTGCCGGGAACGAATTACAGACGATGAATGCAACCGTGGGAAACACCATCACGAGTGCTGCCCTCGACGCACTCCCCAGCATTGGCCGCGACGTCAGCAGTTTCGTCGAGTTGCAGCCCGGTGTGAGCCCCGAAGGAAGCGTTGGTGGAACCGTCAATGACCAGAGCTATTTTTCGCTCGATGGCGGCAACAATAGCAATGACATGGACGGCAACATGTCCACCTACACCACCACCTATGCCGGAGACCCAACCGGCGGCGTTGCCGCTCAGAACACTTTCTACCTCACCGGTCAGCCGACCGGCGTGATGCCGACTCCGCAGGACAGCGTGGAGGAATTCAAGGTCAACACCGCTGGCCAGACTGCCGACTTCAACAGTTCGTCGGGCGCCGAAGTCAAAGTCGTTACTAAACGTGGGACCAACTCGTTCCATGGAACCGCTTACGACTATTACCTCGATAACAACTGGTCGTCCAATTCGTGGCAATCGGCTCACAACCTTCCAAGCTTCCATTACAACCGGTTCGGCGGGGCCATTGGCGGTCCGCTCATTCCGAAGGAAGTCTTGGGGGGGAAAACTTATTTCTTCTTCAACTATGAAGGGTTTCGCTGGCCTGACAACTCTGTCAGCATTAACCGCGACGTTCCCTCGCCGCGGATGAGAGTCGGCCTGCTTACTGACGCAACTTCTGGCACGGTCTACAATCTGAATCCGACCGCGGTTACCGACCCGGTTACAGGCAAATCCGTACCTGGCAGTAACGGCTGCACCACGTTCACTAGCACTAGCGGACTCTGCGATCCTCGGTCCATTGGCCTAAATTCTCTGGTCGGTCAGCTCTGGCAAAAGTACGAGCCGCCATCGAATTTCAACTGCATCAATGCGACGATTTGCGACAACGTCAATGTGCTGGGATTCACCTCCAACGTGAAGCTACCGCAGAAGACTAACTTCATGGTGGGGCGAATCGATCACGACTTTTCCCAAAAGTGGCACTTCATGTCCAGTTACCGATACTTCAAGTTCGGCTTGAATGCCACCTCAGACCAAGTCGACATCGGCGGCTTCTTCTCCGGCGACAAGTTGGGAGTACCGTCGAGCCAGTCGAGCGATCCGCAGCAGGCATGGTATTTGGTAACGGGCCTGACGACCAACATTTCACCCAACGTCACCAACGACTTTCATTACAGTTTCCTCCGGAACTGGTGGCAATGGGGGCGGGTGGGAGACGTGCCTCAACTGGCGGGACTGGGAGGAGCGCTGGAACTCGGTAACGGCGAGTCTCACTTCGAGAATCTGGGTCCCTACAATGTGAACACCCAGCAAAGCCGCACGCGCTTCTGGGATGGACACGATCAGATGTTCCGCGATGACCTTTCGATGCTGAAAGGCAACCACCTGTTCCAATTCGGTGGCCAGTATCAGCACAATTTCAACTGGCATCAACGGACGGATAACGGCGCCGGCATCAACTATCAGCCTGTCTATCAGATGGGGTTGGGCGCGAACGGCTCGGGCATGGCGTCCCCACTGGCTATGTGTGACCCAACGATCAACAAAGGTGTCAGTATTACGAACTGCGACGCCCTCACTGCCGCGATGCTAGGAGTGGTTTCGATCTCGCAGATTGCGTATACCAGGTCAGGGTCCACTCTGCAATTGAATCCGCCCCTGACACCCGCGTTCGACCAGAGCACGATCCCCTATTACAACGTCTATTTCAGCGATACCTGGCACATGAAGCCCACCTTCACACTTACGTATGGTTTGGGCTGGACGCTGGAAATGCCCCCGGTAGAGAAAAATGGCAAGCAGGTGGAATTTGTAGATCAGGCCAATCAGATCATCGACACTGAGAGCTATTTGAAATCGCGCGAGAAGGCGGCTCTCCAGGGTGGAGTCTATAATCCCGAAGTCGGGTTCAATCTGGTTGGAAATACCGAGAGCGGCCGAAAGTATCCCTACGATCCCTATTACGGTGAATTCAGCCCACGCGTGGCTGCCGCCTGGAATCCCCGCTTTGACAGTGATTCAATGCTTGGAAAGGTCTTCGGCCATGAGGACACTGTCGTTCGCGGCGGTTATGGTCGCGTGTATGGCCGTTTGAATGGGGTTGATCTGGTCCTGGTGCCGTTGCTGGGAACTGGTCTAATCCAGCCGGTCCAGTGCTTCAATAACCAGAGCCTTAACCCCTCGGGTGGAGGGGCTGGGGGCACTTGCAGCGCGAATGCAGTAACTTTCAACAATGCTTTCCGTATTGGCACAGACGGTCTGTCGGCCCCGATTCCAAAGGCTGATCCTACGCTGCCACAGCCAGACTTTCCCGGATTCAACGCCATTGCGGCGGGCGCCGGCGAGGCCTTGGATCCTCACTTCCGTCCCAATGTGGTGGACTCTTTCGATTTCACCATACAGCGGCAGCTATCCCGAAAGCTCACCCTGGAATTCGGATACATTGGGCGCAGAATTACCCACGAATATCAGCCCGTCAACATAAACGCGGTGCCCTACATGATGACGCTGGGTGGTCAGCGGTTCGACAAGGCCTATGCCAACGTCGTCCTGCAATACTGCGGCGGCTTTGCTGGAATGGCAGGTGGCCACTGCGCCGCGAATGCTGGAGCCGTGACCCCACAACCCTTCTTTGAGACCGCACTCGCCGGAACAGGCTACTGCACGCCGGGAACCTGTACTAAAACGATGGTCGCGAACGAAGGCGGCAACCTTGCTGCCCAGCAGGTGTGGTCTCTATGGAGTGACCTGGATAAGGGTGCTTTCAATTTCCCGCGTTCGATGATGAACACTCCTTTCAATTGCCCCACCGGAGCTGAGTTTGGCTGCGGAGGCCAGCTCTCCTCAGGAGTGGGCATTAACGCCAGCGTCGGTCACGGGGACTACAATGCCGGGTTTGTTTCCCTGAAAATGGCGGACTGGAAGGGCATGACCATGCAGTCAAACTTCACCTGGTCTAAGGCGCTGGGTACCGGTGCCCTTGTTCAGGCAACCAGCGGATACTCTCCCGATGATCCGTTCAACTTGAACCAGATGTACGGCAGGCAATTCTATGATCGTAAATTTATCTACAACACGTTTATCGTGTATAGCCCCCCCTTCTACAAGGGCCAACAAGGGTTGTTGGGACGAGCGTTGGGCGGTTGGACGTTCTCGACCGTATTTACCACAGGAAGCGGGCAGCCTCTCCAAGTATGGACCTCGGGCTTCTCCGGGCAGGAATTCGGCGGCATGGACGCCATCAACTTCAACGATACATCGACCGCCATCCAGATGGCGCCGGTTCAGACTGGTCACGCCTACAGCAGCAGCACGCCCGGAAATTTCCCAAATATCTTCAAGAATCCCACCCAGGCGTTTAACAGCTTCCGCAACCCGATTCTGGGCCTGGACACCAGATCTACCGACTTCGTCACCGGCCTGCCTTACTGGAATGTAGACTTCAGCGTCCGAAAGAACGTAAGAATCGCTGAACAAGTAGCCATGGAGTTTCAAGCTGTCTTTACGGACATCTTTAATCACAATCAATGGCTCGATCCACTGCAGCCTTGGGGTTTGTTCTCACAGTCTAGTTTCGGGGTCACCGGGGGTTCCGCGCAGGGAGTCACCGGAGGTAACCGGACGATCCAGTTGGGTGCCCGCGTTCGCTTCTAATCAACCTGAAGACGCCATCAGCTTGGCGCCTTCCTCAAATCCAAGGCCGCGCCCCAGGGCGCGGCCTTGACTTTGTTGGGACACTCTACGTTAGGCTTACGGGGCTGAGCACACGACCGGGTATCGAATCGTCTCACGCGAACCACGTCTCTGGGGAATCTACATGAACAAGGTCTTCGTTGGGATGATTGCGAGTCTTCTTTTTGGCGGAGTCGTCTTTGGTCAAAGCAGCGCCGGTCAGAGCGGCGCGGCGCCAGCCGTCACCGTGATTCGCGCCGGTACCCTGATTGATGGCAAATCCGACCAGCCGCGCCGCGACCAGGTGATCGTCGTTCGGGGCAATCGCATCGAGAGCGTCTCGGATGCCGCGACGGCCAAGATACCTGCGGGCCCGGCCGTGATCGATCTTTCGAAGGCCACCGTGTTGCCGGGCCTGATCGACTCCCACACGCATATCTTTCTGCAGGGAGAAGATCCCGCCCAAGGTGGATACGACGCCAACATCCTGACGGCTCCCCTGGCGCTGCGGGCGGCACGAGCCACCGTTTCGGCGCGGCGGGCGCTGGAACAGGGGTTCACGACGCTGCGCGACGTCGAGACCGAGGGCGCCGGCTATGGCGACATCGGCATTAAGCAGGCGATCGAGGCGGGGTACATTCCCGGGCCGCGGCTCTTGGTCGCGACGCGGGCCATTTCGACGACCGGAGGATATCCGCTGGAGGGATACGCTCCGGAGCTGGAGATGCCGAAAGGGGCGCAGATCGTTGACGGTCCGGTCGAAGCCCGCAAGGCGGCGCGAGAACAACTCGACCACGGCGCGGATTGGATCAAGGTGTACATGACGCATCGCTCGTGGGTGGGAAAGAACGGCGAACTGGTGTCGCAGCCAACGCTCACGGTAGAGGAACTGCGTGCGATCGTGGACGAAACTCATGGCTGGGGAAAGAAAGTCGCATGCCACGCCTACGGCGGGACCGGGCTGCATCGCGCACTGGATGGCGGATGCGATTCCATCGAGCACGGGCTCGATCTCGACGATGCCGCGATCGCGCAAATGCTGAAGCAAGGCACCTGGTACGTGCCAACGCTCAGTGTGTACTACACCGACTGGGGTCCGCCGGACTCCGAGGCCGGCCAGCGCGACCGTTTGCGGGCTTCGGTGCACGAACCCTCCTTCAAGAAGGCGCTCAAAGCTGGGGTGAAAATTGTCTTCGGCACCGATATGGGCGGGATTCCGTGGACCGAGCCCATCGCCCAGGAGTTCTCGCGCATGGTCGAGTTTGGCATGCAGCCCATGGATGCGATCCAGAGCGCCACTTCCCGCGCGGCGGTGATGCTCGACATGGAAGGCAAGATCGGCGTGCTGGCCCCGGGAGCGTTCGCCGACATCGTTGCTGTCGACGCCGACCCCTTGCGCGATGTCAAAGCGCTCGAGAAGATCGATTTCGTGATGAAGGACGGGAGAGTGTTTCGCTCGAAGTAGAGGGATATGCCCGCTTGATCGGCCATCCTTCGTAATGCTTTGCAAATTCCCTTGACAAGTGCGTCGGCGCGATCATAATGCGTCAATCCTATTTCCAGGGTCGATTCGGTCGAAAGGTACCGGCCGAGGAGGTGCGTATGAGCGTGCTGGAGCTTTGTGATCGGGAGATTGCAGCGGTAGGTCTGGAAGCCAGCGTAGCGGACGCCATTCACAAGATGCTTGACCATCACGTGGGAGCCGTCGCGGTCGTCGACAGCGAGTATCGTGTGGCCGGGATCTTTACCGAGCGCGACGTGCTTCGGAAGATGTCGCTCAGCCATGTTGACCCTAAAGCGACTCCAGTGCGAGAGCTCATGACCACGCCGGTGGAGATGGCCACGCGCGGCACCGGTGCCGGGGAGGCCCTGACCACCATGCTGGAGCGGCACTTCCGCCATCTGCCGGTGGCCGACGACAGCGGCAGGTTGTTGGGGATTCTCTCGATCCGGAATCTGCTGGAGTGGCGCGTGGACGACCTGAGCCGGGAGTTGGAGTCGCTGGAGCAGTATGTTTCCAACGATGGGCCGGGCGGCTAGAATCTTTCGGCTGTGGCTTCGTTCGGTTTTTACATCACCCTGCCCGTTTCTGGTGCGGGAACCGCCTCTGCCTGGACAGACCAATCTTTGACGTCGTTAACTCTCAACCAAGTTCGAGGAAAAGAATGACCACAAGAATTAAGGGTGTCGTGTTTGCGGTCGTGGTGGTTTTGGGGATGCAGTTGTCAGCGCAGACGTCCCGCCACGTCGTGGTGCACGCGGGGCACGTGTTTGATGTGAAAACTGGCAAATTGCTCGCCGATCAGATGCTGGTGATCGAAGACGGAAAGATCATCAGTGCTGGTGCGGCCGGGGAGGTGAAGGCTCCCGCCGATGCGGTACGCATCGATTTGCCCAATGCGACCGTCCTCCCCGGGCTGATCGATGCCCACACCCATCTGACCATGGATCCCAGGTTCGGCTACGAGCGGCTGGCGAACTCCGTGCCGCGAGAGGCCCTGACCGGTGCTAAGAACGCGCGCCTCACGCTGCTCGCAGGATTTACCACCGCGCGCAACGTGGGAGCGCGGGACTTCACCGATGTGGCTCTGCGCGACGCCATTAATGCGGGCGACGTGCCGGGGCCGAGACTGCTGGTGAGCGGACCGCCGCTCAGCATCACCGGCGGACACTGCGACAACAACATGCTGCCTTTCGAGTATCACGCCACCAGCGACGGGGTAGCCGATGGCATCGCGGCCGTGCAGCATAAGGTGCGCGAGAACATCAAGTACGGTTCCGATCTGATCAAGGTGTGCGCCACCGGCGGAGTGCTCTCGCTGGGTGACAATCCGCAGCACTCGCAGTACACCCTCGAGGAAATGAAGGCTATCGTGGCCGACGCGCACCGTCTGGGCCGCAAAGTCGCTGCGCACGCGCACGGGGCGGAGGGAATCCGCTGGGCGGCGGAGGCAGGCGTCGATTCAGTCGAACACGGCTCGTACATTGACGATGCCGGGATCGCGGCCATGAAGGAACACGGGACTTACCTGGTCCCGACGCTCTACCTTGGGGACTGGATGATCGACAACGCCGGCCTGACGCACCTGCCTCCGCCGCTTTTGGCGAAGGCGCAGGAAGTGATTCCTGCGGCGCGCAAGAACATTGCCCACGCGTTTTCCAGCGGAGTAAAAGTTGCTTTCGGCACCGATGCCGCAGTCTATCCCCACGGCCTGAACGCGCACGAGTTCGCGGTAATGGTGCGGCTCGGCCTGACGCCGCTGCAGGCGATTCAGGCGGCGACGGTCAACGCCGCGGACTTGCTGGGATGGTCGGGCAAAGTTGGGACTCTGGAGCCGGGTGCGTGGGCGGACATCATCGCGGTGGAAGGCGACCCCATTAAAGACGTTACCACGCTGGAGCGCGTGAAATTTGTGATGAAGGGCGGCGATGTGGTGAGGAACGAATACGGAAAGTAAGTGCCGCATAACCGCAAAGGACACGAAGTTACACGAAGGAGACTTTGGGACTAAGACTTCGTGATACTTCGTGTCCTTCGTGGTTTATCGCTTTTACTGGCGAGCCTGCTCGGTGATCCAATCGGTCCAATAGGAAGCGGCTCCACTGGCGGTGAGTGTGCCTTTGCCTTCCACCGCATCCACAAAGTTCTCGATCAGCGGACCGTGTACATTGCGGTGATTGGGAAGATTCTCGCGTCCGCCGGGGTAGACGAGGTCGGGACCATTCAGCGGAGATAATTCCATCTCCCCTTCCGTACCCCGAATGCGGCATTCGTCGCGATTAATTTTGGAATGCCAGCGAACGTCGACGACGGCGCGAACGCCATCGGCATATTCGATCATCAGGGTGGCGTTATCTTCCACGGCATAGTGATGCACCACGTTTGAGAGTTGGCTGGTCGCTCGGTGCGGCTGCCCGAAAAGAAAGTTAAGAACGTCGATGCGATGCGAGGCGATGTCGAATAGCGGACCGCCTCCAGCTTTGGCGGGATCGACCAACCAACTGCGGCTGCCGGTTCCATCAAACCACATGTGGCAGGTCGCCTCGGCCAGCACGGGTTTTCCGATGACTCGCGCTTCGAGCAGTTGTTTGGCGCGAAGCACTTTGGGATAGAACCGGCGGTAGTAGGCGACGCCGAAGGTTTTGCCGGTTTCGTCGGCGGCCTGCACCATGGTTCGTGCTTCCGCTTCGTTCATTGCCATCGGCTTTTCGCACAGCACGTGCTTGCCGGCGCGCAGGGATTGAATCGTCTGCGGCGCATGAAGAAATACGGGCGTGCCGACATAGACGGCCTCAACGTCGGGATCCTCGAGCGCCTCATCGAGATTGGTGAAGACCCGCGTGTTGTAGGGTGCGGCTTTTGCCGGATCGCGGGTGACCAGGCCGTAAAGCTGGCTGCGGGGTTCGTCCTGGATTGCAGGAATGACACGGCGAGTCACGATGTCGCCGATTCCGATTACGATCCAGTTGAGATGAGTAGGTTTCAAGGTTTCAGAGTTTCAAGGTTTCAAAGTATCGAACCGACGCGGCTGGCCTGAAACTTTGAAACCTTGAAACTTGGAAGCCTAGTCTTTTTCCATAAAATCAAAAGCCGGCCTGCGCCGGCCTTTGATTCGATTTCAAGCAACCACTACTTCTTGGGAGCGATCGCGTCCTTCGCGGCCTTGGCGACGCGGAACTTCACGACGGTCTTGGCTTTGATCTGGATGGGTTCGCCGGTCTGCGGGTTACGTCCGACGCGGGCTTTGCGATGCGCCTTTACGAGGCGTCCCAAGCCGGGCACGACGAACACGCCGTTTTTCTTGGTTTCTTTGATGGCGGTGTCGGCCAGGTGCTCCAGGAACGCCGCAGCCTGCTTGTTGTTGAGTTCATTCTTCTCCGCCAGAAGGCGGACCAGTTGTGTTTTGGTCAAACCAGCAGCCATGTACTTCCTCCTCGTAAGAATCGGTTGAATACCAGTGGGCGCTATCTTATACCCATCGCCTGTGGAAATCACCTT
Source organism: Candidatus Sulfotelmatobacter sp. (assembly GCA_035511455.1). Lineage (GTDB taxonomy): Bacteria > Acidobacteriota > Terriglobia > Terriglobales > Acidobacteriaceae > Sulfotelmatobacter. The sequence goes on along the minus strand of DATKFH010000061.1, from coordinate 52,354 downwards.
ATTTTACGCAGGTTTTTGCGCTGGGATGCTCGCGAGAGCGCATTGTTACAGGGTTTTGCGCATCGGCGGCGCCAAAACGGGCCTGGGGTGCGTGCCAGCGTAGTAACCTCCCGAAGTGCCATAATGTTTGAGGAGTTTCTCCCTTGCGTTGTGCGATCTGCGAAATCCGGAAAGAGAAGCGCTTCTGTCCCGCGGTGCACGGGCGTATTTGCCCGCAGTGCTGCGGCGAGCAGCGCGAAGTGACGCTCGATTGTCCGAGTGATTGCCCCTATCTTCTGCAGGCCCGCCAGCACGAAAAGCCGCGCCCGGCCGATCAGCTTGATGCGGCGGGATTGTTTCTGCACATCGCGGTTTCTGATCAGTTCATGTATGAGAAGGAACACTTGCTCATGGGCCTGACCTACGCCCTGGCCAAAGCCGCGCGAAGCGATCGCAGCTTGCATGATCAGGACCTGATTCAGATGCTGTCGGTTTTGACCAGGAGCTACGAGCGGCGCGTGAATTCTGGGTTGCATTACGAGCAGCCTCTGACCAGTGATTCGCAGCGGAGGGCCGCGGCCGAGCTCGAAACCATGATCAAGGAGTATCGCGAGGCCGAGCAGAAACACGTGGGATACTCCACGCTCCGCGAGTCTGACGTGCTGAAGGCACTGGTGTTTCTGTTGCGTCTCGCACACGGCAGAACGTCCGGTCGTCCGAAATCGCGGGCGTTCGTGGAGTTTCTATTTTCGCAGTTTCCCGAGAAGGAAACAGCGGTCGTCACATCGCAAGACGCAGGTAGCCGGATCATCCTGCCCTAAGACCGTCGCCACGGATTTTCACGGATCCACCCGGATCTAGTTCTTCGGTTTTATCCGTGAGAATCCGGCTGATCCGGGGCTAGGCTTTTTGCAGTTTGCGCACGGCTGGCCCCGCAGGCAATTCTTCCAGCAGTCTCCGAATTGTTTTCTTCAAACTCGGATGCCAAACCTCGGGCGCGATTTCGGCCAGAGGTTCCAGGACGAAGCGGCGCTGTTGCATAGCAGGATGGGGAATAGTCAACTCCGGGGAATCGACGATCGTCTCGCCGAGCACCAGGATATCGATGTCGATCGTGCGCGGGCCCTTCTTCTGATGAGTGCGCACTCTGCCCATCTCCTGCTCGATGGCAAGCAAGTTTGCCAAAAGCTGCGCGGGAGTTAGGTTGGTTTCGAGAAGGACGACGCAGTTCAAGAACCAGGGTTGGTCAGTGAACTCCACCGGCTCCGTCTCATAGAGCGAAGAAACGGCCGCGACGCGCCCCAAAGCTCGCAACCGCGCGATGGCATCGCTGAGATAGCTCTCGCGATTCCCGATGTTTGATCCAAGCGAGAGATAGGCCGAGATGGGCATCCGAGGCTGCCATCCAGTTGTACTCTGCCTAGTTCAGCCGTGCAATCCCGTTTGAGTCCGGCGCAAAATGATAGACACGTTTCACCGCCGTTCATGTCCGCAAGGCCAATTACCTTTGTTACCTTCGTACTTCTGCTGCGCACCCATAGAATCGACTGTATGACGTTAGATTCCCTCCTCCTGAGCCAGGATCCCGAATTGGTGGGCGTGATTCGGCCTACGCTCGAAAAGCTGGCGATAGAGGTGGAGATCTGCCATGAGGCTCGAGCTGCCGCCGACATTCTGATCTCAGAGAAGTTCGACGCCGTCATTGTGGATTGTGACGACCTGACGGGAGGACTTGGAGTACTGCAGGGGCTGCGCAGCACACCCAGCAACAAGAATTCCGTGACCTTCGCCATCCTGAATGGAAAGAGAACGACCACGCAAGAAGCCTTCGGCATGGGCGCGAATTTCGTGCTGCAGAAACCGATCAGCGTGCTCAATGCTTTGCGCTGCTTCCACGCCGCCCTGAATTTCATGGTGAAGGAGCGCCGCCGGTACTTCCGGCACCCCCTGAAAATGCCGGTAAGAATCCTCATGGCCGACAAGGTGGTAAAGGCAACGAGCACGAACATCAGCGAGAGCGGCATCGCGCTGATGCTCCGGGAAGCGCTGCCGAAGGGCGCCAACCCTCGGCTGCAGTTTGTACTGCCAGAGACAATTTTCAATCTCGACCTCGAGGCTGAAGTGGTCTGGGCCGACGTTAAGGGGCGTGCCGGCCTCCGTTTCCACAACGTTCCCGAAGATTGCCAGCAAGAACTGGAGAAATGGCTCAATGAACGGATGGAGAAAGAGATGCCGGGAGCCAAGGAACGAATCACTGCCGCCGATACCGACCTCCTGCAATAGCCATACCACCTAAGCTCAACCGGCCTGCTTGCGCCAGCCCCAACAATGGGCTTCCGTGCGCGGGGTATCTTGTCTGAGACTTGTCCAAATCGCCAACCGTGGCATTCTGGAAGATCAGCACAGAGCCACGCCCTATGTCGACCAACGAGTTCCGCATTGCCAAAGTAGAGAGAACCCTGCGCTGGTTTGAGGAAGACATTCCCCTGCTCAACATGCGCGTCAAAGAACTGTCGAAGGAGAGACAGGAGTCGGCGCGCAAGTTCGCCGTCGCAGTGATTGATCAGACCCGAGCTGAACTCGAAAGGCTACTCGAGGAGCGCCCGGTCGACGGAGCAGATTCCGGCGATCCGCCGTGCGAACCAGCCGACTGAAGTGGCGAATCCCCAGCTGAAGATTCTCTATTCAGAGTGAATGTTTCCTAGACCGCTGCCCCGACCGCGGCCTCGACACCAGAGCCCGCCTCAGTTGCGGTTTCTTCGCTGGAGACAGTTACTTCTTCCCACAGCGTTTGGTCGCGCAAGATGCGCGACACCAGCGCCGTGTGCATGGCATGCCCGGCGCGGTCAGCCACCACCTTGCCCAGGATCTGTTGCCCTAGCAGTGCGAGGTCGCCGACCAGATCGAGCACCTTGTGGCGCACGAACTCGTCGGAGAAGCGCAGTGGGCCGTTCTCAATTCCGTCGCGGGTCAACACGATGCAATTCTCGCTGGAGGCGCCGCGAATCAGTCCCATGTTGCGCATGGCCTGCTCGTCCTGGCGCGAGCCGAAAGTACGTGCGGGCGCGATGTGGCGAAGATAGCTTCCGTTCGACAGTTGTACCTGGAACGTTTCTTTCCCGATCAGTGGGTGGGGAAAGTTGATGGAGTAGGAAACCGAGTAGGAGTTTGCCGGATACACGGCAATGAATTTGTTGCCCTCGCGCATCTCCACTTCGCGGCGAATCTTCAAGTACTTGCGCGGGCGGCGCTGCTTGCGGATGCCCACCTTGCGAATCATCTCGGCAAACGGTTGCGCGCTGCCGTCGAGGATGGGCAACTCCAGGTTGTCGAGCTCGACGATCGCGTTATCGATGCCCAGACCAATAAACGCCGATAGCAGATGCTCGGTGGTGGAGATGAGCACGCCCTTTTTCATCAGGCTGGTGGCGTAGCTGACGCGGGCCACGTTGCGGCTGACCGCCTCGATCGCGAATCCGTCAAGGTCGATGCGGTGGAAGACAATCCCCGTCCCCGAGGGCGCAGGCAGGATGCGCATGGAGACTGGGGCGCCACTGTGCAGGCCTATACCAGTGCATCCGACTGCCGAGCGAATTGTCTGCTCGTGAATCAATCGTGTGTGAGATGAACTTTGGAGAACAATTAGATTACTGCCCACGTCGAAAAAACTGTCTGTGGCAAAAAAGCCACACTCCGTGGCGCAAAATCGACTTCCCCGGGAGTGGGTCGCGCTCTGGCATAATATAAGTAAGTATATTATTTTAAACAGCTTACGATGAGAGTCGGCCCGGTCAGTGCTTGCCGGGCTGTTTATTGGGGTTGTAGCCGGAGTTCGGGTCGAACATGGCAGCATCAAGTCCCTGATTGATGGTCACCGCATTGAGGAAGCGCTGGCTGGCCATGTCGCCATTGAAATAGCGGGTCACGTTGTAGGGCGCCATGATGCCGGAGACTTGCCGGTAGTTTTCGTAGATTTCTTCTTCCAGATTCTTTTGCCGGTCGATCGGATCGCGCCATTCGAACGTCTTCCTGACCGGGAGATGAGTGTCCACATCGAAGTACAGGGTCACGCTCTCGTCTTTAGCATTGATCAAGGTCACCCGCAGTGCGGGATGCTGCGCCGCGATGGCGTTGCCCTCAAACAAGAAAATGACTCCGGGATCGGTCACCCAGCTGCGAAGTATGGTGTCGAGTGAGAACCGGCGCCGCCGGAGGTACTGGGAGAGATCTTTCTCCTCCATGGGATGGGCCCCTTTGTAGGTGATTTCCCATCCTTTGTTGCCGACATACAGTTCGGCAATGTCACGCTCCTTGGTGATCTCAACCCGCTCCTTGTCGGGAAACTCGGAGAAGCTCCAGAAAACGGCGCCGCCTCCGCTGGGCTGGCCGTGGTGGAAACTGTAGCCGCGGCCTTGCTGCTCGCGGTCCCGAATGGTCAGATAGACCTCTCCCCCTAGAGCCTGGATGCCTTGCTGGACAACCTCTTTCGCCTTGCGCGTGTCGGCATCGTCCGGGTTAGCCGACGGCGGAGCTCCGGCTGGGGATGGAGCCAGCGGCATCGACCCGGAGGGGGCGCCGGAAGACTGGTTCCCCGCCTGGGCCCAAGCCGCGCACACCAAAACCAGAATGGGGAAAAACGGTTTCATTCCAACTGTGCGAGTGATTGCGTGCAACCAGAATTGTAGCGTCTTTTGTGGCCTTCGGCCTGCGGTGTAAGGGCTCCTACCCAGCTTGGATGCAGTAACAGCCGGAAATGCAAGCTCGCGCTTCTGCTTTTTGTGGCCTGGCAGTCTGCTGAAAAACTCGCGATTCGTATCCGGGCACGCCTTCAGGCGTGCCGAATCAGCCGCCAAGATGAGACCGTCTTCAGCCGCTGCGGAACGCCGTTCGCCAGCCAATCCCCCTTTCAAAATGCTAGCCGGCCAGGACCGCCCCGCCATTTACATTGAAGATCTCGCCGGTAATGAAGCCGGCGTGCTCGGTGCACAGGAACAGCACGGGAGCGGCGATCTCTTCCGGCTTGCCCACGCGGCCCAGGGGAATGGTGCGCCGAATGGTGTCGCCGGTCTTGGGATCTTCTAGCGCCGCCGCACTCATGTCCGTGTCAACCCAGCCCGGCGCGACGCAATTCACATAAATACCTGCGGAAGCCAGTTCGCTGGACAGGCTCTTGGTCATGCTGATGAGCGCGCCCTTGGTCGAGGAATAGTCGCAGTGATAGGCCTCGCCGCGCTGCCCGCTGGTCGAACTGATGAGCACGATGTGCCCGGCCGTTGCGTTCGTACGCGGCTGAGTCTTCATTTGTGCGACGGCGTGCTTGACCAGCCCGAAGACACCGTCGAGGTTGATCGACAGGGTGGAGCGCCACTGCTCGTCGGACATGCGCTCGATGGGAACGTCTTCCGCTGGCCAGACTCCGTGGTTGGCAACGAGAATGTCGAGGCGTCCGAAATGGCCGACCGTCTCGGCCACCAGCGACCGTGCGGCCTCAGGATTGTCGAGATTGCTCGCGACCGGGTAGCAGACCGCCGGGCCGCAATCCTTCGCGAGTGCGTCTGCCTGGGAACGAGCACTCCGATAACTGAACACAACCTTGGCACCCGCGGCCGCGAACATGCGGACCGTGGCGGCGCCGATGCCGCGCGAGCCGCCGGAGATCAGAGCTACCTTGCCCGAGAGAGAAAGAGGGATCGACATAGCAGAATAGGCTAACGCAAAAATCAGCCTCGGAGGTAATGGGAGCAGTCAGAGCCCGAGCGGGCCAGGATGTTTTGCTTCGAAAGTTCTCCACGGACGGGGCGGTTTCGTCGCATAGTGTTTTCGGTAGCCAATGCAACGCGGTTTTTTGAGGAGGGTCGACGGAACCTTCGCCTCGAGTGATCCACCCGGTGCGTCCGCGATCAATGTCACTGCAATCTCTCGGATGGTGTGGCCGTCGGGAGCTACCAAGGCGGCGGCGCGGGCAGCATGGGTTTCTGCGAAAAAACTGGAGACCATCGTGAGCTTTGACCCGCCCGGATTCAACGAAACCAGCGTATTCGGGATCACACGAAATCGTAGGAGACGAGAACTCTCACAACGGTGTTTTTCGTGGCTTCCTCTCGACCACTCGCTAGCCGCGCTTCCCGAGCGCGGCCCTAGCCGACGCGCAGGTAGGTCGAATAGGGCTGATCATCCAGAACCGTCCACGGCAACATCTTCATGACCCGATCACCATCCAGCGCCACGTGCCATAGTCCTGGCGCCATCTTTTTCGCCGCGAGCAATTGCGCCCGTGTCACCGCCGGTTGCGCAGCATCGGTGATGTTAAACAGCACCAGTGGCCCCACCAGCAGCGCTACCGTATCCGTATGTTGCCGATCAACCGCCTCCAGCCGCGTCGTCATCGGAAATTCCACATCAATGCGGTCGCCCGTCTTCCACTTCCGCCGCAGGTGAGCGAAGCTCCCGGCCTCCACCGCCTCCCGCTTGCCGTTCACCGCAATCGAAGCCTTCCCGGCCCAAGCTGGAATCCGCAGATTCACCGCAAACTTCGCTGGCTTCGACGCCTTCACCTCAAACTGCACGTGCGCGTCGTCAGGATACTCGCTCTTCTCTGTCAGCGCGATCTGCGATTTACCCTGCGTCCATCGCACCGTGGAAGGGATGTAGAGATTCACATACACGCCGCCGGCATCGCGGAAGTAAGTATTGATCCGATAATCCGCCGCGACCTGAGGCATGGTTCCCGAGCAGCACGGCCAACGATGGGTTGAATAAACCTTCTGCCCCTTGAAGTTGTAGTCCGAGTAATAGAACGTTCGCCCGTCGGCCTCGAGGGGCTTCGCCCCCAGAATCGTGTTGTACATCATCCGCTCCATACTATCGCCGTAGCGCGGATCGCGCGTCACCCGCGGCAGATAACGGGTGAGTTTGAAGTGCGCGTACGACCCGCAAGGCGTCTCAAATCCGCTGTGGGTCTTGGTGAGGCTGTCACAGATATCCACGCTTCCCGTCGCCCGCAGCACTTCATCCGGCCCCCATCCTCCGGTGGCGAAACTCTGCCCCGTCAGCATGTCGAACCCATTCTTCGCCGCGCGCAGATGCTTCTCGCTCCCCAGGGTTAGATACGCCTGCATGGCTGAGCACAGCGAGTTGACGTGGCTGTAGGCATGCCGCCCTGCTAAATCGTTTTGTCCCTCCGCCAGCCGGTCGAAGAACGGTTCGTTCAAATACTCGATGGCCAGCGCTCGATATCGTTCTCCCGCCCCCCGCTGATAGGCCAGGAACAGATTCTCCGGCATGGTGTAGGACTCATCCCAAGTCCAGGACTCATCTTTCCCCGGCCGCCAGCTCTGCCCATGTTCGACTGCCTGCTTCGGCAAATGCGCCATCGCGGCGTCCGTGGTTTTCGCCAGGATCGCCCACGCGTCGGGATCGCCCGCAAATTTATGTGAATCGATCAGCCCGCACACCAGCTTGTCATAGCAGTAAGCTGGGAACCGGTTGTTCTCGTAGAAGTCCCCCGCGATAACCTGCGCGTAGAGCCGGTTCAACCGCAACACTTTCTCGCGCGCCGCTTGCGACCCGGTGATGGCATATACGCGCGCCAGTGCCGAGACCCACTGCCCAAACGTTGCCGCCGGCGCAAATCCCGCGTCAAACGTGTGCCAGTCATAGTTGGGATCGTACCGGTACCACCCTCCCAAGTCCTCGCCCGGCGCCGCTTGCCCGATCATCAACCGAAACGGCTTGAGCAGGGCGTCATCGCTTAACCCCATCAACACGGCGTGCGTCTGCTGAAGCTGTTGCTCGTGGAGGGGGCTGTCCAGGGACACATCCCCGTAACTGAATTCTTCCAGTGGATCGGACTCGGAGGCCGGGAACCGGGAGGCGTGGGCTAGGGTGCGATCCTGCAAACCGGGCATTAGACTCGCAACCGAAGCCAGAGCGGCCGACTGCAGAAATCTTCTGCGGGAGACTGCGGGCGAGGGAGACATTGGTTCCTCCATCTTTCGGGACGGAGAGCAGAGACACTGGCGGGAGCCGAGACCCTACCGCTGGTTCTCCCCTTCTTTATACATGTACTTGATCGCCGGCTTGTAAATCATCAGGTTGGGCGCGCCCGAATCGCGGTTCACTTTGATGCAGTTCCGATCGTACCATTCGATGATGCCGTGCACTTCCTCGCCGTCGCGCAGGACAATCACCATCTGCGTACGGCCCTGCATCTGCTTCTGGTAGTAAAAATTCTCGGCGTTGGTCTGCTCCGGAGGCGCGGACTTCTTCCCCAATCCGCCTCCCCCCATCGTACGATCACCACGTTCTCCGCGGTCGGCGCGGTCGTGCCGCTCCGGGCGCTCGCGGCGTTCCTGTGCCGGTACCGGTGCCGGGCTGTGATTGCCATGATTTTCCGCGCGCGGCAAAGTCGGCCGTATCAACTTCCGGTTGGCGAAATTCTCTTTCTCGGCGGATTCACTCGCACGGACGGGATCCATAATTTCCTTCATAGTGGCGCTGCCTCTGGATGCACGCATTCGCGCATATTGCCACGCTCGGGGGGCCGGGGGATATAAATCAACCAAGGCGTGAAATTGTACCTACCGTACCACAGGAAGCCCGCCAAGACAACCACGTCGTCAAAGCGCCGTTCCCCGTTGTGACCAATCCTGCACACCCTAGAATATCAATTTGTTTCCCCATCGCAGGTCGGCTTCCGGCCCTCACTCGCCGCGCGCTCAGCCTGTTTTCGTCAGATCAACTCCCCGCCGTTCCCTGCCGCTGAGCGTAACGATCGCTACCAAACTCGCAATCGTGAGCACCGTCCAGGCCAGCACCGGCGGATAGCTGCCGCCATAGCGCGTCTCGACCACCTTCGCCTGGATCACCGCGTTCCGCGACGACAACAGGTTGCCCAGTTGATAGGCAAATCCGGGAAACGTCCCTCGCACCGAAGGTGGCGACAGTTCGTTCAGGTGCGCCGGAATCACTCCCCAAGCTCCCTGCACCGTGAATTGCATCAGAAAGCCGCCCAGTGCGAACATGGCCACGCTGTGCGAATACGCCCATAGCGGGATCACGGGAATCGCCAGCAAGGCCGCCACAATGATCGCCCGCCGCCGCCCGATGCGCTCCGACCAGGTTCCAAACAAAATCCCGCCCAGCAGAGCCCCAAGGTTGTAGATGATGACGATCAACCCGGTCGTCTGCGGTGTGAACTTCATGTTGCGCTCGAGAAACGTGGGATACAGATCCTGCGTGCCATGACTGAACGAATTGAAGGCAAACATCAGCACCACGAGAAACGCAAAAATGCCCAGGTGCGACACGATATCTCGCCCCAGCCTCTTCTCCGTTTCGCGCGCCACCTGCCCCTGCAGCCACGCCGGCGACTCCTCCACTTTCGTTCGAATGTAGATCACCAGAAACGCCGGCAGCGCTCCCAGCACGAACATTCCGCGCCAGCCGAACACCGGAAACAGCATGCGATACGCCAACGCCGCCAATAGATACCCGACCACATATCCTTCCTGCAACAGTCCCGAGAAAAAGCCGCGCCCCTCCGCGGGCAAGGTCTCGAACGTCAATGCCGCTCCCACGCCCCATTCCCCGCCCATGGCGATTCCAAAAAGCGCGCGCATGATGATGAAGACTTTCAGCGACGGCGCAAACGCCGAGGCCAGCTCAAATACCGAGTACGCAATAATGTCGATCATCAGCGTCAGACGTCGCCCGTACCGGTCGGCCAGGAGCCCGAACAGAAATGCCCCCACCGGACGCATGGCCAAAGTCCAAAAAATGGCCTCCGTGATCGCCGACACCTTCTCCTGGAATTGCGTGGCCAGCGCGTTGACGCAGAGCACCAGAATAAAAAAATCAAACGCGTCCAGCGACCACCCCAGAAAACACGCAAGGAACGTATTCCGCTGAACTGCCGTCAAGCTGCGAAAGTATCCAACAAATTCCATAATTTCGTCGTGCACGAATGGGAAGGGTACGACTTTAAGTCGTACCGTTGGAGCGCTCCTGGTACTGGGCTTTAACCCCTGCGGGTCTCGCCTGAAGGCTCCGAGATCCTGCGGGATGCTAGCATAAGCTTTTCCATCAACCATCAAAATTAAACCATCAACGATTCCCCATGCCCGAACTGGACCTCCCACAACGCCAGGCGACCGATGCGATCATGCTCACCGGCTTCTGGTATCGCGCCCTGCCCGCCGATCGCGTCCGCCGTGATCAGTTGCAGCAAGCGACGCTGCTCGAAATCCCGCTCGTCATCGGCCGCGACCGCCAGGGACAGCCCTTCGCCCTGCGCGACTCCTGCCCCCATCGCGGCATGCCCTTGAACAGAGGAAAATTCGACGGAGAAAATCTGGAGTGCCCCTACCACGGATGGCAGTTCGACGTGCATAACGGCCAGTGCCAGCTGATTCCGTCACTCACTTCGGATCAGACGCTGAAAGTCGATCGCATCTACGCCGGTAGTTATCCCTGCGAAGAACAGGATGATTTCATCTGGGTCTACATCTGCGACCCCGCAGCGCAGGGTGCAGGTTTCACCGCGCCCGCTGAGGCGCCAGAGGGTGCACCGCAAATCGAAAAATTCACCGCGAAATACAAGCTCGCCTACCTGCAGGCCGAAATGCCCGTCAGTATCGATCACGGCATCATCGGCCTGATGGACCCAGCCCACGGCCCGTTCGTTCACCAGGCATGGTGGTGGCGCACGCGCCACAGCATCCACGAAAAGAAGAAAAACTTTGAACCCATCCCCAACGGCTTCCGCATGAGCGCGCACACCCCTAGCTCAAACTCTGCGCCCTACAAGCTTCTGCGCCTCTACGCCGACGCCGATTCCATCACCACCACCATCGATTTCGTCCTACCCAACATCCGCACGGAAACAATTCGCGCCGGCAAGTACTGGTTCTCAAGCCTTACCACTGTCACCCCAATCACGCGCAGCCAATGCCGCATCGATGTCGTCGCCGCCTGGAACCTATTCGGCTGGCTCCCCTTCGGCGCCGACTTGCTGAAATTCGTTTTCGCAAAATTCGTTGAGCAGGACCGCCGCACCATGGAAATGCAGGCCGAAGGCCTGAAGCACAACCCGCACCTGATGCTGATCGACGACGCCGACCGCCCGGCCAAGTGGTACTTCCAGCTGAAAGCCGCTCACCTCGAAGCCAAACGCACCGGCACCGAAATGAAGCACCCGATGTCAGCCCCGGTCACCCTGAAGTGGAGAAGCTAGAACGGCGAGTGGACACTCATGTGGGGGCGGACACTCCTGTCCCCCAAACCGCGGAGCGGCGAAAGAATACAGCCCACAGCGTAAACCTTGGGTCCGAGTGACAAGAGCAGCGAGCCCCGGAAGGGGCGAAAGAAAAAAGCACAGCCGGACTATTTGTGTCCCTCGTCCCCCACCAGCCAGTCCATCGCCTCTTCCCGCGTCTTGAACGTAGGAAACTCCCGCTGCGAGAAGCTCTTGATATTCTCCTGGAACACGTGCGGCAAACTCTCCGCCCCCACCCAAGCAGACCGCTTCACGTAGGGACGATCGAGGGTCAGCACTTCCTTCATGCGGGTCACGACTCTTTTGTCCAGCTCTGCTCCCGTAAAGTCGGCGAGCGTCAGCATTGAGCCAGGCGCATGCCGCGCAACGATCGCCCTGACTTGATCCATCAGCAATAGCATTTCCTTCGCTCCGCAATGGCTGAGGTCCACAACAAAGATCGCCTGCCCCTTGTGCTTGACAAAGCGCAGCCGGTCATCCGATCCGCTGGAGCCCGATCCGCTAGAGGAAGATTCATCCGGCATCATGTCAGCAATCCCTCCACCACGCTGTAAGCCCCGTCCAGCGCGGCATCCAGTGCGGACGCATCTTTCCCGCCGGCTTCAGCGAGATCCGGCCGCCCTCCGCCTTTTCCCCCAACTTTCTGTGCCACCGGACCAATCACCTTGCCCGCCTGCACTCGGGTAGTAAGGTCTTTGGTGACTCCCACAATCAGCGCCACGTTCCCGTTCGATGCCGACCCCAGTACAACCACTCCCGACCCAATCTTGTCGCGCAGTTGATCGACCAGCGTCCGCATCTGCGCCCGCTCCAGATTGTCCACGCGATGCGCCAGCACCTTCACGCCCTTCACTTCTTTCACCTTGTCGCCAATGTTAGCGGTACTCGACGACGCCGACTTCATCCGCACCTGATCCAGCTCCCGGGTAAGCCGCTTGATCTCCGAATCTTTCTTTTCCAGTTCTGCTTTCAGTGCGTCAGCCGGAGAGAACGATTTGTCACTGTCGGGGACTGACTCAGAAGTGGGTGCCCCATCTTTGCGCGTTTTTTGCGCAAGGGTGGGAGAGACGAAACTCGACACCACGTTCTCGAGTTGATGATCCTTGCGGAAGTGCTGCAGCGAACCTTTCCCAGTAATCGCCTCCACCCGCCGCACCCCGGAAGAAACGCTGCCCTCTTTCAAAATCTTGATCAGCCCGATCTCGCCGGTCGCCCCCGTATGCGTCCCGCCGCAAAGCTCCGTCGAAAAATCACCAATCTTGATCACCCGCACCTTGTCGCCATACTTCTCACCAAACAACGCCATCGCGTGGTATTCGTTGATAGCCACATCGATGGGCACATCAGCGATGGTCTCGACCTTCCGATTGCGCAGCACTTCCTGGTTGATGATGTCCTCAATATCCTGCAACTCCTCGTCTTCCACCGCCGTGAAGTGCGAGAAATCAAACCGCATATGCCCCGGCGCCACCAGCGACCCCGCCTGCTTCACATGCTTCCCCAACACCTCGCGCAGCCCCGCATGCAGCAGGTGCGTCGCCGTGTGATTGCGCATGGTTGCAAGCCGAACGTCGGTGTCAACAACAGCGTCAACCCGGTCACCAACGCGAATGACGAGGTTGCCCCACCCCTGTTTCGCGTTCTGTGCGAAAGAAGGTGGGGTTTTTGAACTCCCAGACTTCATTACAACCTGATGCGCCCGCACCCCCTGAATCGGGTAATAGCATCCCTTCACTTCGGCAACGACAGTATTGTGATCGTCCGAATAAAGCCATCCCCGATCCCCGACCTGCCCGCCCGACTCCGCATAAAACGGCGTGTGATCGAGAATGACCTCACCCGCTTCGCCAGCGCGAAGTTCCCGCGCCCCCTGCCCGTTATGAATGATCGCCAGCACCTCGCAGTTCTCCGACCGCGTCTGCCGATACCCTTCAAATTCAGACTTAGGCAGTTGCTGATAAGCCGGATTGGCCGTCTGCTTCGCCGCACCCTTCCACGAAGCCCGAGCCCGCGACTTCTGCTCCTCCATCGCGCGATCAAAACCTGCCCGGTCAAAGGCGATTCCCTGATCGCGAGCCGCATCCTGCATGAAGTCCAGAGGCATGCCGAAGGTGTCGTACAGCTTGAAAGCATCCTCTCCCGCCAGCTTCTCCGGAGAACTCTGAAGAAGCGCTTCGAGCTTCTCCAGACCCACCTCCATCGTGTGCGCGAATCGCGTTTCCTCGACCTGCACGGCCTTGGCCACGCGCTCCGCCGTCTCGATCAACTCCGGATACGCCTCCCGCATCAGATCACGAACGGCAAAAACCATTTGATACAGGAACGGTTTTGTCTGTCCCAGCAGTCGTCCATGCGTAATGGCCCGCCGAATGATCTTGCGCAGCACATACCCGCGCCCTTCATTCGACGGCAGTACTCCATCAGAAATCAGAAATGTCGCAGCTCGTGAGTGGTCGGCGATGACTCTCAGTGAAGCCGGGGATTTGTGGCTAGGAGAGCCAGCCGAGCCATGCTCGGCCTGACCGGGTCGAAGACCCAGTCCCACACGGCCTCTGCCCATCTCTGCTTGTGCCCGGACAGCCGCCCCCGGCTGTCCGGGCGAGCGAAGCTCGCCGGTCAACTCTGCCGCCCGCTTAATCAGCGGTGTAAACAGATCCGTCTCATAATTCGAAATCACTCCCTCGAGCACCGAAGCCACCCGCTCCAGTCCCATGCCAGTGTCGATCGAGGGCCGGGGAAGAGGCTCCAGCCGATAGCTCGGATACTTCATCGCTTCGGCGCCCTCATCGAAGTACTGTTGACCTTCGCCGATCCGATTGAACTGCATGAACACCAGATTCCAGATCTCGACATACCGCCCGCAATCGCATCCAAAGGCACAGTCGGTGTGCCCCTGATCTGACGCGGCCACTCCCATGTCGTAGTGAATCTCGCTGCACGGCCCGCACGGCCCCGTATCGCCCATCTGCCAGAAGTTGTCCTTCAGCCCCATCTCGTAGATGCGATCTTTCGGAACGCCCTGCACGACCCACAAGTCATAAGCCTCGCGGTCGCGATCCACGCCGGCCTCGCCCTTGAAAATGGTCACGTACAGCTTGTCCTTCGCAATCCCGAACCACTCGGGCGAAGTGATCAACTCCCACGCGAACGCAATCGCATCCTTCTTGAAGTAATCCCCAAACGAAAAATTCCCCAGCATCTCAAAAAACGTGTGATGCCAGTTGGTGAACCCGACATTCTCCAGATCGTTATGCTTCCCCCCGGCGCGCACGCACTTCTGCGAAGTCGTCGCCAGCGAATAGTCGCGCTTCTCGAGCCCGAGAAAAACGTCCTTGAACTGATTCATCCCCGCATTCGTGAACAGCAGCGTGGGATCATTGGCAGGAACGAGCGACGACGAGTGCACCTCCTTGTGCCCCTTGTGCACAAAGAAGTCCAGGAATTTTCTGCGAATTTCCGAACCGGTCAGCATGAAGCCCAATTCTAAACGATAACGACGGAGGGGACGGGCTTCCCCTAAAGCCAAAACCACAGAGGACACAGGCAGCGCAGGGGACATAAGCGCCCCTCTGCGTTCCCCGTATACTCTGTGGTTGACGTGGTTGCCGTGTAACGCGCCTACTTCATCGTGTCGGCGGTTTTCTCCGTCCCCTTCTTGACGCCATGCCCCACGCTCTTCACGCCCTTCTTCACGCCGCTGCCCGTTTTCTTGGCAGCCTTCTCCGTTGCCGTGCCCGTCTTGTCGGCAGCCTTCCCGGTATCCTTCGCTGCCACCTTGGTACCCTTTTCCGTGTCCTTGGCCGCGGTCTTCGCGCCCATCTCCGTGTCCTTGGCCGCCGTTTTGGTGGCGTGACCGGTCTTCTTGGCCGCGGTCTTGGTCGCGTCCTTCATCTCCGTGCCAGTGGACTTCTTGTCGGCACTGCCAGTGTCCTGCCCATAGACAAAAGGCGCCGCCGCCAACAACGCCAGCACGACAATTGCTGCCAGCTTCGTTTTCATACATCCCTCCTGAGAGTTGTAGATGGAGTCGGCACGCAGTATGCAACATCTGACGTCCCAACGCAAATGCCACTCCCAATTCCCCAATTCTCCCCAATTCCCTGAGATGCGAAATCCCTTCGCCAGGATATCTTCATGCCGTTTCCCCTTCCAGGGCGCTCAGCGTTTCCTCGTCCACATCCCATTTCTTCAGAATGGTAAAGATCGTCTTCGTCCCGAAGCCCGCGCGCGCCAGCTGACGAAAGATGCGCGCCGTCTGTTTTTGATCCTTCGGCTTCTCGAGTCGTTTCTTGTGAAGATATTCGCGCGCCTGCTTCTCTTCACTGACGCCGTCAAAGGCCGCGTCCACGGCCTTCTGAATCACGTCGCCATGCACGCCCTTGGTTTTCAGATCCGTGACAATCCGCACCCGTCCGAACTTCTGATTGTCGCGGCGCAGCGATGAAAAAGACGCCGCGTACTGCGAATCATTCAAATACCCCTGATCCTTCAGCCTCCGGATCACCAGCTCCACCAGCGTTTGCCCATACTCCGACTCCGCATCTTCAACCCGCGCCCGCATCAGCCGCTTCAGTTCAGCGACCGTGCGCATGCGCCGCGCCAGCGCGCCCACAGCGTACTCATACAACTCGTCCTCGGAATAGCTTCGTTTCTTCGGCCGAGAGAACGGCATACAAGCTAACGATAGCGCAAACCAGTCCGGTGCCGAGAAAAGAAAAAGGGCGCGCATAGTGCGCGCCCATCCAAGGAGACAACTGAAAGGCAGAACCGAATCTCAAGAGCCAAGCGCCAAAAGCCCTTACCGTCCTCCAAACCCCGCCGACTGCATCGACTGCCGCGAAATATCCGACGTCGATGCAATTCCCTGCATGCGCAGCTTGAAGTCATCGGCGTTCGACGCGTTCTCCAGCGCCGTTTCGTAGTTCACCAGTTGGGCCTGGAACAGGTCCCACAGCGACTGATCAAACGTCTGCATGCCGTATTGCGAGGTGCCAGCCGCGATTGCGTCGCGAATGGACCGTGTTTTTTCCGGCACCAGCACGCACTCGCGAATGTAAGCCGTGTTGATCATCACTTCCACCGCGGGCACGCGCCCTTCGGCATCACAGCGCCGGACTAATCTCTGGCTGATAATCGCCCGCAGCACGGCCGCCAGCTGCATGCGAATCTGCTTCTGCTCCGGCGGCGGGAAGATCGAAATCACGCGGTTGATGGTTTCCACCGCATCCAAGGTGTGCAAGGTCGAGAACACCATGTGGCCGGTCTCTGCCGCGTGCAGGGCCGTCGAGATCGTTTCCAGATCGCGCATTTCGCCGACCAGAATCACGTCGGGATCCTGACGCAAAGAAGCTCGCAGCGCCGCGCCAAACGAGGGCGTATCCACGCCAATTTCGCGCTGGTTCACGTACCCCTTTTTGTCGCGGTGCAGAAATTCGATCGGATCCTCGATGGTCACGATGTGTTCGGCCCGCGACGAGTTCACGCGGTCTACCATCGCGGCCAGTGTGGTCGACTTACCGGATCCGGTAACACCGGTGACCAGCACCAACCCGCGCGGCATGTCGCAAATCTGCTCCACCACCTTGGGCAGAAACAGCTCGTCAAGGGCGCGAATCTTGGTCGGAATGACGCGCAGCACCAGTCCCACATTGCCGCGCTGCTGAAAAATGTTCACACGGAAGCGGCCCAGACCCGCCACCCCGTAGGCCATATCGATTTCCGTGGTCTCTTTGAATTTTTGCTTCTGCCGCGCCGACATCATGCTGAACGCCATATTCAGCATGTCTTCGGCGCTGATGCGGGGCTGGTCGGTCAACGGCATCAATTCGCCGTCAATGCGCAGGTGCGGATAGTTCCCCACCTTCAAGTGCAAATCGGAAGCTCGCCGTTCAGTCGCAATTCGCAACAGGTCATCAATATTCATCGCAGAGTTTTTCCCGTAGAAGCTTCCGGAACGAAGCTTGTAACTTGACGCTCTCCAAGCATGATCCCCCGAATCGTCACCTTCCCCAAGATGACCTAGGTAATGGCCCCACTTCGGCGACCGGACACAGCCTTAAGTTCGTCGGGCTCTTAGCCGCTCCTACAAAACAAGAAAGCCACCCGGATGGGGTGGCTTCCTGAGTTCGAGCCGTGCCAGATTACGCCGCGGTTTTCGCCGGCGCGGGGGGCACGAATGGTTCATCGTAGCTGCCGCCATAGATCGCCGGCACCTTCGACCCCATCGGCCGCAGATACGTCGCCAGTTCGCCGCGATGATGGATGCTGTGGTTGTTGAGGAATCCGAGGTAGAGAACCGCGGGCATATTGAATACGCCGGCGAAGTTGACCGGCATGAGCAGTTGCTCGGCCGTCATCGCTTCCACCCGGGCTATGCTGCGTTCGAGGTTTCGGTCGTACCATGCCACCACTCCGGCGATGTCTGTCGGTTTGTCGTCGCGCGCGCCCACGATGAATTTCAGGTCGGCAATGCCGTCAAGAAACTGGATATCGGTGTTGGCCAGGTGCCACGCCAGCTCCCACCCGGTGCGGGCGCAGGGGTCGGGCCGGTAGCTGGACTTCTCGTTGGGGACTGCGGCGAGGACTCGCTTGGTAATTTTCGCTTCATTCTTGAAGCCGTCGAGCATCACTGCTCGAAAGGCGAGGGCAAATTCGGGAGTGAGTTGCTGGGACATCGGTTCCTCCTCGAGTGATTCGTTTTCTGTTTTATCCGGGCTAGAAGGGCGAAAAGAGCGCAGGCCGCGCCCCTCTTGCGGTTTACGAGACTGGATTATACGCCGACGGGCTGCTTGCTGCGCACCGGAACCGGCGTCAGCCAGTCGTGGCGGTCAGCCTTTTCGCCGCGCACGATGGCGTAGAACTCCTTCTGCAGCGCCTTAGTGACCGGCCCCATTCCGCCCTTGCCGACCTTGATCTTGTCGACCGATCGGATCGGCGTCACCTCGGCTGCGGTGCCGGTGAAGAACGCTTCATCGGCGATGTAGAGCATCTCGCGTGGAATCATCTGCTCGACCACGGGGATATTCAGGTCACGGGCGATCTGCACGACGGAGTCGCGGGTGATCCCGGGCAGTACCGAGTTGCCCAGCGGGGCGGTGATCACTTTGTCGCGATGCACCAGGAACAGATTCTCGCCCGAGCCTTCGCTCACGAATCCGTTGATGTCAAGCGCGATGCCCTCGACGTAGCCATTGACGATGGCCTCCATCTTGATGAGCTGTGAGTTCATGTAGTTCGCGCCCGACTTCGCCATGGCCGGCAGCGTGTTCGGAGCCAGCCGCGTCCAGGACGAGACGCACACGTCGCAGCCCTCGCTCTCGCCGCCCAGATATTTTCCCCACGGATAATTGATGATGTAGACCTCGGTGGGCGAGTTGAACGGATTCACGCCCGCCTCGCCGTATCCGCGCAGCACGATCGGGCGCACGTAGCACGGCCACGCCCCGTTCTGACCGACAGTCTCGACCATGCCCTTGACCAGTTCCTCGCGGGTGAAGGGCACGTCGATGCGGTAAACCTTGGCCGAGTCGAGCAGGCGCTGCATGTGTTCGTGAGCGCGGAAAATCGCCGGTCCGGTGGGCAGATTGTAGCAGCGGATGCCCTCAAACACCGACGAGCCGTAGTGGACGACGTGCGCCATCACGTGGATGGTCGCGTCTTCCCATTTGATCAGCTTGCCGTTGTGCCAGATCTTGTCGGTCTTCTGAATGGACATCGAAACTCCTTGCAGGTCAGTGTGGGCAACGAGGCGGAATCTCCCTCTGGGCACAGGGGGCTGAGGCGCGAACCCCACCCGCGTTACCAGACATTATAGCCGAGCCCCACGAGTGCCCATGTCAAGCCTATGTCACGAGCGGACCTCTTTGCCGAAGGCGTCCCCCGCTCTCCGCGGAGAGCAGTTCTGCTACTTCCACCGGCGCATGCTCCGCACCGTCAACACCCCGGACTCGCGCGTTCATCACGCGGCCCTGCTTGAAGACGAGGAGGCCACCCAGGTCTCCCTCATGGAGGTCGTCAACGGCCTGATGCGTGGCACCATCGAACTCAAGCGCGGAGAACCATCCTCCGCGCCCTCAACGCCGCCGTCTGCAACATCCGCCGCGTCAAATTCGACACCTCTACCCCGAAAAGATGGTGCGAGAAATTCCCGCCGGCCCGGCTAAAGCTGACCAAAACCGGTCGCCTCATCAACTCATGGGGGGACAGCCGCCCCCCGGCGGTCCAGGCGGCCCAGAAGTACCGGGCCGCAGCGCAGTTGCCCCCGCAGGCGAGCCGGCTCTGTCCGCTCAAATGTCGCCGGCCGCCCAACTCCGCTTCGCCCGCCGTCGATCCCACCCGCCCCAAGCGACCACTAGACGGCCTTCGGTATTCATGTAGTGCTGTACATTCTGTTAATTCTGTATATACTGATATTACAGAAACAGGAGGTGGGGGGTGCCTCTATCGAACCTGGCGCGCGAGTTCATCCTTCCCAGGGGGAGCCAGCGCAAAACAAAAGGGGGGAGAAATGATTGCGGCAGAGAGCCAGGTGATCAGAAAAGCTGTGGTTCAGCCGGTTGCTTCTGGGCGCCGAACACCGCGTGTCGGGCTGGAACAATACTATAGCGAGGCCGGTCCGGATTATGCGGCGTGGAGCCGTGAGTTCAACATGCACTTCGGTTACTATCGCGCCGGCTCGAACCCGCTGCACCGGGAAGCCATGCTGGAGCAGATGAACGCGGAGGTGCTGGCACGACTGCGATTGGGTAGCAAGACGGAGCCGCGGCTGCTCGACCTCGGTTGCGGCCTGGGTGCCACGCTGCGCAGCCTAGCCCGCCGCTTGCCGCGGGCGCTGCTGCTAGGACTGACTTGTGTGCCGTGGCAGGTGGAGCGCGCACGTGCGCTGAACGAGACCGCCGGTTGCAGTGAACGTGTCCGCGTCATGGAGGGCGATTACGAAGACACCACTTTGCAGAGCGCAAGCTACGACGGCGTTTATGCGCTGGAAAGCAGTTGCCACGCGCACGGTGCAGACAAAGGCGCTCTGCTGGCGGAGGCGCATCGGCTGTTGCGACCGGGAGGACGACTCGTGGTTGCAGACGGCTTTCTTGCGAGCGGGCGCTTCGCCAACGTACTGCAGGAGCGCGTTTACCGCAAGCTTCGCGAGTGCTGGGTCATCGAAGAGTTGGCGCAGCTCGATCGATTCACGGCACGGCTGGGACAGCTTGGTTTCACCGACATCACGGTTGAGCATTTGCAGATGCATGTGGCGCCATCAGTGGCCCATATCCCATGGGTCACTCTGAGGTTCCTGCTGACGGATGTGATGTTCGGCAAACGGAAGATGAACCGCGCACGTTGGAACAACGTGCTGGCACCGGTGCTGCTCCCGCTCGTCAGCGCGCCACTAGGGCCGATGAGCTACTGCATGATCACGGCGAAGAAAAGCTAGGCTGAGGCGCCTCGCGACAAGGGTTTTTGGCTGGAGGCGTCTCCGGGTTGGGGTTTTTTCGCTCGGAGGGCCAGGCATACCACGAGCAACGCGCCACCGGCGCCAAGGGCGGCGCCTCGCTCCAATCCATCGGTATAGGCACTGGACTTCAGCTGAAAGGCGGCGGCGTTGTCTAATTCCATCTGCGAGCGAAGGGCGTCGGTGCAGGCCATTTTTGCTCGCTGCGGAGCCGGGTGGAGCGGGGCCTCTGCGGCGAGTGTCAGAGAGGCGGCGAAAACGAGCAGCAATCCGAGGGTCTTCATGTGGGTTCTCCGAGTGCTAGTTGAATTGAGCGGAGAGCGTGGGACAAGTTACCGATGTCACAGGCCCGAAGTGCGAATCTGCTTGGGGGAACTCAATGTCATCGGGATAGTTCTCCGGGGGATTGATGCGGTGGAGTGCGAGATCCCTCGACCGCGGTTGGTCTTTTGCGTGAAGACCGATCTGGCTCCTAATGAACAACTTCGATACATGCCGCCTGTTCATTCCTCTTTTAACCCGCTGAAAGCGGGTCCCTGGCTCGGGATGACAAGGCACAAGGAGCAAGGCGAGCGGCCCGATATGAGCGCCCGTCGAAGCCCCCATTTGGCGAGGGCCTTCCCCGAGCTTCGGAAAGTTGACCGAACATGTCTCCCCCGTCTCTGCTCATCTACTCGCCCAAGGAAACAAAGACGGCTTTTCCGCAACCGGGCTCACTGATTCTCTCCACAAAGCTGGAGCGTGCCTTGATTGAGAGTAATGGTGCACGGCCCGAACGTACAGGTTCCGGTTCCGAAGAGCGGGGCCACAGAAGCCATTCTCCCTGACCCGATTACCGCCTCGCCACAAACAATATCTACGCTAATCACAACGTCATGCCCGCCGTCGTCGTTTAGCGAGTCCGCCAGTTGTACCCGGTTGAAGTCCGCATCTCCTGGCGGAAGGAGGCGACCATTTCCGTGCTGGGCGGCTCCTTACAAGAGGACTTAACAAAACACATGCTTCGATTTGTTTTCGACGGCGTTGGCGGCCGCCGACGCCAGGATAAGCGCGAATATTGTTAGCCGCCTTCTTGTCATTTTCTAGCGAGATGTCCCAAGCCCGCTCCCCTGCACTAAGTCAGCTCGAACGGCGGTTCCCGGGAGTTCGTCGCCGCGGAAGAACTTGTCTTTTTGTTTGGCGTTGGCGGCTTTCATTTCCGGCATGGCCACAAAGGGCTTCGAGTAGTCGTTGGCGGCATTCCAGAACAGGAAGCCGATGCCGCCCTTGGACTTGGCGGTTTCTACTTGAACCTTGATGTATTCGGGCGAATAGGTCTTGGTGCGCCAGTGGAAGGCTTGCAGCCAGGGGCGAATTACGACACCGCTGCCTTTGGTGATGAGTTCGAAGCGGTCCATGGACTCGCCGATGAAGTGGGCGGGCTCGTCGCCGGGGTGGGCGATGTTGTCCATGCCGAAGAAGTGTGAGGGGTAGATCATGGGGCTCAGCACGTCGCAGAACTTGGCCATGCCGACGATGTCCTGCCCGGTGTGGGAGAGGTCGACCTGACGCTGCCATGCCATCACGCCGAAGACATCGAGGGAGAGCAGGACGCCGGTGGGGTGGAGTTCGGCGTAGGCCTTCTTGAGGAAGGCGGTGATTACGTCGGTGCGCTGGGGGCCATGCGGGGCGTGGCACGCCGATTTGGCATCGGCGCCGTATGCACCGGATTTCGTGCCGTCCCTGCGGGACTTTGTTCCTTTTGTGTTCGCTATCCGGCGCTTAGGCGCCGGGCTATTGTCAGCCGTCCCGACGGGACTGGAACTTGGCAATCCGGACGCTCCAGCCTTAGACGATGCTGGTTCTGTGGTGGTGCCGCCTTGCGTCGCATCGGCGGGACGGGCGAGGCGGCCGCCCCCACACGAGTCTTGCTCGGCTTCAGATTCCGGACGCTCGGACTGGAAGACGAAGGCGGCGTCTTTTTGGTCGCCTTCGGCGGGGAAGCGGACGTAGTCGAACTGGATTTCGTCGACGCCGAGCTGGGCTACGTGCTTGGCCAGGGTGATGTCATAGTCCTGAACTTTGGGGTTGGAGGGATCGGTCCAGACCAGCTTGCCGTTTTCGCGCCAGGCTTGATGGGTGCGACGAGACTGCACGGCGAGTTCGGGATGCCCGACGACCAGGCGCTCGTCGCGGAAGATGGCGATGCGGGCGATGGCGTGCATGTTTTGCTGGTGGAGGAAGTGGACCAACTTCGGGACGTCGTGGATGTAGACCTTGTGGCTGCCCAGCAACGGGTGCTCGAAGGGTATGTTGACGCTGCCGTCGGAGTCTTTGATGTCGAAGACTACGGCGTTGCCGCCGACTTCCCGCCAGTGGCGGATGATGCGCAGGCCATGATCGCTCGCTGCCATGATGCCGGTCAGGTAGACGGCGCGGACTTCGAAGTCTTTGGCGACTGGGATCGTCTTCTCTGTGACTGGAGCGGGGAGGATGCCGGGGATAACGATGTTTTCGTTGGCTTTCAGGATGTTGGCGGTGCGGTCGCCGTTAACGTGGCGGATGGCGTCGGCTAGTTCGGCAGAGGTCAGGTATGACGTCTTGCCCAGATAGTGACGGGCGATCGTGGGGATGGCTTCGCCGCGCTTGGCGGTATAGATTTCGGTGCCGGGGGCCGCGCCGGGATGCGGCGAGGGGATGCTGGCGGAGATGGCGGGATCCGAAACGGACGCTTTGACGGCCCGCAATTTCGGCGCCTTCGGTACGGGCGAAGACGCGGACGTCTGCGCTTGAACGGCGAAGTCGGATGATGACTGGGAGGCGAGCCGCCACGCGGCCGCTCCGAAAAGAAGACAGGAAACTCCAGCGATGATGCGAACAGAAGAAAGGCGCAAGCGGTCCTCCCCGCGAAATCTCTACCTGTTCGCGATGGTAGCGGCGGGGTTTGGGGGTCGCTAGTTACGTGGGGTCCGAGCTTCAGGTAACGGGTTACCAATGGCGAATCCTTAGGCGAGCGGCCCGATACACCTGGGGCCGCCGGACAGCCGAGGGCGGCTGTCCCCACATGAGCTGATCGAACCAGGAGTTATTCGTAGCGGAGGCTTTCGATGGGGTCGAGGCGGGCGGCGTGGATGGCGGGGACCATGCCACTGATGATGCCGACCAGGCTGAGAATGATGGTGGCTACGCCGAGGCTGCTCAGGTTGATGTGGAGGTGGATGTCGCCGGCCTGGAGGCCGTCGCCGAAGGCGCTCATCAGGGGCAGGGCGCCGACAGCGAAGGAAATTACGTAGGCGATAGCGATGCCGCCCAGGCCTCCGGCGAAGGTGATGGCCAGGGCTTCGGCCAGAAACTGGAACAGGATGTGGGCCTTGTGCGCGCCCAGGGCTTTTTCGATGCCGATTTCTCGGGTGCGCTGCTGTACCGAGACCAGCATGATGTTCATCAGACCGATGCCGCCGATGCCCAGGGTCAGGGCGCCGATGAAGGCGAGGAGAATTTTTAACGCGGCGGTTACTATGGAGAATTGATCGAAGTCCTGCTTGAAGTCGGCGATGAAGACGGCGCGGCGATCGTCGGGGCGGAAGTTGTGGTGTCCAGCTAATACCGAGCGGACGACGCGAGCCACCTGCTGGTGGTTCTCGCCTTCGTAATCCGCGAAGATGCCGGTGATGTACTTGGTGTCATAGAGGTCACCCATGGCGCTGAAGGGGATGGCCAGCAGCGTGTTGTCATTGTCGTCGCCCCCCTGGACCTTGCGTTGGTAGACGCCTACGACTTCAAAGGTGAGGCCGTTGATGCGGATGTTCTGGCCTACCGGGGGCTCGCCGGAGAAGAGGCGGCGTCGGGCCTCGTCGCCGATCACGACGACCCTGGCGCGCTGCAGTTGATCCTCTTCGCTGAGTCCTCGTCCTAAGGCTACGTTAAAACCACGGATGCGATCGTACACGGGGTAGACGCCGGTTAAGAAGAGGTTGGTGAAGGTGCGAGTGTCGTGCTGAATGGTGACGTTTCGCTTGTCGAAGATGGGAGTGACACCCTTGACCATAGGCACTTCGTTGCGGATGTAGTCGACGTCGGCGATCTGGAGGCGGACCTCGCTGCCGGCCTTGGCGCCTCCGGCCTGGAGAGAGGTACGGCCAGGGAAGGCGCCGATGACGTCGGTGCCCCAGGAACTGAAGATCAGGTCAATGGCATGCTCAAAGCCCGTCCCGAAGGCCAAGAGGATGACCACCGTGGCAATGCCCCAGGCCATGCCCAGCATGGTCAGAGCGGTCCGGCGGCGGTTGTGCTGCATGGCGCCGAAAGCTTCTTTCACCAGATCGCGGGTCATCTTTTATGCTCCTGTTCCTTCACTCCTGGCGCAGGGCCTCGACGGGTTCGAGCATGGCGGCCTTGCGGGCGGGATAGAGGCCTGCGGTGATGCCGGCCAGAGCCAACGAGAGCACCGCGCCGATGGCCGACACCGGGACGATGCGGGGAGTGTCGAAGCCCTGCGGGAGATTGACTCCGGAGAGCAGATGGATGATGAGCGTGGCTCCGCCGACTCCTAGCGCTCCGCTCAACAGCGTCAGGAAGGCGCCTTCCAGGAAGAACTGGAACAGAATCGTTCGGTTGGTGGCGCCGAGGGCTTTGCGCAGTCCGATCTCGCGTGTGCGTTCGGTTACGGCCACCAGCATGATGTTGATGATGCCGATCGCGCCGAGGGCGAGCGTGACCAGGCCAACACCACCCAGGAACCAATCCATGGCGGTGAAGATCTTACCCATCATTTTCTGGTTCTTGACGGTGTCCCATTCCTCCCAGGTGTCCTTCATGGTGGGATCGAATCCGCCATGATTGCGGGCGACGATGCGGTGCAGTTCGTCTTTGGCGACTTCGTTTTCATCGAAGCTGCGCGGTTGATAGTTGATGAACGAGATCGCATTGCCTTCTTTTGAGTTGTCGCCTTTAAGGGGGAAGAGTTCGTGCATGGTATTGAAGGGCACGAAGATGCGGATGTTGGTGGAGTTTTGCTCTTCGTTGCCAATCATGGACAGCATGCCGATCACCTCGAAGCGGAGGCCATTCAGGAGAATCGAGTTGCCCACGGCTGGACGGCCGGGGAAGAGGTTGCGGGTAATTTCGCGTCCCAAGAGGCAGACGCGGCGGCGCTCGAGGTTGTCTTCGTCGTTGATCCAGCGGCCGAGTTGCATGGGGATGGTGCGGACCTGGCTGTACACGGGAAAGACGCCGGAGACTTGGCCGTTGGTGCTGGTGTAGTCGCTGACCACGCGAATGTCCTCGCGGGCGATTACGGGCGCGACGTGAATTGCGAGCTTGGATTCGCGCTGGATGGCAGCGTAGTCATCATAGGTAAGGTTGAACCACTTCATGGAATTGAAGCTGCCTTCGACGGCGGGGGCGCGTCCACCCCAGAAGAAGATGATGTTCTTGCCGAAAGTTTCGAGTTGACGGCGGTTGCCGTTGCGGAAGCCCTCGCCGACACCGGCCAGGAGCAAGAGCGATCCCACACCCCAGGCGATGCCGAACATGGTGAGGAAGGAGCGGAGTTTGTGCGCCCAGAGGGTACGCAGGGTTTGGCCGAAGGTGTCCAGCAGGAAGCGCATTAGTTTTAGCTCCGGTCAGGCCAAGGCAGTCCGCCCCCACAACCTTTTCGACTGGTAACGGCGTCGAAGGTTAGCATGGGGCCTGTAAAGTTCGCCGGGCCGGGGAGGCCGGCTCTCCCGCCTACTTCGGCGGGCGTGCTCGTGGTGGCCGCCAGAGACGCAGCAGGCTACGTCGCTACGATCAATCGGGGGTGCATGTTCCTTCTCCGATGGTGCAAAGGTTTTCTCTTATGTTCAGCGGGGTGGTTGGCCAGGGAGCGGCGCAGGGGGTCCGGTTGGCGCTAAGTCTCGGCGGATGAATGAGTTTCTGCGCGGGAGGGTGAGGGAGTTGCGTGGCCTGCCGCTTGCTAAGTCAAAGGCAGCCGGGACGCGCCACGGTTTTGGATGCGAGCAGGGTTGGCGGATTCGCTTCCAGGAAATGCGGGTCGGGCGCTGGGTAAGGGCCACAAAGTTCGGAAATAGATATAAGAGAGCCGAAGAAACGGCCGAAAGGAAAGATGTCCGGAGCCCCCGGACAGGAGCCTATGAGAACGAATCTCGCAACAGTGCTCGATCCGAACCGTCGCAGCAACGATGCCGGAGAGTTTGAAACCGCCCTGCGCCGCCGCATTGTGGGGCAGGACGCCGCCGTCGAAAAGGTCGTCGAAATCTATCAGATGTTTCTGGCCGGGTTGAACGCGCCGGGGCGTCCGGTGGGGAACCTGCTGTTTTTGGGGCCCACCGGATCGGGCAAGACGCGCGTGGTCGAAGCCATGGCCGAGGCGCTGTTTGGGGACGCGCGCGCGTGTATCAAGATCGACTGCGCCGAGTTCCAGCATTCGCACGAGATTGCCAAGCTGATCGGCTCGCCTCCGGGATACCTGGGACACCGCGAGACCCATCCGCTGCTGACGCAGGAAGCGTTGAACCAGTGGTTCACGGAAAAGCTGAAGCTGTCGATCCTGTTGTTTGACGAGATCGAGAAGGCGTCGGATTCGCTGTGGCAGCTGCTGTTGGGGATTCTGGACAAGGCCACACTGACCCTGGGCGACAACCGGCGGGTGGATCTGTCGCAGTGCATCATCATCATGACGTCGAACCTGGGCGCGGGTGAGATGACGAGCCTGGTCGATGGCGGGTTTGGATTCGCGCCGAAGGCGGTTGAGGTCGATCAGTCGTTCGACGATAAGATTCAGCGGACGGCGGTGGAAGCGGCGCGGCGCAAGTTTACCCCGGAGTTCATGAACCGGATCGATAAGGCGGTGGTGTTCAAGACCCTGCGCGACGAGCACCTATCGCAGATTCTCGAAATTGAACTGGGGATGGTGCAGCAGCGCGTGCTGATGGCGGCGGGCGCGAACCAGTTCGTGTTCAATTGCACGTCGTCGGTAAAAGAGTATTTGTTGAAGGAAGGCACGGATCCGCGGTACGGGGCGCGACATTTGAAGCGGGCGATTGAGCGCAACCTGGTGTTCCCGTTGGCGAACCTGGTGGCGACCGGACAGGTGAAGCTGGGAGATTTCGTGCGCGTGGACATGGCTTCGGAGAACAGGATGATCTTCGTCAAGGAAGCCGAGAACACGATGGCGCCGGTGCTGCTGGAGCGCTACGGAGCCGCGGCGCTGAACCAACCCGCTGCGCGCGCCGCCCGAACCGCCGCGAACAATCGTCGCGACTTCGGGGCTAACCCGTCCCCGTCAGTGGCCGAGAGCAAATAAAGACTCCTCCGCCCCTCGCATTCGCTCGGAGGTCGGAACGACAAAGGTTTTTTGTAAGAAGCTCGCTTGACCGCATCTCGCGAGTCGTTTCTAACACGGCGCCGGGACTTTCCGGCGCCTTTTTTGGGTGTGCCCACGAAATGAAGTGCTAAGACGGTTTAGGTTCACCTTCGACTACCCCTCTTTACGAATACCATTACGCCCGACTCGCGCTTTGAGAAACCAGTCCATCCGGACATCAATTAAACTTTGGGTTCTCCAAATTCTTGTTAAACGGAGAAAATCTTAAGTTGGCGCTTGGCCCTCCAGTAACTTCGGTGGACGTCGTCCACTTGGTCACTGGGAGACCTAAGCCTCGTGACTGACCTTACCGGTCCCTTCGGCACCTAGCCTGACTTTTCTTTCCAGAACAGAATGCCCGCACTGCACGGCCACTTCTTCGAGTCAGCCGCGGAGGCCGGCTAAAGCCTCCAACCGGCCGAGGTTTTCTCCAAGGAGAGGTCATGTCCCCGAAAGCGAATACCATCCGCTCACCGAAACCCCCGTCAAGCCCCCAATTCAGATTCTTCCCTCTGCTCCTACTTGTGGTGTTCGCAACAGGAACGGCCAAAGCGCAGACCGTTGCCGCCGATCCCGGCGTGCGCGGCGGGTCTGCCGGCGCTGGCAAAGCGATTGCCGGTCTCACCGATGCCCAGAAAGCCTTCTTCGCCGCCGCTTTCGCGCAGTTCAACGAGAATCAGTCGGTCACCGGAGCTGTTCCCAATACCAGCCTTGGACTGGGCCAAGATTCAACGGGGAGGGGTGCGGTCAGTGCCACTCGCAACCGGCGATTGGAGGGACGAGTCCCGCCACGAACCCCCAGATTGCCGCCGCCAGCGATCAAGGGGCGAAAAATCAGATCCCGTTCTTTATCACTACTAACGGGCCCGTTCGCGAAGCGCGGTTTCCTTTTCAGTCTGATCTGCGGACTCCCGACGGTGGCGTCCACGATCTATTCACGATTACCGGGCGCTCCGACGCCATAGGCTGCAACATTTCGCAGCCGGACTTTCAAGGAGCGGCGAACAACGGTAATCTGATTTTTCGCATTCCCACTCCGGTGTTCGGGGGCGGCCTGATCGAAGCGATTCCCGAGTCTGCCATCCGTGCAAACGTGAATGCCAACCGGGATTCCAAGCGGCGCCTGGGAATTGGCGGTCGTCCCAATTTCAGGGACGGAGGCGGGGCCGGGGGAGTGAACGGCATTCCGAACACCAGCGGCAATGACGGCACCATCACGCGATTTGGCTGGAAGGCACAGAACAAGTCGCTCGGAGTCTTTGCCGGAGAAGCGTACAACGTCGAGGTGGGAGTTACGAACGAGTTGTTCCCCAACGAGCGCGACGAGACTCCAGGGTGCCTGTTCAACGGGACTCCGGAGGACGCGACTAACTTCGATCAGAGTGGGACGAACATTCCAAGCGACGTCGAGCTGTTTGAGGTCTTCATGCGCTTTCTGGACCAGCCTCGCCCGGCGCCGGCCACGGCTTCGACCGCGCACGGACAGCAAGTGTTTACCCAGATTGGCTGCGCGCTCTGCCACACGCCTTCGTTCACGACGGGGCAATCGTCGGTCACGGCGCTCAGCAACGTTACGGTCAACCTGTTTTCCGATCTACTGCTTCATCACATGGGGCCGCGGCTCGCCGATGGTGTGAGCCAAGGTGCAGCTGGGGGTGATGAATTCCGCACCGCTCCGCTGTGGGGACTCGGGCAGCGTCTGTTCTTTCTCCACGATGGCAGAACGAACGATCTGGCTAAAGCGGTTCTTTCCCATCAGAGCCGGGGAGACTTCCAGTCTGCTGACTCCGAGGCGGACGCGGTAATCGAAGGATATAAGCGGCTAACGGTGCAAGATCAGCAGGACCTGCTGAACTTCCTGCGGTCGCTTTAGGGCCGTTTTTTCTCAGTTTGTTTGATTGAATGGCTTGACCGCATCTGGCAAATCGGATCAACTTGGCGCCGGGCCCCTCCCCGGCGCCTTTTTTGTGGGTTCTTTGCTCTATTTAGGGGAGGTCGGAGGGTTTTGTTGCTAAAATCAGGGGCAAGAGTTCGGTTTGAGCCTTATGAAAAAGCTTGCCACCTTCGTTCTTCTGGGCGCCTTGGGTGTTGGCTGTTCCCTCCCCGTCTACGGAAAGCCAAAGACGCAGAACAAGTATCAGCCTCTGAACCGTGCTTCCCGCAAAGCGGAGAAGAAACAGGAGAAGGCGCAGAAGAAATATGCCAAAGCGCAGAAAAAGGCAGAGCGCAAGATGCTCAAGACGGAGCGGAAGAACTCCACCTATAAGCCGACGAAGCGGCTCTAGTCCGGTAAGCTCAGGGCCGCACCCACGCGTTTCCCAACCGACAGATTCGGCGCTCCTCAGCGGTTGAAGCCTTCGCCTTGATGCTGCAGTGCTTCTGGCAGGGATGCTTCGACTGCGAAACGAGCATCGCGTTCCGCGCTGCTCGTTCTTCGCTCAGCATGACCGCGGATATCTTTGGGAAAGGCTGACGGCAGGATGTGCGAACGGAATCGTCGCCACACATCCTGCCGTCGTCAGCGCGCGGAAAAAGCGCGGGGATTAGTGTTCGTTGAGTTCTCGGACTTCTTTGAGCAAGTCTGCCGACTGAGACAACAGCGACACCGTCGACTTGAAGTCAATGGGCTTTCCCTGGAACTCTGCTCCTTCCAGGAGTTGGATGATTTGAGCCGCGACCGCATCCCGCTGCTCAGTTAGAGCACTCAACGCGCTTTCCAGGTTGGCGTAGGTGTTGTCGTCGCCGGCCAAGGCCCGCGTGGACACCTTCAAGCTGGTCAGGCCCAGGAATCCGACGGGAGCGGTGATCTGCTTGTATGCGTTGGCGAGCAGGATGAAGTTGAACTCGCTCTGGCGGACGGCCTTGGGCAGAGCGCGACCCTGCAGGGCCTCGACCAAGGCGCGGCCGTCGTGGGAGTAGTCGTCGGTCAGGCCGGCGAGCATCAGGATCGTGGGACGAATGTCGGTGTGGTCGGACCAGATGTCGTCTTCCACACCTTCTCGAGCTACTCCCGGCCCAGCCAGGCCCAGGAACGTGGTGTTGATCTCCTTTGCGACACCACCGTGGTTCCAGGCGAAGCCGTTATTTACGGCGAAGGTCGGCGATCCCGAGGTGGTGAAGAAAAAGTCCGGGTTGCCGAACATGACCAAGGTCGGCGTCCGCTGCGGATCGCCGGTGACCATGTGCAGCAGCTTCATCTCGACTGGGTCGGCTAAATATTGCGCCAGGTGAACGTTGGTTCCGGTCAACGCATCTAGGCCGGTGATTTGCGCGGCGGCGCGCTCGAACTCACGCGCTCCGGCAGGACCTGCCGGGTCGACGTAAAAGGTTGGCGCCATGTCGAAGTGGAGATCGAAAGATGTGGTGGCTAGGCCTGCATCCTGGGCATCGAGCACAGCGGTGAGGTTGGTATCGATTTCGCCAATGTCGCCGGCGGGATAGGTGCAGGGGACATTGACGCCGTCACAGTTGGCGGGGGTGGGAGCGCCGCCGGCGAAGTGGTCGCCCTCGTCAGCAGTCACAACGAACAAGGTGTTGCTCGGAGTGATGCCATCCTTCGCCAGGCGGGCGAAGAACTTTCCCCAAGCTTCGTCGTAGGCTTTTAGTTGGGCGACGTATCCGGCCTGACCCGGGCCAAAAGCGACGAAGTTCACATGATCGTCATGCGCGTCGGAGATGTAGGCGAAGGTGACGGGGATTCCGTGCTCCTGCATGGCCGCGACGTAACCGAGAGTCTGCGAGGCGGAAATTCCACCGAAGCCGGGGAAGCCGTTGTTGCCGTTGCCGTCGGTGATGACGTTGCCATCGATATCGGTGAGCGGGCCACTGGGGCTGATTACGGGCGCGACGAAGGCGTGCCCGAACAGTCCCATGAATCCCTGATAGCTACCCGGTTCCTGGGGTAGGACGTCGGGCTCACCTCCGTTGGCGGTGGAGCAGACTGGATCGCCGGCGGCGCAGTGAACCGAAACTCCTTCGAAATCGGCAATCGCCTTGGTGCGGTTGGCCTTGGCCTCGGCGGCTTCGGGCGAGTTCGCTCCGAACACGGTGGTGATATCGGAGCTCACGTTCTCGAGTTCAATGTTGGCGATC
Source organism: Candidatus Sulfotelmatobacter sp. (assembly GCA_035511455.1). Taxonomy (GTDB): domain Bacteria; phylum Acidobacteriota; class Terriglobia; order Terriglobales; family Acidobacteriaceae; genus Sulfotelmatobacter. The sequence goes on along the minus strand of DATKFH010000061.1, from coordinate 20,215 downwards.
GAGGCTGCCCCTACATTGCAGCCAGCACGCGTAAACGGCACCCAGGGAGCGGGAGCGTTGCTGCCGCGGGCAGTGATCATGCTGTAAACGGGATCGGTGACGGGGTTGACGAGATCGGTCCAGTAGGTGAAGGAGCTGGCGAATCCGTCGAAGAAAGTGCTCGTGCCGGCCAGCGGGAAGAAGCCGAAGCTGTTGGCCACAGCCTGCCCGTGGTTGGAGGGATAAACGCCGGTCAGCGAAGTGAGAATGTCATCGGCGGTGTGCGAGATGAGGGGCGTGTGATGGTTGATGAGGAGCGTTCCATTCTGTTTGAAGAAGTTCAGCAGGTTGGGCATTTGCTCCAGATCGGAAGGAACGTTTGGGTTGTCGCGAGTGAAGTGGACGTTGTCGAACTGGAGATAAATGATGTGCTGGACTTTGCCCGTGGACAGGGAACATAACTGGGCTTCGACGGCGATGGGGGCAGAAACGACGGCGGCGAGGATTAGGGACAGAATTCTTGTGTTCAAGCGAGTTGACCGAATGGAGTCAAGGCTCACGTGAGACCTCCTTCAGATTTTGACGGGGTGGCGTGAAGGGACTTTATACGTTCGCTGCGAACTACTGTGTTACCGGGTTATGAACATTTTGTAAAAAATCCCGATCTCTTGCAAGCGCCGCTTCGCTGGGAGCCAGAGTCGCATTCAGACCTGCCATCCGGTCTATGATTGCGGGTATGAATAACCACTCACCCTGCTCGCGAGTGTTTGGGTTGATGCTGGTTGTGTGGCTGGCGGCGTCGCCTTGTGTGGAAGCGCGGGTCGAGCCTACGCACGGGTTCGACATTTTTTCCCAGGACGAAGAAATCCAACTGGGGAAGCAGAACGCGGCACAGGTGATCGAGCAGATGCCGGTGCTGCCGGATTCCGATCCAGTCGTGCAATACCTGCAGAAGTTGGGAGCGCGGCTCACGCAGCGAGCCCCGGGATACCAGTGGCCGTATAACTTCCACGTGGTGAACGTCAAGGAGATCAATGCGTTCGCTTTGCCGGGCGGGCCGATTTTCGTTAACCTGGGGACGATTCAGGCGGCGGACAACGAGGCGCAACTGGCGGGTGTGATGGCGCATGAGATTTCGCATGTGGTGCAGCGGCACGGCACGCGGGCGGCGTCGAAGCAGATGGGAGCGCAGCTTCCGCTGGCGATTCTGGGCGGGCTCATGGGGAACAGCACCCTGGCCAAGGCGGCGGAGATGGGCATTTCGTTCGGAGTGGGTTCTTATTTTCTGAAGAATTCGCGGCAGTCGGAGTCGGAGGCGGACCTGCTGGGGACCGACATTATGTATGACTCGGGATACGAGCCGCGACAGATGGCGGTGTTCTTCGAAAAACTGGAAAAGCAGATGGGGGCGAGCGCGAACTCGCTGATCAACCAGTTCATGAGCGATCATCCGAATCCGGGCAATCGGGCGGAGGCGGTGTCGCGGGAGGTGGGCACGCTGATGCCGCGGACGTACCTGGCCGACAGTGCTGATTTCCGCGAAATCAAGACCCGCGTGGCGGGAATGAAACCGCTTAGTTCGGCGGAAGTCGCAGCGATCGAGAAGCAGGGGACGCCGACGGCAGGGACGTGGGCGGGGGACGATGTCACCCCGAGCGCTAACTTGAAGGTGTTCAGTCACAATGAATATCAGATTTCTTATCCGGAGAACTGGCAGGTTTTCGGCGACCAGAGTTCGAGTGTCACGATTGCGCCGAAGAGCGGAGTGTCCGAGAACGCAGTCGCACTAGGAGTGATGATCGCGAATTATCAGCCGGAGCAGTCCGGCACGAGCATCGATACGGCGACGCATGAATTGCTAGCCTCTTTGCGGCAGTCGAATCCGGATCTGAAGCAGATTGGACATGCAGAAACGATCCGCGCGAATGGAGTGGCGGGACGGTCGGTGGATCTGATTGGGAGTTCGCCGATCAAGGATGCGCAGGGGAAGGCGCTCGAGGAGCGGGATTGGGTGGTGACCATGCCCCGGCGCGACCGGACAGTGGTCTATCTGGTGTTTATTTCTCCGGATAAAGATTTCGGGACGATGCGGCCCACGTTTGAGGCGATGCTGAGGACGCTCGAGGTGAAGTGACGGAAGAAGGATTTATGACGCGCAATGAAAAGCCCAGCGGCCCAATACACCTGGCCCGCCTGGACGGACGAAGGCGTCCGTCCCCACACAACCTGATTGCGAAGAAAAAGCGGCCCGGTCGAAACCGGGCCAATGTCAGCGCGTGCGGTTAGAGGTCGAAAGGCCTTTCAGAAGGTCAGCCGCAGCGAGAATTGCCCGAACCGAGACTCCTGGCATCGATTGTCTCTTCGAAAGGCACTATGAAGGCTCACCGCTCGTTTCCTCGCGTTCTTCTGGTTGTATTGTTTGCGGCGATCACAATTCGAACCGGAGCTGGGATGCACGCCGCAGAGGCTGCGACCTACACACAACCATTGGCCACGGGGGCGCGCCTCGATCCGGTCGGAGACCCAATCGATCTGGGGAGCATGCCCTTGGCGATGACAGTCGCCCCCGGCGGGGACAAGCTTGCCGTTGTTCTAAGCGGCTGGCGCGAGCAGGGGGTTCAGATCGTCGATCTTAAATCGCGGCAAGTGTTGCAGACGTTGACCCAGCCTTCGGCGTTCTTTGGCATCGTGTTCTCTCGCGATGGCAAAGAGCTGTTTGTATCGGGCGGCAATGATGACACGATCTTCTGCTACTCGTGGCGGGATGGGAAGGCGACTCTCGACCGGAAGATCGTGCTGGCGGAGAAAGCTCCCGAGAAACCTGGCTCGCGATATCCGGCGGGCCTTGCGGTTTCGCGGGTCGGCAACTACTTGTACGTTGCAGAAAACGTGGGCGACAGCCTGGCGGTGGTTGATGCCGCGACAGCCAAAATCGTGCAGAGGTTTCCGACCGATCATTATCCCTACGCGGTCGAAGCCGTGGCGAACGGGAAAGTGTACGTTTCTGCGTGGGCGGCGGATACGGTCGCGGAATTTCAGACGAAGGCAGACGGGCGGCTGACTCCGGTGGTCAAGTGGAAGGTGGGGCCTCGTCCTTCGGCGCTGCTTTCGAATCGGGCCGACTCGCGGTTGTTTGCCGCACTTGCGGGCACAGATCAGATTGCCGTCATCGACACTGCGCGGGGGAAAGTCCTGCGGTACCTGAGCGATGCGGCACCTGCCGGACCTGCGGAAGGAAGCACGCCGAATGCGTTGGCTCTGTCCGAGGACGAGTCGCAACTTTTCGTGGCCGAGGCCGACAACAATGCGGTTGCGGTCTTCGACGTTTCTGAAAAAGGCGCGGCATCTTCACCGTTGAAGGGGCGCATACCGACCGACTGGTATCCGACGGCGGTCCTCGACGCAGGTGGCCAACTTCTGGTGCTCAGTGGCAAGGGGCATGGAAGTCATGGTAATCCTGACGGTCCGATTCCGGGGGAAGGGATCAAGCGGCCGCTGGGTTATGACTTAGGACAGCTCAACGGGACCCTGCGATCGAGTCCAGACCAGGTTTCTTCCACTACTTTGGCCGAGTACTCCCAACGAGTTGCCCAAGCGAACAACTGGCAAGCGCCGCGGACGCAGAAACAGTATCCGCCTTTCAAACATGTGGTCTACATCATCAAAGAGAATCGCACGTATGACCAGGTGCTGGGTGACCTGAAAGAAGGGGACGGTGATCCGGCGCTGGTTTTTTTCGGACAAGCGATATCCCCGAATCATCACGCGCTGGCCTCGCGGTTCGGCTTGTTCGACCGTTTTTTCACGAATGCGGAGGTGAGCTCGCAAGGGCACATCTGGTCGACCGCGGCGTACGTCACGGATTTCGGAGAGAAGACAATCCCTTCGGCGTACGCCGGCAAGCGGGAAGGTGTGGATGGCGAGGAGATCGACGAGCCGATGAACGGCTTTCTCTGGACGCTGGCCCGAAAAAAGGGCATCAGTTTTCGCGATTACGGCGAAATGGTCAAGGTGCCCGAGGGGTGGCCGGTCACGCAGCCAGAGGTTGCGTCGAGCGTCAGTCCAACTTACCCGGCGTTTGATTTGAAGACGCCCGACCAGGTGCGCGCCGATGCCTGGATCGCCGAACTGGAAAAGTTTGTGGGGGAGGGAGAGATGCCGCGTCTCGAAGTAATGCATCTGCCGAGCGACCACACCGCGGGCGGACGCGCAGGATTTCGAACGCCACGCGCCTTCATGGCCGACAACGATCTGGCACTGGGCAGGATTGTCGAAGCACTTTCGAAGACTCGGTTTTGGAAAGATACGGTGATCTTCGTTTTGGAGGATGATTCACAGGCTGGGCCGGACCACATTGACTCCCATCGATCTTGTTTTTTCGCCATCTCCGCTTACAACCGCCCCGGTACCATCCACCGCTTTGCGAATACGACGGATGTGGTAGCGGCAATCGAGGACATTCTGGGATTGGGCCGGCTTTCGCAGTTCGACTACTTCAGCCGATCTTTGGCTGACATTTTTGCCGACACCCCGGACCTGTCACCATGGACCGCGATTGTTCCTTCGGCCGATATGAATGAGACCAATCCTGCTAAAACGGCGGCGGCCGAAGCTTCCGAGGGGCTGGACTTCAGTGCGCCGGATCGGGTCGATGATGCAACGTTCAATCAAATTCTCTGGAGCATGATGAAGGGGGCGCAGCCTCTGCCGGGGACCGACCGAAAAGCACCGCTGCATGCCTTTCAAGTCGGTCGCTGAATGCTCGGTGGGTCGGGTCGAGTCCGGGCCGAAAATAACAAAAAAGGCGGTTCGGAATGAAGCGTTTAGCAGTGGCGAGCGTTGAGCTGCGTAGTCATCCCGAAGTGACGGAATTAGGGAAGGGACGCCGGCCCAGGGTGACCTTCGTAATCGGAGCGGGCGGTTGCCGCATTGCTGCCCGGGGGGGGCCTCCCTAGAATCGGAGCAGGGTTACGTGCGCTTCATTTCTGCATGCCTGAAATCACAAAACGACTGGACCGGGCCGAGCTGGCCAAGCGCGTCGAGCGCGCGGAGAAACTCCTGCAAAAGGGGAAGACCGCCGAGGCTCTGGAAGAGTATCTGCTGGTCCTGCGAGACGATCCGGAAAACGATGTAGTAAGGCAACTTGCGGCAGATCTGTGCCTGTCGCTGAGCCGCAATGCCGACGCCGTCCGGCTTTTGGGAGATCTGTTTGAACGACAGGTGGCGGCCGGAGATGCGACTCGCGCCAGCCTCACCTACAAGAAACTGGCGCGGCATGGCAGCCCCACGTGGCAGCAGAAAGTCCGCTTCGGGCAACTGCTGGAGGGATCGAACAAGAAGCTGGCGGTGGGTACGTATGAAGCGGCTTTGGCGGACCTGATCAAGCTGGGCAAGAAGCAGGAATCGGCGGACGTTCTGGGGCGCGTGGTGGCGCTCGAACCGATCCAGGCCAACTACCTGCGCGTGGCGGAACTGGCTTCGGAACTGGGGAATCGCAAGGGCGCGGCGGCCGCCTATCAGCGGGTGGCGCAGTTGAGCGCGGCCGATGGGGGCGATGCGGCGCAATGGTACGAGCGCGCCTACCAGGAAGACTCCTCCGATCCAAGCATTGCGCTGGCCTACGGAAAAAGCCTGCTGGCGCAAGGGCAAGCGGGGGCGGCGATTTTCATTCTGGAAGCACAGATGAACTCCGGGCAGGTGACCCCGGAACTGCGCGAAGCCTATGCCACTTCGCTGGTGACGGCGGGACGCCACGTGGAAGCCGAACCCTTGGTGTGGCAGCTGTTTGAGCAGAACCCATCGCGCGTGCAGCAGGTGATTACGCTGATCGGGAACTTTCTGGACGGCGAGCAGGACGAGAACGCGGTTGCGCTGGCGAGGAAGCTGGAACAATTTCAGCGGCGGCGGGGCGAGCGGCGACAGTTTATCGCCATCATGGAGGACATCACCGCGGCGCACCGGCCGTGTTCTCAGATACTGGAATTCCTTAGCGAGCTCTATAACGCGTCCAACCGAGAGAACGATTACTGCCAGACTCTGCTCAAGCTGTTTGAGCTGTACTGCAGCACAGGCGAGTTCGCCAAGGCGGCCGAGTGCCTGGACCGCGCGGCGGAAGTGGATCCTTATGAACCGGGTCATCTGAAGCGGCTCGAACAGATCAAAGGAAAGATCGAGGATGGACGCTTCCGTGCGATCTCGTCTCGTTTCAGTTCGGTAAGCAAGCCAGCAGAGGAACCCACGCACGTGGATGGACCGACGCTGGGAGCGTCGACGCTGCAGGACCTGATGCTGCAGGCCGAGATCCTGGTGCAGTATGGAATGCGGAGCAAGGCGGTGGAGCGGTTGCAGCGGATCCAGGAGCTGTTTCCGCGCGAGGAAGAACGGAACGAAGATTTGCAGCGGCTGTATCTGGCCGCGGGAGTGACGCCGAGATATGCGGGAGCGGCCCCTTTGCCTCCGGCGGCTGCGGCAGCACCGGCACCCGTGCCTACGGCGGCTCCTGCGCCCGACCCTGCGGCTGACGTTCGCAGCTTCACCCGCGTGGCTGAGATTACGCGAAAGCTATACCACCAGGGCACCGCGCCCACCGTATTGAGCACTGCGGTAAAGGAAATTGGAACGCACTGGGAAGCGACGCGCTGCCTGGCGGCGATGGGAAAGACAGGCTTGCCGCCGACCGCGGTCGACGAGTTCTGTGCCGAGGGATACAAGAAAACAAGCGTCGCGGCGATTGCCGAGCTGGTTGCGTGCCTGCAGCAGGCGGTGGAGGGGCACGAGCCGCTGGCCATCAACGACGTGACGAAGGCCTCTGCGCTGGGATCGGCGAAAAAGGCGATGGCCGAACTGAACCCGGCGTCGATCTTGGCGATTCCGCTCAGCGACGGAGAAGGGACGGTTGGAATTCTGATTTTGATCCATAGCCGGCCGCGGGTGTGGCAGCAGTCCGACCTGGTGGTGTTGAAAACGCTATCCGATCAGATGGTGATCGCGCTGAATAACGCTGGATTGCGGCGGCTGGTGAAAAATCTCTCGGTGACAGACGAGAAGTCCGGGCTGTTGAAGCGGGCTTCCTACATTGATTTGCTGCTGGCTGAGAGCAAGCGCGCCATTCAGAATGCGGCGGCGCTCTCTGTGCTGTTGATGCAGTTTGGCAAGAGCGCATCCATGATCAAGGAATATGGCGAGGCCGAGGTGCAGGCCGTGATGGAGCGTGTGGGGCAGATGTTCGCGGCCAATATCCGGTCGAATGATCTGGCGTTTCGTTACGACACGACCACCATCGCGATCCTTCTGGGCGAGACGGCGGAAAAAGAGAGCATGCTGGCGGTCGAGAAACTGCGGAAGATTATTGCTGAGGTACGGTTTCCTGCGAAAGACGGAGCCGAGCAGGGAGTGCCGGCGCTTTTCTCGGCGGGCCTGGCCGAGGCCGTGATTCATACGGACTACGATCCCCTTGACGTGGTCACTGAAGTGATCAACCGTGCCGAGCACGCGCTGGCACAGGCGATGGCGCAGGGGCCGGGGAAGATTGTCGCGCAGGGACCTGCGCTGGCCACGGGCGCGGTGGCGTAGCGACGCTTGTCCCTTTCTGCATGGCGGACCCGTCGCTCTTCTTGCCTTTGTCTGTGTTGTCCCTCCAAAATTGTCCATCCCGAGCGCCTAGCCTCTTCGCGCTTAGCATTCCTCGAAGGCTCACTTGCGGACGATCTTGCTAGCGAAGGCCAGATGCGCGCGAGATCACGCACTCCGCCTGAAGAACGGCTTCGTTCGGACTGACGTCGTCGAATTCCAGGGGACTCTCGATGGCAAGTCGTGGTCAAAGCTGTTCAGACGCTGCTACACTGACACGTTTGGCTAATCGACGCTGATCGGTTCTGATCCGTGTTGTGACAGGAAAATCAATGTTGAAGCCGGGTGATATCGCAATCGTCAACGGCGCGCGCACGCCCTTTGGCCGCTATTGCGGCAAGTTGAAGGACTTCACGGCGCAGGAGTTGGGCGCGATCGCGGCCAAGGGTGCCATGGAACGCGCGGGGATTGATCCGAAGGAGTTCGATCATGTCGTGATGGGCAACGCGCAGCAGACCTCGGGCGATGGGTTGTATGGGGCGCGGCACGTGGGGCTGCGGGCGGGGATTCCGATTGAGACTCCGGCGCTGACGGTGAACCGGCTGTGCGGGTCGGGGATGCAGTCGATTGTGAGCGCGGCACAGATGATCCAGACCGACGAGGCAAAGATTGTGCTGGCGGGCGGGATGGAGGCGATGTCGCAGGCTCCGTTTGTGATTCGGGGGCGCGACGGGTTCACCCTGGCTCCGGGCGGGAAGCTGGAAGATTCGCTGATGGTGGCGCTGCTCGATTCTTATTGCGGGCTGTACATGGCGAATACGGCGGAGCTCTACGGTTCCGAACAGGGCATCACTCGCCAGATGCAGGATGAGTTGGCGCTGCGGTCGCAGCAGCGGGCGGATGCGGGTTATAAACAGGGGCGCATCCAGGAAGAGCTGGTGCCGGTGCCGCTGCGGAATGCCAAGGGCGAGCCGACCGGGGAGTCGCTGACCGAAGATGATCATCGACGTCCGCAAACCACGATGGACCTGCTGGCGAAGCTGCGGCCCGCGTTTGGGAAGAATGGGACCGTCACTGCGGGGAACGCGAGCGGCATTGTCGATGGCGGGGCGGCGGTGGTGGTGATGTCGCTGGAGCAGGCGCTGAAAAGGAGTCTCAAGCCGCTGGGGCGGATTTGCGGATGGGGCATTGCGGGCGTGGAGCCGAAGCTGATGGGGCGGGGGCCGGTGCCGGCGTCGAAGATTGCCTTGCATAAGGCTGGGCTGTCGCTGGATTACATTGATCTGATTGAAGTGAATGAGGCGTTTGCGGCGCAGTATCTGGCGGTGGAGAAAGAATTGGGGCTGGACCGCGAGAAGGTGAATGTGAATGGTGGGGCGATTGCGCTCGGGCATCCCCTGGGGGCGACCGGGACCAGGCTTGTCATTACGCTGCTGTACGAGTTGCGGCGGAGACATAAGAAGTACGGGCTGGCTACGGCTTGCATCGGCGGGGGACAGGGGATTGCGATGGTGGTGGAGAGTATGAATTGAGTTTCTTGCCAGGGATTCTCACGGATAAGATCCCGGGGCGAAATCGATGGTTGTAACTGCGAAAGAGAGATTCACCTCGTTAGGCTACGACGATAAAGAAAGAATCTCCCGAGGCTTGCTCGGGCTTCGAAAATGTATAGCGGTAGAGGGCTGATTTACGTGTGCCCAACTTGCCGTACGGAAATTGGATTTGATGGGACGACTTGCGCGCGGAAGCACGTTGAAAGCGCCTTTTCCATCTTGTCTATCCGGAAAAGCAGGCGATCGAACGGGAAGTGGCTTCGCCGTTAACCAACGAGAATGCATTGGTGGATTTCTACTGCTAGGGGTGCACGGGGCCGGTTCGAGTCTACTGTCGATAGGAGCCTCCCGAGAGAAACTACGGGCGGCTCGATCTGAAAACGGGTTGTCGAGCGGCCATCGACTGGTGCGAAGCCCAGCTAAGAGGGCCCGAATTGCGGCACCGCATGCAAAATGCATAGGTCCTTCGCTTCGCTCAGGACGACAAGGGCAGATTTTATTTGAAGGAAGCGATCATGGAGATTAAGAAAGTTGGTGTTCTCGGTTGTGGACTGATGGGGTCTGGGATTGCGCAGGTTTGCGCTATGGCTGGATTTGACGTCGCCGTGCTTGAGGTCGAGCAGAAGTTTCTTGATAAGGGATTTGCGGGGATTGAGAAATCTTTGGCAAAGTTTGCCGAGCGTCCGGTGGAGAAGGGCGGGATCACGGCGCAGCAGAAGGACGCGATCCGGGCGCGGCTCAAGGGAACGACCAACAAGGGCGATCTGGCCGATTGCGACATTGTGATTGAGGCCATCATTGAAAATGTGGAAGAGAAGAAGAAGATGTATGCGTCGCTGGATGGCGTGGCGAAGAAAGACGCGATCTTTGCTTCGAATACGTCTTCGATTTCGGTGACGGAGCTTCTGACTTCGGTGAAGCGGCCGGAACGGTTCATCGGGCTGCACTTTTTTAATCCGGTGCCGCTGATGAAGCTCGTCGAGGTTGTGCGGACTATCGCGACTGCTGACGACGTTTACGTAACTGCTTACGAGTTTGCCAAGAAACTGGGCAAGGTTCCGGTGCGGACCTCGGACAAGACAGGATTCATCGTGAACCGGCTGTTGGTGCCGTATTTGCTGGATGCGATCCGGGCGTATGAAGAGGGTGTGGGGTCGATTGAGGATATCGATAACGCGATGAAGCTGGGGTGCGGGTATCCGATGGGGCCGTTTACGCTGCTGGATTTTGTGGGGCTCGATACGACTTACTACATCACGCATGTGATGTATGACGAGTTCAAAGAGCGGCGGTTTGCGTCGCCTCCGCTGCTGAAGCGGTTGGTGATGGCGGGGTGGTACGGGCGGAAGTCGGGGCGTGGGTTTTATGATTATGCGGACCCGGAGAGGCCAAAGGCGATGAAGCTATGAGTGCAAGACCGACACGTCTCGTACTCAGTGGCAACTGGAGAGAGACGGGACTCCCTGTGGTCAGGGCCGCGGTCGTCTTTACGATGGCTGCAAGCTTTGCTGTCACCGGTTCCGCCAGATGAAGGAGGCTCTGAAAAGCGGGTTCCGTATTACTGCGAGGAATATTCTCGTCACGCTGGAGCCACATCAGACCCAGCCGGACACCATCGAGGTCAGCTTTCTTTATGATCTGAGCCGCCCGGGCGAATACTCGATCGAAGTGGGGCGTGGGTTCCACGAAGTTGGCAAAGACCCAGTGAGGTCTAACCGCCTCAAGTTAACCATCACGCCATAGGAAATCTCTCTCATGAACTTTGAAAACATACTTCTGGAAAAGAAAAGTGCGATTGCTTACGTCACCGTAAACCGGCCGAAGGTGCTCAACGCGCTTAACATGGCGACCATGGAGGAGTTACGGGGGGCGTTTCACGATATTAAGAACGACAAGACGATTCGCGTCGTCATCTTTTCTGGCGCGGGCCCGAAGGCGTTTATCGCCGGGGCGGACATCGGCGAACTGGCGAAGAACGACGCCGTTTCGGGCAAGGAATATACGCACCGCGGGCAGTCGGTGCTCAATCTGATTGAGAACCTGGGAAAGCCGGTAATCGCGTGCATCAATGGATTCGCGCTCGGGGGAGGGTGCGAGATTGCAATGGCTTGCACCCTGCGGCTGGCTAGCGAGAATGCGCAGCTGGGACAGCCGGAGGTGAAGCTGGGGATTATTCCGGGATATGGCGGGACGCAGCGGCTGCCGCGGCTGGTCGGCAAGGGAATCGCGATGCAAATGGTGCTGGCGGGAGAGATGATTACCGCGCAGGAGGCGTATCGCATTGGGCTGGTGAATGAGGTGGTCGCGGCGGCGGAGTTGATTCCGCGGGCGGAGGCGATTGCGGCGAAGATTATCGCGAACGCCCCTTTGGCCGTGCAGTACGCGATGGAGGCCGTAATTAAAGGCATGGAGATGCCTTTGGCGGAGGGGCTGTATCTGGAGGCGACTTTGTTCGGCCTGTGTTGCGCCACGGAAGATAAGAAGGAAGGGACGTCGGCGTTTCTGGAGAAGCGCGCGGCGCAGTTCAAGGGCAAGTAATCTGGCCCACGGATTTGCGCGGATTCTCACGGATTCACGAACCAGATCACACCGAAGGACAGATTTACGGAGAATAAATTCAAATTGAACATAGAGGCTCCGCCGGAGCCTTCGATTCCCGCGATTGAAGGGAAGATTGATGCTTCCCGCCGGCGCTTCGCCATCGTTGTCTCTCGGTTCAACGCGTTTATCACGGAGAGGTTGCTGCTGAGCGCGTGCGATGGATTGCTGCGGTCTGGGGCCTCCAAGAAGGATTTGGACATCGTGCGGGTGCCTGGGGCGTTTGAGATTCCGTCGGTGGCGCGGACCCTGGCGTTGACTGGGAACTATGACGCCATCATTTGTCTGGGCTGTCTGCTGCGCGGGGATACGGCGCATTATGACGTCATCGTGAATGAAGTTACCCGCGGGATTGGGCAGTCGGCGCAGGAGACGGGGGTGCCGCACGCATTCGGCGTGTTGACTTGCGAGACTTTGGAGCAGGCGATCGATCGCGCTGGGCTGAAGATGGGAAACAAGGGATTTGAGGCGGCGCTGGCGGCGGTGGAGATGGCGTCGCTGAAGACAGCCATCAGCTCTCAACCCCTTCGGCGTTCGGTTCAGGGCGGGTTAAGTGCAGCGGTCAGCCAAGAGCAGATTCCTCCTTCCCGCTCCGCGACACGTCGGAATGACAAAGTGAAAAGCAAGAAGGCGAAGAAGGACAGCCGCAAATAGTTCCCTCCTACAGTAAACTGGCAAATGACTACCATCAACTTCGTTCATGGGCACACGCCGTAAATCCCGGGAAATGGTGTTGCAGATGCTGTTTCAGTCGGACATGGGGAAGCAGGATGCCGACCACGTGCGCCGGACGTTCTGGGCGGAGCATGGGGGGGCGAGCACGGAGGTACGCGGGTTTGCCGATGATCTGTTTCGTGTGGCGACCGATCGCGGCACCGAGATTGATGGATTGATTGAGCGGCACGCAGAGCATTGGCGGATGGAACGGATGGCGGCGGTGGATCGGAACCTGCTGCGGGCGGCGGTGGCGGAGTTGCTGGCCTATCCGGAGACGCCACGGGCGGTAGTGATCAATGAGGCGCTGGAGATTGCGCGGAAGTTTTCCTCTCCCGAGTCGGTGCACTTCGTCAACGGAGTTCTGGATAGCGTGGGCAAGGAACTCGAGAAAGTGTAACGGAAGCGGCCAACTGCGGTTGGGAATCGGCCTCGCAGATCGGTGAGTTCGGGCTTTTTGGGCGGCACTAACCGTCGATCAAAGTTTGTGCCGTCCCGTAGGGATCCGCGTTAGTTTTTCGAAGCGCACCCGGCACTTGCGTGCCGGGCTCTGTCATACCACCCCTTTCGGGGCTGATTCGTCCTAGTCCAAATCCGTGGGCGATAGCAATTCGTTCCGTCCAACGAGAGTCTTGCCATCGCTTGAACGTCGCCACGCTTCTCAGCAGTAAAAAAAAAGACGCTGCGCCCAGTCAACTTGGCACCCCGGTCGTCGTCTCGGTCAGAGACGATTTCGGCCTTACGGCTTGCTGGCCATTAGATTCAGGGTGCATTGCACTGGGGCGTAGGTGCAGAAGGGATTCAGGTAGTTGGGCAGGTTGGGGAATGAGGTCGGGGGACTCATATCGGCGCCGCCCAGGGCGGTACTCACTTCGTGGAGCATGCCATCGCTGCCGTTGATCACGATGGTGCCGGCGTCGGGCGTCATGGCGCCACTCAGGGGAGTCGCGTTTCCCGTCAGTTCGATGCCGGTCACGCCGCCAGTTGCGAAGTTGTAAACCAGCACGCTGGCGCGGTCGGTGGCTAAGACGTAGAGCAGAGTACCGTCGGCGGAGGTGAAGAAGTCGAGTGGGTGAAGGGCACCCTGGTTCAAGGGGATATTCCTTCGGCTGTGAGCAACCGTCATGGGGCAGAGAGAGGTAGCCGGTTGCGTGGGAGTGGCAGCCGTTACTACGGGGATGGTTGCGGTGATGTAGTCGAAAGTGCCGTTCGTCTCGAGCGCGATGAAGTGAAGTCCATCGGGAAGCGCTTTAAACGAAATGGGAGGTGCGGTCAGCGCAAAGGTGTCCGCAATGAGTTGCGGGCTGGTGACGTCGTGGACGCAGTTGTTGTACACAGTAACGGCTGGGCCGGTGCCACCCACGGAGGATTGAACGACGTAGGTGAAGGCTCCATTGGTGGAGGAGGTGATCGAGTTGACGGTTGTGCCGGCGGGCAATGGAACCGTTTGCAGTGCCTGCTGGGTCGAGTAGACATAGAGGTTGGGAATGCCATTGCCGTCGAATCCGAAGATAAAGGCCCTCAGCCCGTCGGGGGAAAATGCCGCGGCCGATGCGTTCAAGATATTAAGCGCGGCGACGGATGACGAACTTGAAGCGGTGGTATTGGCCACGAATACCTGATTGGAGTTGGAGAAGATGGCGATGCCGCCGTTGCTGGAAGTAGCCAGAACATTCCCGGTCAAATTACCTAACGATGCGAACGGGTTGGTAGTGCTGCCGATATTCGACGGGGTGACCGAGACCGCTCCGAACTGGCTTCCTATGTAAGCCTTGTCACCATTGAGGTCGAAGAGTATGGAGTTCGGCGAAAACGGGAGTGGAGTCGCGTTACCGGCAACCGACTTCGAGGTTGGTACCTGGTAAATGTAAGTGGTGCAGTCGAGTGGGTGAACGCTCTTGCATCCCAGGCTCGAGGCCAGGACGGAAGAACCGGACGGCGCTCCGGTCACTACGCCGGTGATCGCGGCGGCCACTGGCGGAAGAGGCGGCACGGTGGGCTGCGCAGGCGGAGAAGAGTAGACCGGGAGAGGGATGAACTGCTGGCAACTGAGGAGCTGAAAGAACTGTGCGCACGCAGCCAGGGCGGCGGGCGAAGAGAGGGCGACGGGAATGGTCGGAAATCCCAGGTTGCAGGTCGGGGGCGAGCAGGAGGCGGTCACCGATCCGGCGCCAGGCAGTGGAGTGCTGAGGGCGCAGGATTCCATGCAGCCCGTTGCCGGCGCCACCACCGAGGGGTGGGATGCGCTCCACACCAGGGGAATCTTGCTCAGCGTCACGGGGGTGCCGGAGTCGAGCAAGGAATTGTTTCCCATTACGTCGGTCAGGATGGCATTCGCAGTCAGTGCCGGCCCTCCCTTGGAGGTGACGAAACTGGTTTGGCCCGTCTGAATCAACCCCGCGGGACCGAGTTCCAGCGTGATGTTCTGGATGGGGCAGGTTTCGAAGAAATCAAGAAGCGGCGAAGTGACGCCCTGGGCGTTGGTGTATTGGGGCTGGTAAAAGGTGTTGCTGGAGATCCCGCCACCGGCAGTAGCTGAGATCTGGGTGAGTCCGGGAGTGGAAGCGGTCGCGGTCGCCTGGTTGGTTGCGAAAGGATATACCGGGTTTCCGGTGTTATTGACCAACGGCGTCAGCTTAACCACGCTCGAGTTGCTGGCGGACCAGGTGAAAGGACCTACGGAGGCGGTGATGTCGGAACCTTGGCTATACGCATGAGCCTCAACGGTCATGGACTGTCCCTGGGAGAGGCAAGGCTCCTGGATAGGTAGGCCGTTCAGGAGGACGCCGCTGACCTTCACGTTGTCGATTGGGGGATGCACGAAGACGTAGGTGGGTGGACTGGTGGCCCCGAGGGCGGCGGCAGTGATCAGGGCCACGCCGGTTGCGCCGGGGGTGCAGGTGGTAAAACCAGCGTCCCAGTGGCCGGCGCAAGCCACCCCGCCCGGCGCAAAACTCACAATGGAGGTGTCACTGGACGCGAAAGTGAAGGTGACTCCAGAGCTACTGCCGGAGGAGTTGCGGGCCGTTGCAGTGAAGATGAAGGTGGCGCCAAGTTGAACCGAAGTGCTGGTGGCGGGGCTGATGGTGACCGACGCCGCAAAGGGGGATACGCCGCCGGTGGAATGGCCGCCACATCCGCTGATGCTCGAGGTAAAAAGAATTGCCGCCGCCAACCCCAGACCGCCAGAACGCAACCTGCCCATGCACTCCCTCTCAGCTTTATATGGAGCGTGCCTTCCATGCACTCGGCGCAACCTGCGGGAGAGTGCAGGAGGAAACTTCCATGACATGAAACTGAAGTGAAAACTCGTAGTGTAGAGGCTCGAGCGAGAATCGGCAAGAGTCGGTTCACCCGGCGCCTTTCGATTCCATGCTCTGGTCAGGAGTCGCCACCGGACCCCCAGAAGGCTTCGATCACTCCGCCTTACTCGTCTTGGGGTTGGTGCCGACTCTGTTCCTCGACTCCCGACATTGGGATGCAAAATAACGGGTTGACGATGTTTGCGCCGACTTGCTATAGTAGTTCGGTTCCGCGAGTATATCCAGGCTTGCTGTGCGCTGCGAGATTTCGTGCGCATGTGTGCGCGAAGCGGCGGTGGAGCTATTGAAAGATGCGTTTCCGGATTGAAGAGCAAATCCGGAGACTTTCCTCGCTGAAACGTTCCTGCGGTGCCTTCCGCCCTTATGTGGAAGGATATGCAGGACGAGGCTGACGAAACGGAGCGCCCCCGGAGTTTTGGCCGGGTGCCACCGTCGGCAGCGAAAGTCTGAACGGGAATCCAGAATCTCTCCGGCGAAAGTGCGCGGTGAGAAGTAATGGTCGGCATTAAGCCGGTCATGCCTGCGGATGCACTTCTAGGATTGCGCTTGTAGGAATGGCTTGTAGCAGTGGAACGACTGCCACGCGGCCTGGATTGGGCTGTTGTGCGGCTAAGGAGTGGCGAAGAGTGCCTACGTTCAATCAATTGGTAGCTCAGGGCCGGAAGCGGCCTCGTTACAAGACGGCGAGCCCGGCGTTGCAGGGATGTCCGCAGAAGCGTGGAGTTTGCACCCGCGTGTACACGCAGACCCCCAAGAAGCCGAACTCGGCGCTGCGCAAGGTGGCGCGTGTGCGCCTGACCAACGGCATTGAAGTAACGACGTATATTCCTGGCGTCGGCCATAACCTGCAGGAGCACTCGATCGTGCTGATCCGCGGGGGCCGCGTGAAGGATCTGCCGGGTGTGCGCTACCACGTGATTCGCGGAACGCTGGATGCGGTGGGCGTTGCCAACCGCATGCAGGGACGCTCGAAGTACGGCGCCAAGCGGCCTAAGAAGGGATAGTGGTCGCTGGTCGTTGGTCGTTAGCAAAGCTCAAGCCAGAAGCTATGAGCTAGGAGCTAGAAGCTGAATGCCTCGTAAAGGACATATCGCAAAGCGGACCGTCCCGGCCGATGCCGTGTATGGGTCGGATCTGGTGACCAAGTTCATCAACTCGATGATGTGGCAGGGGAAGCGCAGCACGGCCGAGGGCATCTTCTATGAAGCCCTGACGCGGCTGGAGTCTAAGGGCGGCGACGAGGCGCTGAAGCTGTTCAAGAAGGCGGTCGAGAACGCCAAGCCGCTACTCGAAGTGAAAACGCGACGTGTGGGTGGCGCGAACTATCAGGTGCCGGTCGAGGTGAATGCCGACCGCCGCACTTCGCTGGCGATCCGCTGGATCATTACTTATGCGCGGTCGCGTGGCGAAAAGGGAATGATCGACAAGTTGAGCAATGAGTTGCTGGACGCGGCGAACAGCCGCGGCGCTGCCATCAAGAAGAAGGAAGACGTACACCGTATGGCGGAAGCGAACAAGGCGTTCGCGCATTACAGGTGGTAGAGATCCTTGGCGCCAAGAACGCGCTGAGGATGACAAGTTTTTTTGGTTTTAGCTGAGAGTTGAAGGCAGAGAGCTGACAGCTGAATTCGGAGCCCAGAAAGAGTTAGAGAACCGTGGCCAGAACAGTCCCATTAGAACGCTGCAGAAACATCGGCATCATGGCCCACATCGATGCCGGCAAGACCACTACGACGGAGCGCATCCTGTTTTATACGGGACGGACGCACCGCATCGGAGAGGTGCATGAGGGCACGGCCACCATGGACTGGATGGAGCAGGAGCAGGAGCGCGGCATTACGATTACGTCCGCGGCCACGACCTGCACCTGGCGGGACATTCGCATCAACATTATTGATACGCCCGGCCACGTTGATTTCACGGCTGAAGTCGAGCGGTCGCTGCGTGTGCTCGACGGCGCGGTCGCAGTGTTTGACGCCGTGCATGGGGTGCAGCCGCAGTCGGAAAAAGTGTGGCGGCAGGCCGATAAATACGGCGTCCCGCGAATTTGTTTTATCAACAAGATTGACAAGATGGGTGCTGATTTCGAGCATGCCGTCGATACCATCCGCAAGCGTCTCAGTGCCAAGCCCGTCGCGATTCAAATCCCCATCGGCCAGGAAGACAAGTTCAAGGGTGTCGTCGATTTGATCAATATGAAGTCGATCATCTGGCAGGACGACACCATGGGCGCGGAATACGTCACCGAAGAGATTCCCGCCGAACTGAAGAAGAAAGCCGAAGCCTTCCATGCGCAGCTGGTTGAGACCGTCGCCGAGAACGACGATGACGTGCTGCACAAGTTTCTGGAAGGCGAAGAGATTTCGGCCGACGAGTTACGCGCGTCGTTGCGCAAGTCGACGATTGCGTTGAAGGTGTTTCCGGTTGTGGTCGGAACGGCATTCAAGAACAAAGGCGTGCAGCCGCTGCTGGATGCGGTCGTGGATTATCTGCCCTCCCCGTTGGATGTGGGCGAGACACATGGAAAGAACCCTGACAATGGGCAGCCTGTAAACCGCAAGGCGGACGACAAAGAGCCGTTCTCGGCCCTGGCGTTCAAGATCATGGCCGATCCGTTTGTCGGCCAGCTGACATTCATTCGCGTCTACTCCGGACAACTGAAGACTGGCGATTCGGTGCTGAACGTGCGCACAGGCAAGACGGAGCGCATCGGGCGTTTGCTTAAGATGCATGCCAACAAGCGCGAGGAAATCAGCGAAATTCTCGCGGGCGACATTTGCGCCGCGGTTGGTTTGAAGAACGTGAGCACGGGCGACACGATTTGTGACGATCGACATCCCATCGCGCTCGAGTCGATTGAGTTTGCGGTGCCGGTGATCTCGGTTGCGGTCGAACCCAAGACCAAGGCCGACCAGGAAAAGATGGGCATGGCGCTCGGCCGCCTGGCCCAGGAAGATCCCACCTTTAAGGTTCATACCGATCCCGACAGCGGACAAACCATCATCAGCGGCATGGGCGAGCTGCATCTGGAAATCATCGTCGACCGCATGATGCGCGAGTACAAGGTCGAGGCCAACGTCGGCAAGCCGCAGGTGGCGTATCGCGAGACGATTCGCAGGCATGCCGAAGCCGAGGGCAAGTACATCCGGCAAACTGGCGGACGCGGGCAGTACGGTCACGCCAAGATTTATCTCGACCCGCAACCACCGGGGACTGGCTACGAGTTCGTCAATGAAATCGTGGGCGGTTCGGTGCCGAAGGAATTCATTAAGCCGATTGATCAGGGCATTCAGGAAGCGCTCGAGGGCGGAGTGCTCGCCGGATATCCCATGGTCGATGTGAAAGCGACTCTGTACGACGGTAGCTATCACGATGTTGATTCGAACGAAATGGCGTTCAAGATCGCCGGGTCGATGGCGTTCAAAGAGGCGGCCCGCAAGGCTTCTCCGGTTTTGTTGGAGCCGGTGATGGCGGTCGAAGTGGTCACGCCGGAAGATTATGCCGGGGTGATCATGGGCGATTTGAGTTCGCGCCGCGGACGCATCGAAGGCATGGAGCACCGCGCCGGGTCGCAGGTGATCAAGGCGATCGTTCCGCTGGCGGAGATGTTTGGTTACGCGACTCACATGCGTTCGTCGACGCAGGGTCGCGCTGAATACTCGATGCACTTTGCGCGCTATGAGGAGGCTCCGCGGTCGGTGGCGGAGGAAATCATCGCCAAGGTGCAGGGAACAACGAAGTGACTCCCAGCGCCGCGGTTCGTTGTCGACCGCAGGTTCTGGGTCAGAGAAGGTAGGCGGGTTGAGTTTGTAAATGTTTTTCGGGCTGAGGGGATCTGGGCACGCTTTTTGCGCCAGGCTCAGGGCTACATCGCGACAGAAGTGAAATGCGAGTCTGGCGGCGAGGGGCGGTATCGAGTGCGGGACTTCTGGAGTTGGCATCGCGGGTTTGAGAGGTTTCGCGAAAGATTTTCGGAAGATTTCGCGCGGTTCGAGCGAGAGATGGTCGACGAACTGGTGGAAAAACAGCAATTCGTTGGCGCGTATTACGAAGCCGACGGGGATGATTTGGTTTCGGCGTAAGTGAAGCCGAGGAGATAGAGAGATGGCGAAAGAGAAATTTGAGCGGACCAAGCCGCACTGCAATGTAGGGACGATCGGGCACATCGATCATGGCAAGACCACGTTGACGGCGGCGATCACGAAGGTGTTGCAGAAGCACAATCCGAAGATCGTGTTCCGGTCGTTTGATTCGATCGATAACGCGCCGGAAGAAAAGGCGCGCGGTATCACCATTGCCACGGCGCACGTGGAGTATGAGACGGCGAACCGGCACTATGCGCACGTGGATTGCCCGGGCCACGCCGACTACATCAAGAACATGATCACGGGCGCGGCGCAGATGGACGGCGCCATTCTGGTGGTGGCGGCGACGGACGGTCCCATGCCGCAGACGCGCGAACACGTGCTCTTGGCGCGG
>DATKFH010000060.1:0-2485 GCA_035511455.1 Candidatus Sulfotelmatobacter sp. | reverse complement strand
GCACGGCGGCCGATTGGAGTTTGCGCCGCGATGGAGTCAGTTTATGGGTGTGGCGTAGTGCCGTCGGTTGAAGGGATGTTCCTAGCGGGCGTGAGGAGGGCGAGGTTGCAAGTGTTCTCCGCGGGCAGAAACGTGTAGTTATCGCTGACGGTCTGGCCCGTGATTATTCGACCGTGGACTTGGTAGGGGCCGGAGCCGGGATCGAGCGAGCCGTCGGCGCGGATGGCGACGGAGAGTGGGTGGTCGGCGGCGTCGATTTTGATCAGGCCACCTGCGGCGGTGGCGGAGACGGCGTAGGGGTAGGCGCGCGCGGAAATGGGACCGCAGCCGACGATGACAGACTCGGGAAAGAATTGCAGGCTGAAGCCGGTGGTTGCGGCTGCGAAGATGCCGTGCATGCGAATGCCGACGGGAGTCGGGAGACCTGCGTTGCCGCCGAACGCGGTTTTGAGCACGTTCATCTGCATGGCCTGAATGCCCACGCTCGCGCCCTTTGACGTGAGATTGATGGCCGGGCAGGTGGCTCGGCGGGGAGAGAAGGTCGAATAGCCGTTGACGGCGCTGGGGTCGCGGACCTCGATACCGCTGTCGTTGTAAACGGGCTGGCTGCTGTGCATGGCCTCGCTGGCGGTGACCTCCTGGCCCGAGGCGTTGTGCAGGCCCGTGTGATAGCCGGATGCGATAACGCCGTCGAGGGTCACGGCGCCGGGCGGTCCGGTGATGGTGCCGTCGGCGTGGAGATTGAGGACGAGTGGGCTGGGCTTACTGTTGATGGTAAGGACCGCTCCGGCGCTGCGGAAGGCGAGCGAATAGGTTTCCTCGTTGGGCGAGAGGAAGGAGCAGTTGACGAGAACACCGCCGTCGATGAAGTCGAGCCGCCAGTTGGCCGCTCCCTGAAAAACGCCGGACATGTTGGGGCCTGCATCGGGCGGGACGTTGGCAGTATTCTTTGACGTGCCGGTGACGCCAGAGAGTGCGGAAGAGATCATGTTGCTGACCGAGCCGAGCAACGCGTTCCCGGTGCAGCTGGAGGGCAGCCGGCCTGCGGCGATGCAGCGGCGCATAGCCAGCTCCTGCGGATCCTTGGATCCTCCCGAGGCGAGTTCAGCCTGGATGTCGGCGACGGTGATCTTTTGGGTGGGCGTATCTTTCGCGGCCTGGTCCGCACGAGCCTGCTCCCGCTCTGCGCGCGCCGCCGCTCCCTGGTCGTGGAACGCCTTGTTCTCGGCGACGGACTGACCGGTGAGCTTCGAGTATTCTGCAGCGAAGCTCCCCGGAAAGCACCTTTGAATGACTTCGTCGCGGAACTTGATGTCGATGTCGAGGCCGCGCATGGCGTTGAAGGATCCGTACTGCGGCTTCGATTTAGCGATCTGCCAATAAGCCGTGTAGTAGGTTTGCCGAAGTTTGTTCTCTTCCGGGGTGAGTTGGTTTTTCGGGAAGCGCGGGCCCGCAAGCTTTTCGATCATGTTCTTGAGGTGGGTGAAGGCGGCCATCTGGCGCGCGGCGGTTTCGTCCGGGTCGCTGGTTCGCATGGCCTCCATCACGCGCCCGACGGAAGGCATTTCAGCAAGGTAGTTTGGAGCGTTCCCTTGCGCGAAAAGTTTGGTTAAACAAAGCACCACGCCAAAAAGCGTTGCGGCAACGACGCGAGTTGTCATCGTCGTTCTCCAGGGATGTATCGCCCTGTACGAGATGCTGTGCCCCTAATGCCGAAAGGAGAACGTGCGGCCACGGAAGACCCCGAGACTATGACATTGGCCTTTAGAATGACCTCGAGAAGGCCTGTTACCTGACGCATACGAGAGCATAGTAGGACAGTTGGGAACTGGTGCGCAAGGTGAGAGTGAATGAACAGAACTGAGGATGTGGCGCCATTCACGAGTGCGCTGTTTTCTATCGCGCTCGTAGTCCATTTCAGTACCAATATCAAGATGTCCGGTTTCGCGCGACAAATCAGGCAAGTGAAATTGAATCGGTAAACACAAGCGCGTTTCTCGGTACTAATCCGGTGGACAAACCGATAACTTCCGGATTGCCGTGATCCGCTCGCAATCGTCCGAGGATGATGCTTTGCGGCAGGTCTTAAAGTGCATGGAATCAGGCAGTGGGACTATAATTCGCGAATGGCATCCATGGGGCAAAGTACCGGGCAGATTCGGCAGGCGCAAGATGTTGACGCGATTCCTACCGAAGGTGCGGATCACATCGCAGTAATCGCCATCGAGGGAGAGCGATCGCAGGAAGCATTGAGAAGCGCCTCTGAAGAGATCCGCAACTCGGAAGCCAGACTCCGGAAGATCATCGACACGATCCCGACACACGCATGGTGTACTTTGCCGGATGGTACGGGAATATTTTGGAACCGGCGATGGCTCGAATATACGGGCTTATCTCTTGAAGTGCTTCGCGGCTGGGGCTGGCAGAAGGCCATTCACCCGGAAGACTTGAAGAAAATAACAGATAAATGGCTCGGAGATCTGGC
>DATKFH010000059.1:0-2836 GCA_035511455.1 Candidatus Sulfotelmatobacter sp. | reverse complement strand
CGGACGAACACAATCTTCGGCGTGATACACGCGGCCGGCGGCTACACGGCGTGGTCCGACAAGCACCCGTCATACTCGGCAGTTTCCGGCCCTGGAAAGGGCGACAACGTTGATGATTACTATTCGCCGGACATCAATTCCATCCCGGTGAGTCTACCTGGCGTGACCGGATGCGACCCGCTGCCGGATCAGACGCAGGTGGCGGCATCGAATGCCTGGACGGACAGCTTCCAAAACATAAAGTGCTACGACACGCTCAAGGTGAACGCGATTCTGAACGAGATCAACGGCAAGACGCACAACGGCTCGGCTTCGGCTCCCACCCCGGCGCTGTTTGGAATGAATTTCCAGGTGGTCAGCGTGGGGCAGAAACTGATCGAGAAATCGCTGCACTTGACCGGTGGTTACGAAGACGCGGTAGGTACGCCAACGCCTTCCTTGCTG
Source organism: Candidatus Sulfotelmatobacter sp. (assembly GCA_035511455.1). Classification (GTDB taxonomy): domain Bacteria; phylum Acidobacteriota; class Terriglobia; order Terriglobales; family Acidobacteriaceae; genus Sulfotelmatobacter. The sequence goes on along the minus strand of DATKFH010000059.1, from coordinate 2,392 downwards.
AGCGAAATCCAATTTGCGGACGCTTCGATCGGCAAGATGGTGGCGGCGCTCAAGTCGCGCGGGCTGCTCGAATCCACTTTGATTGTGATTTCAGCGAAGCACGGACAAAGCCCCATCGATTCCCCCCGTTACCTGGGCATATCGACCACGCCTAATGACCCTGTCACGAATTCACCGGCAACGATTTTGGAGAACTGCCTGCCGTTTTCTGAATCGCCGGCGAACGCCAACGGCATCGGGCCGACCGAGGATGATGTTTCCCTGATTTGGCTTAGCAACAGTTGCACCACGGAGAGCGCGGTGCACACGCTCGAAACGCAATCCCCGGCGACCGGAAACATCGCGGGTATCGGTGAAATTTTCTGGGGCCCCGGAATTACGCAGATTTTCAATGCGCCCGGACTGCCGCCGGAAGGCGATCCGCGCACACCGGATATTCTGGTCACGCCCAACATCGGAGTTACCTATTCTGGCAGCGGCAAGAAGCTGGCGGAACACGGTGGCTTCGCGCATGACGACGTCAACGTGATGCTGCTGCTATCGAATCCGAACTTCGAGCCTAAGACCGTCACTAGCCCGGTGGAGACCTTGCAGATCGCTCCGACGATTCTGGAGGCGCTTGGATTGGATCCGAATCAACTGCAAGCGGTTCAGAAGGAGCACACGCAGGTTCTACCAGCGGTGCAGTTCGGGTCGGATGAGGGCCGGTAAACTAGAACAAAGATAATTGCTAGACGAGGAGCCCCGCGCCATTTTATTGGCGCGGGGCTCCTCGTTTGTGCGGCCTGACCTAAGAGCGAGTCGCCAGAACGTCGTTGATCTCGTTTGGCGTGTTCACGTCAGCCTCGCCGCGCTGCCTCGATGGCGGCGACGTCGATCTTCCCCATCGTCATCATGGCCGCGAAGGCACGCTTGGCCTCAGCGCCACCAGCCGCAAGCGCATCGGTTAGCGCGCGCGGGGTGATCTGCCAGGAGAGGCCCCAGCGGTCCTTGCACCAACCGCACGCGCTTTCCGTTCCGCCATTGCCCACGATCGCGTTCCAGTAACGGTCGGTCTCTTCCTGATTGTCGGTCGCGACCTGGAAGGAAAAGGCCTCGGTGTGCTTGAACGTCGGGCCGCCGTTGAGACCGAGACAGGGAATGCCCAGGACGGTGAACTCCACCGTCAGTACATTGCCCTTCTTGCCGCCCGGATAGTCACCGGGAGCCTCGTGAACCTTGGTTACTTTACTATCCGGAAAGGTCGCGGCGTAGAAGCGCGCCGCCTCATGCGCGTCTTTGTCGAACCAGAGGCAGATCGTGTTCTTTGGCTTCATGTTCGTAGGCTCCTTGTGCTCAATCTCGGCGAACGCCGCTTGTCTTTGCGTTGGTCCGTGTCAGTGATCCAGCAGTGATCTGCTGATCTCCTGCGGCCGACGTCTCAAATCGGTCGCGACCCGTCCTGCCCTTCTAGATCATATCGCTGGCAGCGATTGACTTCGAGATCCTAAGCTATGACAGGCCGATTTCCGAATGATCCCGATCCAGGTCGTCCTGGTGGCAGATCACGCAAATCGGCGTAGCCTTTACCGATCATGCCAGGACAGTCGGCGACCGGAAGTTGGCCGGAAACGGGTGCGGGGATGTTCGGCTGGCGCGCCAGATGAAGCATGAGGGTCAGGTAAAGGAGCGAAGCAACCAGAATGAACCTCAATGATTCCCCCGGCATGGCAAACCACTGGTGACAGAAACACAATAAACTGCGGGCCAGGTGACCTCAATTAAGCATCCATTTTTGCACTGGCAACTTGTTCCAACAACGACAGAACGGAATGTGATTGGATTTGTGTGCTTCGCGGCAGCCACACGTCGCTGAACGCGAGGCAAGCCTCGCGCGAGAAAAGGCGGTGGCGAGCCCCGCACTCCAGGATGGATCGTGCTCTCGCGTCGAAGTCAAGCCGTTGCAGCGACAGCTAATCACCTAGCTTGCGCCATTCGATGTTGCCTCCGCGGCTATGCTAGAATCCAACCGAAATTATGAGCTACGCACGCGTTGAAATTGCGCCTTCGATTCTGGCTTCGGATTTCGCGAGGCTGGGGGAACAAGTGCGCACGGTGGAAGAGGCTGGGGCGGACGTGATCCATGTGGACGTGATGGATGGCCACTTCGTGCCGAATATCTCGCTGGGGATACCTGTGGTGGAGTCTTTGCGCAAAGCAACCAAATTGCCCCTGGATGTGCATCTCATGATTGACCGGCCTGAAAGATATATCGCGGATTTCGTCCGCGCAGGAGCCAGCCGAGTGCTTGTTCACGAAGAATCCACTGTGCATCTGGACCGGGCGCTGGCGATGGTCCGGGAGCACGGCGCGGAGGCGGGAGCGGCGATTAACCCGGCGACGCCTGTGGTGA
>DATKFH010000058.1:0-7016 GCA_035511455.1 Candidatus Sulfotelmatobacter sp. | reverse complement strand
CCGCCGTCGTTGCCTGCACAATCGCTACTTCGACCATCTCCAAGACGTCATCGGCGCGGTTGAATCCGAGTTCGCAACCTGGTCCACGCGCAACGATGTCCTCCGCAGACTATGCGCAATTACTTAAGACGCTGTGTTTAGCGCGCGTCGCGGGACCGAACCTCATGCTCGGCAATACCGTTATCACCAAGCACGCGCCGAATGTGCCGCAATGCGCGCTGGCGTTCGAGAAGCTCTTCCTCGATGCCGGCGCTCCGGTGGGGACATGGAGCAACGTCTTTATTGATAACGAACAGTCGGCCAAGGTAATCGCGGATAGCCGGATCAGAGGAGTGGCGTTGACCGGCAGCGAAAGAGCGGGGTCGGCGGTCGCTTCCGAGGCGGGTCAAGCGCTGAAGAAGAGCACGATGGAACTCGGCGGCAGCGATCCATTCATCGTCCTGGACGACGCCGACCTCGATACGGCCGTGAAGTGGGGCGTGCTTGGCCGCATGGAAAACACCGGTCAAGCCTGCATCGCGGCCAAGCGCTTCATTATTCAGGAAAGCATCGCCGACAAGTTCCTTAGCCGGTTCAAGAACGAGCTCGAGAGGCTGAAGCCGGGCGATCCGATGGATCCCGAAACTTCACTAGGACCGCTGTGCACTGAGGGAGCTCTTAACGGTGTCCTGATGCAGATCGATGCCGCGGTTAAAGGCGGCGCGAAAGTGTTGCTTGGCGGAAAGAAGCTCAATCGGCGTGGGTTCTTCCTCGAACCTACCATTCTCACCGATGTGAAGCCCGATAACCCTGCCTTTCACCAGGAGTTCTTCGCGCCTGTCGCGATGGTTTTCCGGGTGAAGCATGAAAAAGAGGCGGTGGACATGGCTAACGACTCTCCGTATGGGCTGGGTGCAACAGTGATGACCAAAGATGTCGAACGGGGGAAACGCATCGCGCGCCAGGTCGATTCTGGGATGGTTTTCATCAACCAGGCGACCAGTACCGCACCGGACCTTCCGTTCGGCGGCGTGAAGAACTCCGGCTATGGCCGGGAGCTATCACGCTTGGGCATCGGCGAATTTGTCAACAAGAAATTGATCCACGTTGCTTAAACGGCGGCTAGAGGACACATGACCCAACTCGAAAGAGCCCTCTACGCCGCAAAAGCTCACACCACCGGCGGCCGCGACGACAGCGCGTCCCGCACCGAACGGGGGTTTGTGTCACGTCCATCGGATTTGATTTGAAGCTTTAGAAGGAGGATATCTTGGCTGTCTTGGAAGAGCGCAATCAAGGAACTCAAAACAATAGTTCCGTTACGCTTGATCTGAACGAGATCCAGGCAACGGTACTGCGCTATCGACCGGAGCCGTACTTTGGCACGCACATCTTGATGCACGTCGACGACGCACGCAGCGGCCGAGAGTTCCTGCGTAGGCTGGCGCCGCATGTCGGTTCCGCGGCCGATTGGTGGGCCGCTACAGAGGCCTGGATTGCAGTTGCGATCAGCTATTGCGGCCTGGTGGCGCTGGGTGTGCCCGAGGAGTCGCTTCAAAGTTTTCCGGAAGCATTTCGGGTGGGAATGGCTGCGTGTGCCGACATCCTTCTTGACCGCGGAGAGAACGATCCAAAGAACTGGGACCAGCCGTTCGGCAGCGGACGAATTCATATCGCCATCACTGTTTTTAGCGACAGCCAGGAAAAGTGGCGCCGCACCATGGCGTTGGCGCGGCAGCAGTATCACGGATTTTCCGGCGTTACGGTGCTGGATAGTGTGGATTTTGGCGCCCAGCCAGGCGACCTCAATCCGCTCGGCTACAAGGACGGTATCGGCCAGCCCGCCATTGAGGGCAGCGGTATCGATCCCCTACCGGGAGAGGGTCGCCCCATCAAAGCGGGTGAATTCATCCTTGGTTATCCGGGCGAGGCCGGTGTGCCGGTTGCAATATTGCGTCCGGATGTGCTCGGGCGCAACGGCACCTTCCTTGGCCTGCGCAAGTACCAATCTCGGGTCGGAGCGTTCAACCGATTCCTGCGAGACAATGCTCAAACGAACGAAGAACGTGAACTGCTGGCGGCCAAGCTAGTTGGTCGTTGGCGCAGCGGCGCGCCATTGACGCTCGCGCCAATGGATGACGACCCCGCGCTCGGCCAAGACCCGCGGCGCAACAACGACTTCAATTACGCCAACGATCGGGCCGGCAAACAGGCGCCGCTCGGCTGCCACATGCGCAGGATGAACCCGCGTGATACCAAGATGCCGGTGCTCACGGACGTGAACCTCCATCGCATTATTCGGCGCAGCACAACCTACGGAGCGCCGTACGACCCGAACGCACTTTCGGAGCGCGATGATGAAGTCCCACGCGGGATATATTTCCTTTTCTTGAGCGCGAAAGCGATGGCCACTCTGGAATTCCTGCAACGGGATTGGATCAACGACGGAAATTTTACGGGCCTTGGCGAAGAACGTGACCCGATCGTGGGCCTGCAGGAACAAGACGCTAAGTTCACCATTCCCAGGGATCCGGTGAGGCGGCGCATCCACGGCATCCAGACGTTCAACGTGCTGCGCGGCGGCGAGTACATGTTCATGCCGAGCCTATCGGCGCTGAAATGGTTGGGGGATCTCAAAGGTTGATGAGCCGGGCTTTGCCTGCGCGCTCATCGCTACGACATCAATTTGGAGGGCAGAAGTCGTTATGGATAAGCTTCTTTATGACCGCGGGCTCGTCAAACGTCGGCAGGTGCTGGGCGATTCGTATGTGGACAGCACGCTCGCAAACGTCAATGACTTCAACCGCGAATTTCAGCGACTGGTGACCGAATACTGCTGGGGCGAGGTGTGGGGCGAAGACACATTGTCACCTCGCGAGCGCAGCATTCTCACTCTTGGCATGGTCTCCGCGCTCGGCAAGATGGGCGAGTTCGCGAACCATGTCCGCGGGGCGCGGGCCAACGGCCTTACGCCGACTGAAATGAGTGCCGTGCTCGTCCAAATCGCCATCTATTGCGGAATTCCGGTCGGCGCCGACTGCTTTCAGATAGCAGAGACCGTTCTCAACGAGAGCAACGGAACGTGAAGTGAGCGTGAAGTCTCGAAGCACAAATAGAAGCACTGTTCAAGGCCAAAACCACAGCTGGATGGAAAGAGACGGTTCATCCACCGAATTCTCAGTCAGCAACGGCCAACAAGCGCGCTGAGGGGAAACTCGCCGTAGGAAGGATTCACACATGTCCGATCACATCTCGGGGCCTCGCGCCATCGCTGATCCGGTCATCGATATCACGGACGTTTATGCGTTCCCTTGTCCGGAGAGTCCGCGGCATCTCGTTCTGATCATGAACGTGTTTCCCTACGCTGGCCCGTCAGCCCTGTTTTCCGATGCGGTCATCTATAGGTTGCGCGTGCGTCCAGTATCCATTGCGCCTGACGGGCGCACGTTCGCAGTTGCAGCCGACGAATCCATCTTTGACTTCACGTTCAGCGGTTCACAACCGGTGCAAGAGGGCCGCTGCGCGCTGCCAAACGGCGACGTGGTCACGTTTCGCACGAGTGAGGAGAGCGGCGGCAGTGGGAGAGCCGTGCAAGTCTTCGCGGGACAGAGATCGGATCCGTTCTTCATCGACGGCCCGATGACCGAAAGAACAATCGCAACGAGGCAGGTCGCCTTCAAGGAAGTCGGTTCCGACAGGCTCTACGGCAAGAATGTACTGGGGATCGTCCTCAGGATTGAGTGGGCGACCTTGCTCAAGGGCGGCCCGATGTTCGCTGTAGTTGCCGAGACGCTAAGCGCCGGCAAACGGGCGGTGCGGCTGGAACGAGTCGGGCGGCCGGAAATCAAGAACATCAGCCTCAGCGCCAAGATGTTCGATACCGTCAATCGGGATCTCGAGATCCGGGACATCTATAACGAAGAGGACGCCTTCAACCTTTCCAAGCACTATGCGGGCGCGTATCGAGCGCGGCTGAACGCCAATCTTGCTTTTTACGACGGCCTCGACGATAAAGTTGACTGGCCGTTCGACAATCACGGGAACCATCCGCTGACCGAACTCCTACTCGCCGATTTTCTGGTTGTGGATGCGTCCAAGCCTTTCTCAGAGACGAGCTATTTCGAAATCGAGCAGGCGATGCTCGAAGGGCGTACGCACGCTACTTGCGGAGGAAGGTGGCTCAACCAGGACCTGGTCGACTTTCTTCTCACCCTGTACGTCAACGCGGGAAAGGGTCCACGAATCCGGGACGGTGTCGACGCACCGATTGTGTGGTCGTCGAAGGTGTTCCCCTACATGGCCCCACCAAATCGCCGGGAGGCTGCACAATCATGATCGACGAGCGGCCGCTCACCGACGGCACAATTGCTTTGCTGAACCTCGATGCTCAGATCGACGCCTTGGAACCGGAAGTCAGGCGTGGCCGCGCAAGCGTCGAAACTCGAGCGGGTCTCGCCGAGCTGATCTCGTTGCGCGGGCTGATCGTCGGCCGAATTGCAGACTACGACAGGGCAGAGGAGATCGCGGAACACCTCGTGCGCGACGCGCCTATGGACGCAAGCTCTTTGCGCGCGCGCGCGCGAACACGCGCCGGCTTTCATCGATTTAACGATGCCTTGGCCGATGTCGATCGGGCCGAGCGGCTTTCGCTCGATACCGAAACGGCGAATGGCGAGCGGGCGGCAATCTTCCAGGCACTCGGCCGCTACGATGAATCCTATGTCCTGCGAGATGAAGCCGCAAAGCGCCAGGGGAGCTTTGAAAATCTCGCTGCCCTGGTAGGGTTGCATGCTGAGCGCGGCGAAATCGAGGCAGCAGAACACCAGTACGAGCAAAGCTGCTGCCGGTATCGCGGTGTCTCGCCGTTTCCAGTTGCTCTTCTCGACTTCCAGCTGGGACTCATGTGGATGAACGCGGGCCAACTGAATGACGCCCGCAGGTTATTCGAAGCCGCGTGGCGGCGTGTGCCACTGTACGCCCAGGCGCAAGGCCATCTAGCCGAAGTCGAAGCGGAACTCGGTGAAGTCGATTGCGCTATCTCCCGCCTACGGTCGCTGGCGGCGTCCTCGGATGATCCTGATTACGCTGCGCAGCTCGCACGTATTCTCGAGGACGTAGGCCATGAGGACGAATCCCGGCGCTGGCGTCGGCTGGCTGCCTCACGCTATGACGAGCTGATCGCTAGTCATCCGGAGGCCTTCGCCGACCATGCGGCCGAATTCTGGCTTGCTGCGGGTGGCGACCCGGACAAAGCGCTGCGGTTGGCGAAAATGAATGCGGAAGTTCGCAACACGTCGCACGCCCGCAGCCTGCTGGCGCGGGCCGTTGCCGCGAAGGCCTAATCCTCATACCCAGCACGGCCATCGACGGACCAAGAGCAAAATTTAATCGGAATGTCTGCAGTCAATCAGAAGCGGGTTTAGCAATCGTAAATGGCGGGAGCTACGGGACTCGAACCCGCAGCCTCCTGCGTGACAGGCAGACATCTCCGAGTTAGAGGAGACTCGGTGAGCTGTAGGCTTCCCTTGGCTTCTGTCCACCGTTTCCGGCTTCGTGCGCGTTTAGGTCCACCATGGCCCACCGAGGTCTCCGCCGGGTAGGGCGGTGGCGCGGACCGGGCTTGTTGGGATAGAACTAGGGCGCGCCAGTTGTAGGCGGGGGGTTACCAGCCTCGCCCTTTCGGTTGCGAGGTGGGTGCACATTCCCGCCATGACCACGTTTCCCGAGGCCCCCCTATAATGCCGGACGGCCGAGTTTCTCAGGTCCGGTTTGAAACCTTGGCATGTCGTCAGTGAGCCTTCCCACATCGTCGCGAAGTTCAAGCGCTGGTACGCATACGGTCCGCCTTCAACGGGTTTGCTCACCGCTTCGTCCCTAGCCCTGGCTACGGTTTGGTGTGCCCGGTTTTATCAAGCCGAGCCCGCGCCCGTCGTAGGAACCACCAAGCGTCCAGAGTCCCTTTGCCTGATGTTGGCGTTACCTTCATCAGAGAGCCGTACCCACCGACTCTTCCGAGGACATTACTCCCCGTTCATCGCTCTTACGGACTCATTCGCCAATCCAGTGTGGCTCTCGCCGGCTTCGGCATTGCGCCTCGCTCGACGAGTCTGTGCAGGTTGCTACCAGCCCCTGCTGCCACCTGGATCTTCCTGACGTTATTCTGCGAATCTTTCCTGAGATGCCTGAGCCCATACCCCGGCGGTCGGCTGAGTGCATTTGCCTGGTTCTTCCTCAGCCTTCATCGGCTTTCCTCATCATACGATTGAGTCAGCTTCCCGCTTTCCTTCCGCGAACACGACTTTCCACGGGTCGGCTTACGAGGCTGCAGCTATTTCGTTATGTTCACGCCTCCCAGTTTGCTCGCCTCCCAGATCGTTCCTACCGCTGCAAGTTTCCTCGCAGGGCAGCCGAGGCTTTTATCTCCGAGCAGAACGTGCGTCGTTACCTTCGCACGTATCGGACATGCTATCCGGCTGACTACAGGCAATTGCCGGAGCGAGGACTTACACCTCGCAAGATTCGCAGCCTTGTCAGCTGCTCACGAATGATGCCGACGTTTCCACCGCTCCCCCTAAAAGTAGGGTCGAGGTCTGGCGCCGTGTCCCTTAGGTTCCGCCTACCTGGGGCTCCCTGTTTCCTCTGGGAGTGGACTCACTAGCCGAACCGTAAACCGGTTTCCAGACCCCGCCGCGTCAAACCGAGCGTGCCCATTTCGGTCACTCGGCTTACCTGGTTGTTTCGCATCAAGGGTTATGAGACCTATCGTGCCGGCGCGACTTTCGGGACTGGTGCGTAATACCGCACTCGGTAATCGCTGAATAACCCGAGCACGTCATAGAGCCACTCCCTACTCCATCGTTTCCAGCCGAATCCCTTGCGTTTCTTTGCCCGCATCCTGTGCCGCCGGATTTTCTTTTCTACCCAGTCCTCGATAAACGCAAAGCACCGACTGGAGTGCCCTACCGCAAAGTAGTTCACCCAGCCCCGCAGGATCGGATTGATCAATTCGATCACCCTACCCACCCGTTGGCTCTTGT
>DATKFH010000057.1:0-2637 GCA_035511455.1 Candidatus Sulfotelmatobacter sp. | reverse complement strand
TGTGCCGCCGGTTCCTTCGGTTCAGCGGCTCTCCCAGCACAAATTGACCGCTGTCCGCATTGTTGCCGAGGTCCAGCCAGTAATCGACTTCGCTCCAATCCTCTGCGCACTTTGCGATTGCCGCGCGCGCCTTGCGAGTGTCGACACAGCCGATCACGATGTCTACGCCATCGAGCCTGCGTTTCGGGTCCAACCGTTCAGGAACGCCCCGCCAATCCAGACCCCAGAAGAGATTCAGCCGATTGGCGAGAACCACAGATTTATAGAGACCGATCTCAGATTGACTGAACGGCTGGCGTACGCAGTTCGTCCCAGAGATGACCTCCGGATCGAGCAACGTGACGTGGATCCCTTCCGGATGTCCGTAGGCCAGCAATGCCTGATGCAGGTACGGCAACCCGGCCGCGATCGCGCTTCCGTTGCCCCCGCAACCGACGACCAGCACGCGCACCTTGTGCTTCAGTAACCCAGGATGAATCTGGTGAGTCTCCATGGCTTCATCCTTCACCTTCTCTCTCGATGAATTCCTGAAGAGTTTGTTTGCTGTCGGCCAGAAACTTCACAGGAAAATGTTTCCGTCCAGCAAGGTTTGACCACAGACCTAAGAACCCGCCGGAATGCGTTGTCAGCCGGACTGCGCCACTGGGATGGGTGAACTCGCTGGCAAAATATGCGTTCTCCCAACTCGACAGGGAGCCGACACTTACTTCCTTTGGAATTCGCATACTGCCGAGACAAACTCGTCCGGCCGAGTCGGTGTTCCAGTACGGAGCGTTTTTCAGGTGTGTATAGGCTGCTGGCCGGCAGTTTTCTGCGAGTGCACGCACGAACAGTTCCCGGCCATCGATCATGAACAACAGGGCAGGGTGGGGATACATCTTGCCATTCAGCTTTTTCGCTTCGGCATTTCCGTCGCCGAAGAACATCAGCCGCGGTTGCGCCCGGCTCCACCATGCGATCAACTCAGGGGTTCGTGCCAGCACATGTTCCGGTAAAACCTCCGCTGCCATGCTTGCCCCCAAGCCTTTGGCGAGCGTCTCAAGAAAGCCGGTCGTAACGGACTGGCCCGCGCACAGGTAAGGCGCCTGATCCGGCCGAATCTTCACCTCATGCAACGTGGCAAACGCCCTGCTGCCTTCCTGATAAAGAAGCACAGCCTGTTTCAGACTAAAGGTTCGGTTGTCACCGATCCGCAGGTGGACGTTCATAATTGCTCCTCGCGGGAGATCACGCCATCGTCATTGCCCGGCATCAGGTCGATCAACCGGCTGGCGGCAGCGAGCGTGTCGCACACCACGCCCAGCGTGCGGAAACCTTGCCGCACAATAGTCGGATCGGAAAGTCTGAAGGGGATGATGAGGTTGGGTTGGGGTGTCACCTCCATTGCAGTCTGCGCTTCATCGTCAAAGCACCCCACCACCGCGTCGCCCGATGAGAATGCCGCGAGCAGACACGGCAATGCCGGATTCGAGTCCATCAACTGCTCTCCCATGTCCTCAGTAAATTCCGGCCGTTTAGCCTGTTGCGAGTTCCAACACAGTTCCACCAAACCACTGACGAGCGCCCGGACTTCCGTGTTCCGTATGCTTCGCCTCAATTTCTTCAGACCTCGAAGACTCAGAGGGCGCTCCTTCAGGCATTCTGGCGTACATCCCTCAATGTCTGGCACCTCGTACTGCTCGGGATTCTCTTCGCCCTCGTACCATTCGCGCAGCATGTCGACTCGCTCCTCGGCATCGTGGTAGTCGTAGACTCGCACCCACTGGTTGAGTGATCCGACAAAGTGCCTGAGGAATGTCGCGGGCAGACGCGGATGTACGCTCCTAAGCAGTTCCATGGTTGCGTTCAGCAGCACGAATGCCGCGCTCTCTGGATCGACGATCAGGTAAAGCGTACCCTCTTGTCCTCGTTCATCCGAGTAATCGACCAGTCTGTCGCTGAGAGTAAGATCCAGATCGAAGCGACGCTCGATTGACGCTCCGCCATGGTTGCGGATCCATCGCTGAAGGGTCAGCAACAAGTATTTGGTCGCGTCTCTTCCGCTCTTCTCCCAGTCTTCCACGGCCGCGATATCGGCCTTCACCAAGATCTCGGCCAACGCGATTACCTCTTGGTCGTCCGCCGAGAAACGCTGTTCAGTCGGAACCTTTTCCAAGATAGGCAATACAACTTCACATGGCGGAGCGATCAACTGGTCGGCGGCAGGGATTCTGCGGGAGGAGCGAGGCGCTTCCCGGCGTGCCAGCGGGAGCATTGCTCGACCGCCCTCGCCAACAGTGCTGAGGACATTTGCAGTTCCTGACATTCGAAGAACCTCCCGAGCGCCGTCTGACGGTGCGAAATTCGGTCTGCTGCTAGTCTCCGAAGCTCCCCTACGACCGTCTCTTTGCGTTTGTCGCTGGAACAATTCCTTCGCAGGTTTCGAGCCGTCATATTCGTATCTCTCAGATCGGATCGCCGTTTCTTGTGCAGCTTTGCATCCCGGTTCATTTGGGGTATGCTCGATGGCGAAACGCGAGACTGGTTACCGCCCACCGGCCGTCACGCCGCGCCAAACGCCACGGACCAAGGTCTCGGTTTTGAGGGGGTCAGGCCGCCGTCCGCAGCCTTAATCGGTTCCGCCGAGACGGCGGCTTG
>DATKFH010000056.1:0-5705 GCA_035511455.1 Candidatus Sulfotelmatobacter sp. | reverse complement strand
GGTGGTTGCGTCTTCCACGCATCCGGCGCCGGCGCCGGAGCCGAAGGCCGGCTGTACCGCGGACCCACAGTGCATCCAACGCCAAGTCCAAGCAGCACGAAAGCTGCCGAGAGGCCGGCTCGCTTCACGACGCCCCGCCTTTCTGCTGGCCTTGCGGCGCCTGACCGGGCTGCCGCTGGCTGGGTTGCGGCTGCGCCACGTTCACCTGCTGCCCATTCTCGAGGGAGTCCGCCGGGTTGACGACGATCTGGTCTGTGGGGGCGACGCCGCCGAGAATTTCTAACGTGGTCCCGTAATCGCGTCCGATGTTGATCGGGCGCAACTGCACCTTGTTGTCCGGACCCACGATTGCGACTCGCGGCCCCTCGGCCCGGAACAACATTGTATTTACCGGAATCGTAACTTTGTTCACTCCAGAGCCGACAGCGAAGTGCACTTCTCCGAATGAGCCCGGAAGCAAACGGCCATCCTTGTTCGGTACATCCACTTCCGTGAGCAGAGTGCGCGTGGTCGGGTCGATGGATTCTGCGGTGCGCGCCACTGCGGCTGAAAACTTTTGGCCCGGAAATTCCTGCAGGGTAACAAAAGTCTTGGCGCCAACCTTTACATAGGGTGCGTACGCCTGGGGGACGCTGGTATAAACGCGCAGAGGATCGACGCGGGCCAAGTCAAAGAGTTCGCGGCCGGCGGCACCGGCGCCAGCGTTGATGAGAGCGCCTGGGTCGACGTTGCGTTTGGTAAGCACGCCGGTGAAAGGGGCATAGACATCCTTGAATCCTTCCAACTGTTCGAGGCGGCGCATGTTAGCGTCGGCGGCGGCCAAGTTTGCCTGGCTCTGTTTGTAGCCGCTGACCTGCTGGTCCGCTTCCTGGGCGGAGACGGAGTCAGTCTTACGCAGGTTTTCCCAGCGGTCGGCGCTGATCTTCGCCAGCTCCAATTGCGCGACGGTTTGCTGACGTGCGGCCCGCGTCTGGTTCAATTCCTGATCTATCTCCGGCGTGTCGATTTTTGCCAGCAACTCGCCTTTCGTGACCCGGCTGCCAATGTCCTTGTACCAGCGAACCAGATAGCCGCTGGTGCGGGCGTAAATCGGAGATTCCTCATAGGCCTGCAAAGAGCCGGGTAAGATCAAATCTTCGTCGGGCTTTTCCGAAACTGGATTGACCACGGCGACGGTGGGTACTGTTTCCCGTTCCGTTTCCTTGGCCAGGGCCCGCTCGTGACTCATCCGGCTGAACATCGTGAGGCCACCGGCAATCAGCAGTACCCCCAGCAATACTCCGACAATCGTCAAAGCTTTGCGGGCAGGTGCGGGCGGAAGCTCGGGAGGCGGCTGGATTCCGGGAGGCTGGTGCCGGGAGCGCTTCTGGATGGCTTCGACCTCCTCGTCACGCTGGGCCTGAGCACCCAGCCCATGGTGCTCATCGTGCTCGCTCTGTTTCTGTGACGCCTGAGCATCGGAGGCCTGTGGGGGCCGCGGATCATCCAGCGATAGTTTAAACTTATTTTCGTCAGTCATTCTTGATTCCACTCAGCTCCACCCCGTTCTTACGACACTTTACCTTTTACCTTTTACCTTTGGTTCGCTTGTGCCCGCTGGGCTTCCCGGCGGCTATGCAACATGGCGAATACGCTAGGCACGAAAAATAACGTTGCCACGGTGGCAAACAGCAACCCGCCTATGACAGCTCGCCCGAGCGGCGCGTTCTGTTCGCCGCCCTCGCCGAAACCCAGTGCCATCGGCACCATGCCGATGATCATCGCCAGTGCGGTCATCAGCACGGGACGCACCCGTGTGTATCCCGCAGCAACGGCAGCTTGTACGGCGGGAACGCCTTCGTCCATCTGCTCTCGCGCGAAACTGACCATCAGGATGGAGTTGGCGGTGGCGACTCCCATGCACATGACTGCGCCGGTAAGCGAGGGCACGCTTAGGGTAGTACGAGTCAGCAAGAGGAACCAGCAGATCCCTGCCAGGGCTCCGGGCAATGCAGCGATAATGATGAAGGGATCAAGCCAGGACTGGAAGTTGATGACAATCAGCAAATAGACCAGAAGAATTGCGCCCACCAAGCCCACGCCCAAGCCCAAAAATGATGAGCGCATGGTTGCCACTTGTCCGCGTACCACGATGCGAGTACCGCGCGGCAAATGGCCCTCGAAGGTTTTGAGAATCTTGTCCGTGTCCGCGGCCACCCCACCCAGGTCACGATCTTGAGTGCTGGCGTAAACATCGACGACGGGGGCCACGTTCCAGTGGTTTACGGTAGCGGGCCGCGCCACTGGATATACTTGAACCAGGTTACTGAGTAACTCCGGACCCTGTTGCGAGGTTACTGGAATCGTCATCAAGTCCTGCATGCTGGTCATGCGGTATTGCGGGGATTGAACCGCCATCTGGTAGGTAACTTCGTTTTTCGGATTGAGCCAGAAGTTCGGTGAAGTCTGGAAACTTCCACTCAGCGAAACCAGCACGCTCTGCGCTACATCGCGTGCCGTGAGGCCAACCTGTGTGACCCTGGTGCGGTCAATATCCATACGCAGCGTGGGCAGGGAAAGCAACTGCTGAACGTGAACGTCGGCGGTGCCAGGGACGTGGCGCATCTGGTTGGCGATTTGCTGCGCGATCACATAACTGCTGCCCATATCCTGGCCGATGATCTGCACATCGATCGGCGCGGGCAAACCGAAGTTCAAAATCTGCGTAACGATGTCGGCTGGCTGGAAAAAGAATTCGGTACCGGGAAAGCGCCGTGGCAATACCTCCCGCAGACGCCTGGTAAGATCGGCGGTGGGAGGATGATGCTCAGGATCGAGAGCGATAAGAATCTCCGCGTCGCTGGTTCCAATGGTTCCGTTCGAGCTGTAGGACTGGTTGATGCCGGAGTTTGGCAGGCCGATATTGTCGAGAATAGTCTGCAACTGGTTCTGCGGAATTTCCTGTCGTAGCACGCCTTCGATTTGATCACAGAGCCGCGCCGTTTCTTCCACGCGTAAGCCCGGGCGCGCCCGCACATGCAGCCGTAACAGGCCAGCATCGACTTGCGGGAAGAAATCCTCTCCCAGGAAAAAAAACAGCCCGAGTGACAGCAGGCAAAAAGCCAGAAAAACCATCACGAAGACGCCGCGATGCTCGAGAGTGGTTTCCAGCAACTGCTCATAGCCGCGGCGGAAGTCTTCAAACTTGCGCTCGAAGCCGCGCTGGAAGCGGCCCAGGAACGATTTGGGGGCTTCCTCACGATGCTCGTGCCCCCGCATAATGTACATAACCAGCGTCGGTATCAGCGTTCGTGAGAGCAGATAACTGGCCAGCATGGCGAAGCTTACGGCCTCCGCCAGCGGTACGAACAAGAATTTTGCCACACCCGCGAGGAAGAACATGGGCACGAACACGATGCAGATGCTGAGCGTGGAAACCAGCGCCGGCACGGCAATTTGCTGAGCGCCGTCGAGAATTGCCTGTCGCATCTCCTTACCCATGGCAAGATTGCGTTCGATGTTTTCGATTTCCACCGTGGCATCATCCACAAGAATGCCCACGGCGAGGGCCAATCCTCCCAGAGTCATAATGTTGATGGTCTGACCGATCGCTCCAAGAAGGATGATCGAAACAAAAATGGAGAGCGGGATGGAAATAGAAATGACAATTGTCGGACGCCAATCGCCGAGAAAAATGAGAATCATCACAGCCGTGAGAGCGGCTGCGATTAAGCCCTCCCGCAAGACGCCGTAGATCGATGCGCGCACAAACAGAGACTGGTCAAACAGGGCTGTAACCTTGAGTTCGGGCGGCAGCGCTTGCGCGGCCTGTTGAACAATGTTCTTGATTCCGGCGACAATCTGCAGCGTGGAAGCGTTGCCGTTCTTGTAGATCGACATCAGCGCGCCGCGGCTCCCATCCTGACGCACAATATTGGTTTGCGGAGAAAAACCGTCGCGAATGTGCGCCACGTCCCGCATGTAGAGCGTGGAGCCGTTTGCCGTCTTTACCGGCAAATCGTTCAACTCCGGAATGGTTTCCGGCGTTCCGTTCATCTCAACGTTGTATTCCAGCGATCCCAGCTTCACCGTGCCGCTTGGAAGAATCAGATTCTGCGCGTTGACGGCGTTAACAATGTCATTGGGCTGCAGCCCGTAGGACTGCAGCTTCGCCAAATCGAGGTCAACCTGAATCTGACGGACCTTGCCGCCATAGGGAAAAGGCGTGGCAGCTCCCGGCACCGTGGCCAGATAATTGCGCAGGAAATTCTGCCCCAGATCGAAAAGTTGCTGTTCAGGGAGAGTCTTGCTGCTCAGTCCGAGCTGAATAATGGGTGTCGTCGATGCGCTATAAGAAATGATCAGTGGCGGGGTGGTGCCGGGGGGCAAACTGCGAACCGTGGTTTGCGCGATCGCAGTGATCTGCGCAACCGCTCCTTGTACGTTCGTTCCCGGACGAAAAAAAACCTTGATGACGCCCAATCCATATACGGACTGAGATTCCATGTGCTCGATATCGTTGACGGTCGTGGTGATGCCGCGTTCGGAGTTGGCGACGATGCGGTCCGCCATATCCAGCGGCGAGAGGCCCGCATAGAACCAGACCACCGACACCACTGGGATATTGATATCGGGGAAAATGTCAGTGGGGGTTCGCAAAATCGTGATCGGCGTCAAAATAATTATGACCAACGCCATCACCACGAAGGTGTAGGGACGTCTGAGGGCTAGGGCTACGATCCACATCGGTTAGGCACCGCCAGAGTTCAAGGAAAACCGGAATAGGGTAGCCTTCGGAGGCGAACCCACCCGTCAATTGGCCCTTAGATTCGATACTGCCCGTATTGGATTCTAAAGGACAGATAGATTATATGTTAGTGTAGGGGCATGCGCCACAAGGCTCAGCCTCGAGTGAATCGCGAGAGAAACGGCCGCAGGCGGCCTCCGGGGCGGCCTCGGAGTGAACAGGCGCGACTGTCAATCTTGCGCAGCTCCCTCAGCTTGCTGGCGAAAAAAGGGTTCTCCGAGTTCACAATTGAAGCCGTGGCCGCCCGTGCCAGTGTTGGAAAAGCAACCGTCTACCGCTGGTGGCCGGATAAAGCCGCTCTCATCGCGGATGCATTTGCCAGCAGCACCACCCGCAAACTGCACTTTCCCGATACAGGCTCGGTTCGCACCGACATGAGCCAACAGATGCGTCAGCTGGTGAAGATATTGCTTAGCCGCCGTGGGCGTATCGTCTCCGCCATGCTGGGCGCCGGACAGAGCGACAACAACCTGATCGCAGCTTTTCGCGAACGTTTCCTGAAGCCGCGGCGTCAGGAAGCCTATGCCACGCTCCGCCGTGGGATCCTCCGCGGCCAGCTGGGGAAGAATGTGGACATGAATTTGATTCTCGATTCGCTCTACGGTCCCATCTACATGCGATTTCTCATTCGCCATGATAAGTTGACTCCCGAATTCGTTGACGGTCTGTGCGAACTGACGCTGGGAAAACGCTTTAATCGAAAACTACCCCATCTCCGCAGCCGAGCTTCCTAGTCCAACTGGAGCCCGTCCACTTCGAGGATGACTACGGTGATATCGCACACTGTTGTTTTGTGGGAAGTCGACACGCAAGCAGACTTCATGCTGCCGGGCGGCAAACTCTACGTTCCCGGGGCGGAGCGATTGCTGCCCAACATTAAGAAACTTACAGAGGCGGCGCGCCAGGGGCGTGTCTTCTT
>DATKFH010000055.1:0-9827 GCA_035511455.1 Candidatus Sulfotelmatobacter sp. | reverse complement strand
TTGTTTGTTGAAGCCGACTACGAAAGCTTTGTCGAAGCCCACGCGAACCGAGTGCTGGAGAAAGCTGATCGCGGCATTTTGCTCGAAATCAAAACGGCTGTGGACCGAACCGCTCACGTCGATGAGCAAGCCCATGTGCAGGGGCAGATCGGTTTCGCGGCGAAAATTCAGAATGGATTGCGGCGGCTTATGATCATCAAGGATCGTAAAATCGCCCTGATTCAGATCTCGAACAAACTTGCCATGCTTGTCGGTGGCGATGAACAGCACGTTCACTTCATCGACACGTTTGTGGATGGTGAGCATCGCGCCAGCCTGAGGATCGTCGGAGGGTACGGGACTGGCGTATGGGTTGGAGCCGGCAGCGCTGCTGGCGTAAGCATCGGCGTAGGGCTCTGACTGGGCAAAAACTGGCACCGCCAGAGCCAACGCGGCCACCAGTGCTAGAAAGCGGCTGGCGCGTCGCGTGTAGTTCATGCCTGAAAAGTCCAAATTTTTCACTCCGCCCGGTCCCAAAATGTACTTCTGATTCATTAGATGCACGCCGATTGCCGAATGATGGGCGGCCTTCCGCCATGCTATCAATTGACTGTAGAGCGCGGTCGAACGAGGTGCCAAGTTACAAAAGGGCACTCGTTTGGTCATATTTTTGAGCTTCTTTGAGCCTCGTTTATCGATTGCGCTCATACTACCCAAAGTAACCGAATTTTTGCGATATTGAGCTGTAGAAGACAACTCCCAGGAGGGAGAACGGTTTAAGATGGGGCGTCTGCAGCGTGGACGAGCTGTCGAAAGAGGACCATGGGGCTACGGGAAGGAATGATTCTGATGAGATCCAAGATGAAAAACATTCGCAAGGTTACAGCCTTCTTAGTTGCTTTATGGTTCTGCCCGGCGATGGCTTTCGCCGCCGCCGAAGCGGACCGGGTAAAACAGGCGGGCGAAGTGATGAAGGAAGTCCTGAACATTCCTGACGATATTCCACAGGACTTGCTGGACAAGGCGGAATGCGTGGTGGTTCTTCCGTCGGTGAAGAAGGGCGCATTTGGCGTGGGCGGCAGCTATGGACGCGGGCTGATGGTGTGCCGGACCGGACAACACTATACCGGTCCATGGGGAGCGCCGGCTCTGTACGCGCTGGAAGGCGTGAGCATCGGCTTCCAGCTAGGTGGTCAGGCGACCGACTTTGTTTTGCTGGTTATGAATCCCAGGGGCGCGCGTTCGCTATTAACCAGCAAGGTGAAGTTGGGTGCGGACGCTTCCGCCGCTGCAGGTCCCAAAGGCCGTACTGCCGAAAGCGCGACTGACGTAGTAATGAACGCGGAAATTCTTTCCTACTCCCGCAACAAGGGATTATTCGCCGGAATATCGCTGGAAGGCTCAACCCTGCGCTCGGATGGGAATGCCAATGAAAAACTCTACGGGAAGAAGTTAAGCGCGAAGGAAATCATTCTGGAGCGGAAGGTGGGAGTTCCGAGTTCCGCCCGGCAGTTGGTATCTCTGTTGGATGCGAAGTCGCCAAAGAACAGATCGGATCCGAAGTCACTGGAGTAGTTTGGCACTGGCGTGCGACCTCGGGTGGCACGGCGTTTTCAGTGCCGCGATACGCTCTCCGTTTGATTGAGGGCCTCAAACGGCTCAGAGCTCGCCGCGACCGCAGCATTCTGTAGTCCCTTTTATGATTAGCAGGCACGACCCCGATAAACCTCCAGTTCGTTGCGCGTGGGCGCGGAGCGATCTGATGATTCGCTATCACGATAGAGAATGGGGCGTGCCCGTCCACGATGACCGCTCGCTCTTTGAGTTCCTGGTTCTGGAAGGCGCACAGGCGGGCCTGAGTTGGGAGACCATTCTCAACAAGCGAGAAAACTACCGCGTGGCGTTCGACGGCTTCGATGTGAAGAAGGTTGCGCGCTATGACCGGCGAAAAATGGGGCAACTGCTGAAAGACTCGGGTATCGTGCGCAACCGCTTGAAGATCGCATCGGCGGTCGGCAATGCCCAGGCGCTGCTGCGAGTGCAGGACGAATTCGGCAGCTTCGACAGCTTCGTGTGGCAGTTCGTGGATGGACAGCCGCGGGTGAATTCATGGAAAGCGCGGCAGCGAATTCCGGCGAGCACTGATGAATCTGATGCCATGAGCAAAGAACTGAAGAAGCGCGGCTTCAATTTCGTTGGATCCACCATCTGCTACGCGTTCATGCAGGCCGTCGGCATGGTGAACGACCACATCATGCAGTGCTTCCGGTACAAGCTAAAGCAGACCACGATGTCCGCCGATTGAATTCACTTGGGCTTGGGCGAAGGCAGATTGGCTTTGGATGGAGTACTCGCGGGTGGTGGCACTTTCTGCGCATTCTTGTCGTTAAGGTCGAGGCCGAAGGTGGGGTGCTCGTAGGTCCCTTCTATTCGTATGGGAACAATTTCTCCCTTGCGCTTCTTCTTGAAAAACGGTTCCATCACTTTGAGCAAGAATGCCTTGGTGCCACTGCTGGCATTCGAGATCCGGGTATCCACCTGCATCTGGCCGCGCAAATCAATCTTGTGATCGATCAGATCATAAGTTCCATGCAGGCGGGCGGTAGCACCGGGAACCCCGAATGAGAGATCGGAGAATCGTGCCGTCCCGCCGAGAAGATTGAGCTGTCCGTTCAGATCGGTAAGCACGGTTTCGGGATCCCAGCGGTCTTTATCTTTATCTTTGTCGCCTCTATCTTTATCTTTATCTTTAGCGTCATCTTTAGCATTCTTATCTTTATCACCTTTATTTTTCTCTTTTTCGCCCCGCGCGCCCGCGCTTAGCTTATCGACGTCCTCTTGAGTCGATGATTTAGAGAACATTCCTCCCGTAATTCCAAAACTGCCATGCAACTTAACTTTTTTTAGAAACTCTTCTGGGCCGGGAGGGATCTCGGCCCGCGCCTGCAACGTGACGCTGCCGGACATAGGCGCGCGGTTTGCCTCAACGAACAGAAGTAAAACATCCTGAATGCGCGCGTTCCTTGCCCGCAGGTCGATCACCGCGGTTTTCCCCTTGCCTCCCGGGCTTGAGGCGATGCTTCCCTGCGCGACCAGGTGAGTTTTCCAGAAGTTGGCATCTACCTGCTTAAGGAAAGTATCCCCGCGGGTGGCGTCGACGTAGGCGGAGAATTGTGTAGTCAGGCGAACCGGGTGGCCACTGGACTTTACTTCGAAATCCGGAGTGTCGGTGGTCCCTGAGATGTCGATGTGAGCCAGTTTGCCTCCGAACTTCCCCGTCGACGAAAGCTTGCCGGCGATGCCCCCGTATACGCTTAGATCGGCCTGCTCAAATTTGTAATCACCGGAAATTGGAGTTTCTCCCGCAGCAGTCCGGTTCCACAAGCCGAACTCTCCCTGGGCGGTGACGTCGCCGGGGGGCTTTGGATTGCGGACGTTCACGTGGTACGTCAGAGGACCTTTCCATCCCACGTCCCGCAGCATTGCTTCATGAATGTCGAACCGCAAAGGCTTGTTTCCGGCATCACTTGAGCCGAACTCAACGGCCGAGCCGTTGGCAACGATCTCTGCGATGGTGATTTCTGACGGCGTGGTGTGGAACTTTGAGTGGGTGTCGAAGGGTGGAATGGAAACCAACATGCCCTCAGCGATAATTCGACTGACCCTTCGCGAGAGAAGGCCGACATAGCTGCCTTGAATGGTCAACTTTCGGATGGTGATGAGAGGCTTCGCTTCGCCGGGCTCGTGGTGAAAAACCAATCCTTCCACAATGCAACCCGGAGACGGGAAAAAAGTCTCGCGAAACGTACGGAATTGTACCTGGCTGTCACTGGCCTCTTGCAGATTCTGCAGCACCGGAGCCTGCGCGAAGGGCCATTTGCGGCTCAACAGCAGGGCGAACGCGCAAAGGGCTGCAACCGCCACGATCACCGCCGCGATAGCGATCTTTCCGAGACGTCTTCCTCGTCCCGACCGCATCTGGGCTGTGTTGGCGGGCGTAGCAGTGGCGAGAGGCATGATGCTCTTGGAGGCCGAAGGCGGTGTCGAGGTTGCTGTCGAAAACTGGCAGACCCGAGGATAAAGGGTTGATCATCGGTTTGCCAGCCTTATCTCGCTTCAGACCCTCCTGAAAGCGCACTTCCTGGTGGGCAGCCGGAACCGCGCTCGAACTGCAGGGGTCCACCCATTACCTCTCCTCCTCGGCCCCGCAACGCGAGGTTCACCTTTACCGAACAGACAGGCGTCTGGGCTGGGTCCTCAAGTTAAATCTGGAAAGCCAGTTTGTGTTTCACAATGCGAAGAGGCTGTTTCCGAACGACGTCGTCCTAGACGTGGACGACCATGACGTGGACAATCATGGAAACGATCCGCTTTTGCGCAGCAGCTACGCGCGGCAAAGATTTAAGATGGGGAAAGTGGGACTGGCCGCTCGTGACGTCGGTGTCGGAGCGCGCGATTCTTGAACTGCTCGACGCGGTAGCCGGAACGCGAAACGTCCATCAGGCCGACGTGCTCTTCGAGGGCCTGCCGAACCTGAGCCCGCGCAAGCTGCAGTCTTGCCGTGAAGGTGAAGCGGCTGTTCTTGTGGTTCGGAGCGGCAACAGCCGGGCCGCCTTGCGCTGAAGAGCATCTCTTGCTACTTCGCAAAAGTACGGCGCCGGAAATTCGGTTATCATGGATATTCTGGTGCAGAGCAGGAATGAAATTGAGGTCATGCATAATCTGGTTCCTTGGCCTGTTGCTGGCGATCGCCTCTGTCGACGCCGTACCCGACCCGCCGGCAGTGAGTCCGCGCGCGGTTGGTGTCGATTACATCCGCTGTGAGGTATGTGGCGACGTGCATGAGCGCCGGTTGAACTCCGATTCGTCCCTTTCTTTGCTCCTTCAAGTCCGCTGGATCGCCTTCACGTCGGCTTACAAACCGAATCTTCCTGATGATCGGATTGTCCTGACAGGATTTGCGACCGATCCCTCTCCGCCACCCGTCTAAAGTCGGCTCAACTCCTATCTCCACTCGTCAGGGCTCAATCGGGACACTTCCACGGAAGGCGTTTAGCCCGACGGCGACAGCTGTTCCCGAAAACCGTGTGGCACACGAAGCACCACAGACTGTGTGGAGGCTTGCCGAGTACAACAGGTGAGAATTTTCTTGGGCAAGAAAGAGGACCGCGGATGAAGACTTCAGAAATTCTTAGCGCCTGGCGCAAGATTCTTAAAGGGGAGCGCCCCTCTCTTTCCATTGAAATTACTCGCGAATGCCCCCTGCGTTGTCCCGGATGCTACGCCTATGAGGACGCGCACTTAGGTGGGGGGATGACTCTGCGAGGTCTCCGCGATCGCAAAGGGCAAGAACTCATAGACGGCGTCCTCGAAATCGTCGACCGACTTAAGCCGTTGCATCTATCGATTGTCGGAGGCGATCCGCTCGTCCGGTATCGTGAGCTCGAGTCGATGATCCCGCTACTAGTCGATCGAGGAACTCACGTCCAGCTTGTCACCAGCGCATTCCGGGCCCTTTCTCCGAAGTGGGCAACGCAGCCCCACATGAACATCGTCGTATCGATTGACGGACTGCAACCGGAGCACGACGTCCGCCGCGCTCCGGCCACCTACGATCGGATCCTGAAGAACATTGTGGGCCATAAGATCACCATCCACTGCACGATCACGGGTCAAATGATGAAGCAACCCGGCTATTTGAGGGAATTTCTGCGCTACTGGACACCAAAGCCCGAGATCCGGAAGGTATGGTTCAGCTTGTTCACGCCGCAAGTCGGAGAGCGGTTGCCCGAAATGTTGCAACCCGATGAGCGCCAGCGCGCTATCGCCGACATGCTCGCGTTGCGAAACGAATTTCCCAAACTGGACATGCCGGAGGGAATGATCCGGCAATTCTCCGCGCCTCCCCGCAGTCCCAGGGAGTGTGTCTTTGCGCTCACCACCCAAACCCTGTCGGCGGACCTGAAAACCAAGATCGTTCCTTGTCAATTCGGCGGAAATCCGGACTGCGGGTCGTGCGGGTGCTTCGCATCGATGGGCATGGCTGCCATAGCGGCGCACAAGCTGGGCGGCATCATTCCAATTGGAGCCATCTTCAAAGCCTCAGTCAGAATTGGCCAGATTGGCCGAGCTCGGTCGGAACCGACCGCGGCGCTGCCGCCAGTCGAGGAAGTACTGCGGGTGCTTCGCGAAGAATAAGAAATCGGGAGGAGTGTATGAACACGAATATATCGGCGACCAATCAGGCTGAACTCACATGCCTGCGGGAACTATCCGCACGGATTGGAAACGATCCTCTACTAACGCAGGCGAGCACCGGCAATAGTTCTATCAAGCTCGACGGTGTCCTGTGGATTAAGGCATCGGGCAAATGGATGGCCGATGCCCTTCGGGAGGACATCCTGATCCCCCTGGATCTCGCGGATGTCAGGGAGCGCGTGAAGCAGAAGGTCGATCCCGCGGATCGGTATTGCGGTGCTTCCATCGAGACCGCGATGCACGCGATTCTGCCGCACCGGGTCGCTCTTCACGTACATTGCGTGAACACGATCGCCTGGGCGGTACGTCAAGACGCACCGGTTCAACTGCAACGCCAAATGGAAGGCCTACGCTGGCAATGGATCCCATACGCGCCTTCGGGCCTGCCCCTCGCGCAGGAGATCGAAAAGGTCCTATCTGCCTTCCCGCACACCGATGTCCTCATATTGGGCAACCACGGTTTGGTCCTCGGGGGAGACGATTGCGGTGCGGTCGAAGATCTTCTGTTCGAGGTGCAGCGACGCCTGGCCATTAACCCCCGCCAGGCGGACTCGACCGACTACGCTGTGCTGGCCGAGATTGCCGATGGTTCTTCATGGGATCTGCCAGCTGACGATGAAGTGCATGCTCTCGCCACGGACCCAATCTCTCGAGAGATTCTTTCCGGAGGTCTTCTCTATCCTTGCCAAGCGATTCTTTCGCCCTCGAGTACCCCAACGCTGTTCCACTCGGTTCCTTGTCCCGATCCCAAGGACCAATCGGAGAGTCGATACTGTTCTCGGCCCTTCTTGATCATTGACGAATGCGGAGTGGTCTTCAGCTGGTCTATGTCAATCGCCCAACGCGCCATGATGAGCGGTTTGGCACGAGTTATCCAGCGAATTAGTTCATCCGCTCCCATTCGCTATCTTGCCGACGAGGAGGTTGCGAGTAGTTCAGTGACCGCCTCTCGCTATTGCGAACTCGCCGGCCCAAGCCGGTACAGCCAGTGCAAGTGACTTTGCCCTGCCCAAAAGGAAGTACTTGCGTCGGCTGATGAGCATGATAGATCGGCACCGAATCTGAAATTCCTGATGCCCCGGAGATTGTTAGACTCTGCCACGCCATTCGTCTTCTGGCGGCCAATTATGGGGGCAAGGATGAGGATGCCTTTTTCTCCCCGTTTCACGAAGCGGCCAAGCGAGTTCCGGGTGCGAATACCTGCGACGTTGGTTGCTTGTGGCTTCTGCAAAGCACCCTCATACTGCCCACGTTTTGAGCACCGTCTTCGACCCCTTAGGTTCCGATTAAGTTCCGACCCGCGGTTTGCCGCAATAGTGCGGAAGGTGGGGCTGCCTCAATGACACCCCGAAATACTCCAGCGAAATACGCGACTATCGCAGCGCCGCAATGTCGTCTCTAAGAAAAGCAGGTACAGTTCTGCCTGTCAGAGAAAAACAAGCGCGTCGCCAATTCCGCTGCTTGCGGATCACGGGGCAAACCGGAACTAATGCCTCTCGATTGGTCCCGATAAACGCGGAGACGGATGGCGGTGGTCTTCGCGACTAATGGGCAACCGGTGCGCGCATCAGGAAGGAAATGTCGTCCACCTTGTAGAGCACTTTTCCGGGCGAGTCGGGCGACGGCTGGACTTTCCCTGCACGCACCGCGTCGAATGCGGCGACCAGTCGTGAAAGTAGCGTGGGTGATGCGACGGGAATATTGTGAGCGCCCATAACCACCTTAACCTTAGGCGCGAGCGCGGCCAAGCGACGAATGGAAGCAGCGTAGGCATCGAGATCGGTTTCAGGCCTGAAGAGCCAGATGGGAGCGGGGTAGTAGGTGTCACCGGTAAAAAGCAGACCGTGGGCGCGGTCGAGCAAAGAGATGGCGTCAGGCGTGTGGCCGGGGGTTGCGATGACTTCCAGAGTGCGACCGCCCAGATCGAAGCGGTCGCCGTCATGAGTGTAAGCCGTGATCTTCCAGGGCCGGGTTGCGTAGGCTTTCGAGTCAAATCCCTTCGGCAGCACGCCACAAATCTGGCCGGGCGCGATTTCTGCCTGCGCGTCCAGCCGAGAACCCTGTGCATTCTGCCGCGTAAAGTCCGTATCCATTCCGTAGATTCTGGAGAATTCCCAATTGTCGCCGACATGATCGTTGTGAGTGTGCGAGTTCAACAAGATGATCGGCAGATTGGTCAGCTGGGCGACAACTTTCTTGAGGTCGCTGATTCCCATGCCGCTGTCGAAGAGCAAAGCCCGCTTCTCGCCGACGATCAGGTAGCTGATGGTTTCCTCGGCCTGGTGCGGTTCGTAGATGGCGAAAACGCCCTGGGCGGGCTTATAAACTTCGAACCATGGATCGCGGAGCGAAACGCGTTCCACAGTTTTGTACTCCGGTCGCGGCAACGCGCGGCACCAGTCCGGGATTGGAGCCTGCGCGAGCAGAGCTGGCGACTGCAATATACAGAGCGTAACAATGACCGCATTTCTATGCATGGGCGATCTCCGGTCTGACCATCAGACTGAGGCGGCGCGCGGAAGGGAAAGCAATCGCAACAGGCAGAAGCGTGACAGGGACATGACAACTCAAATCGGCCCACCGCAGTTGCATTGCACACTCCTCTCAAAACAGGGAGTATAGCCCTAACTTGGGCGTCAGTTTGGTTCTCTCATGACTGTAGGTACAAGCGGGCAAGGTCTGCGGTCATATCCAACATTTGTGAAGGCAACTGGTTTTAGCGGGATCCAATGGCAGTCTCGGGCCGAATCAGCAGGGCAACCCTCGGGAAAAGAAAACGACCGGCAGCGTCGTCGATGACGTTTACCTGGCATGTATAGAATCCCGGCTTCAGCTGGTTCAGCGGT
This sequence comes from Candidatus Sulfotelmatobacter sp., assembly GCA_035511455.1. Taxonomy (GTDB): domain Bacteria; phylum Acidobacteriota; class Terriglobia; order Terriglobales; family Acidobacteriaceae; genus Sulfotelmatobacter. The sequence continues at coordinate 744 of DATKFH010000055.1, read as the reverse complement.
AGGTCCAGCTGGAAGGCGCCAGCCTTGCGGTCACGGACGTTCATGTCGGTCAATTCGACCAGCGAGCTCTGGAATACTTGCGCTTTCCCGCGGAAGAATGCGACGTTCGTCAGCAGGTGAATACCGGTTTTCGCCTGTTCTCCTTCGGCAGGCTTTTCTGAACTCGCCCGGCCCGGATCGTAAACTTCGTAGTAGAGAAGCAGATGCTGTCCGGCGGAGAAGACGTGAGTCACATTTGGAATGATTTCCTGGCCGTCGCGAATGAGTGGGTTGGGAGCCGCCCTCTTCCCCGCAGCCTGCAGTTGAGTCGCGAGGACAATCGAGCTCATCTTGATGGGCTGCGATTTGAGATCGGGAATCTCCAGGTCGGTCTCGAATGATCCCATTCGCCCGGTTTCGTTTTCTCTCACGACAAACTTCAGATGATACTTGCCCGGCGGAAGGCTTAGTCCGTTGTCATACTGCACATTCTTTTTCCGCACGTCCGACGAAGTATCTACCGCGAGTTTGACCGTATCGCGAATGCTCGTCAATGGATGGTGTTCGCCGTCGAGCACGACGCCGATGACATCCAGAGTTGCTTTATCGCGGTCGCTACTGCGCGTGAAGGGAATCTGCGAGCCCGGCACTACCAGCGAGATCGGGACAAAAAACTTGTTTGCCTCAACCCGAAAGTAGGCGGCACCGAGATATAAGGGCAGGTCCGTGACAGGCAGTTCAGCAGCAAGTTCTTGCTGGAGCTGC
>DATKFH010000054.1:0-4906 GCA_035511455.1 Candidatus Sulfotelmatobacter sp. | reverse complement strand
GTCCACAATTAACGTTCGCCACTGCTTGTGAGTGGTCGACCAGTAGCTCATGCCCGCGAGTTCCGAAATTGCTCCGATGTGACGAAGCAAGTCCCCGGCTTCCGAGGTATGGGGAAATCGCGCGGCTATGGTCACCAACGTCGTAAAGCCTATTTCAGCCCAACCGGTGCAAGCGGGCGGTTTCCAGTCAGAGCCCAAGGCAGACTTGCTCCATGATTTAACGATGGCCGAGTCCTCCAGACCTGGATAGGACGGAACGGGTTCATTTCTGCATGGCGGCTGAGGTCCTACCTGAGGCTCAACACCAAGGAGCGGTCCGGCCCGCAGCGCAGGGGGAGAAAGTTGGAAGCGATCTGCCTCTTGGGCTGGAGATACCGAGGGCAATACAAACAGGAGCACCGAAAAGGTCAGCGCACCACGGAACCGTGGCAGTTTATTTTTAGCTCGCAATCCTAGTCGGCGTTGCACGGCTTCTCTTTTTGGTCTTCAGCCCAGTGTCTCACGCAGGCTCCTATTATCCTTTCCACCTCGCCGACGTCACGCAATACGAGGGGTTCGAATTCCGCCATGAGGTGTTCGAACCCACCGCTTTGAACTTCAATTGGGCAGGCGCAATCCGCCGAATACAAACAAGCGTAGCCGCGAAGCTGCGGAGGAAGCATCTTTCTGACATGGGCAGTCTCTCGCCGGATTCCCAGCAACAAGATGCTCCGTGTCGATCTCCGTCGAGCCGTAGTTGCTCGCTTCGTATCGGGCGAAGAAGATCACGCGCCGCTCTTTCTCGGTGTACCGCTCGAACATCGGCTACTCCACTGCAGCCTTCCGGTTGCTGCGCTTCCAGTACAGATATCCGGGAACGCCGATCAGCACGATCGCCGTCCCCCAGAATGCCTCGGTCGGCCGTGTGATGATCGTGTTCAGCGTCCACGCCGCGCCCACTAATACATAAACCCCGGGCAGCCAAGGATACCCCGTGCAGCGGTAAGGACGGGTAATTTCCGGCCGCCTCCAGCGCAGCCAGAACATCCCGATCACCGTCAGGGTGTACGACAGCACCATGCCGTAAATCACGTAGGTGTAAAGCTGGTCGTAGCGTCCGCTGAGCGTAAGCGCGGCGGCCCATATACCCTGCCCGATCAGGCTGAACGCCGGCGTCCTCCACTTGCGATGAATGGCCGCCATGCGCCGGAAGAAAACTCCATCCTGCGCCATGGCGAGATAAACTCGCGCACCCGATAGCGTGCAGGTTGCAGCTGCGCTGAAACAGGAGACCGCGATCATGAGCGACAACCAACCGGCCGCCCTTGGCGAAAACAGCGCCGCTGCGGCGGCGTGAGCGATGGTTTCATGCGCCGCAATCTGCTTCAGCGGCAGCGCATACATGTAAGTCACGTTCATCGCCATGTAAATCAGGCCCACTGCGAGCACGCCCAAAACCATGGCCAGCGGGACGTTCCGTCGCGGTTCCTTCACCTCACCCGCAACCCAGGTGATGTAGACCCATCCGTCGTAGGCCCAGAAGACAGCGATTAATCCCACGCCCAGGGCCGAGACCAGTTGCATGGGCCCGAGCCCCATCGTCAACCCTACTCCGTGCGCGTGGAAGTTCGACCAACTGCCCTTGCCGATGGCGAATCCGAGGACCACGAACGCCACCATCGCCGTGAACTTGGTCCACGTGGAAACGTTTTGCAGCAGCGCACCCCAGCGCAGGCCGACAACATTGACGTACGTCAATACGGCGATCAGCACCAACCCCAGCAGATGAGCGCGGGTCACCGCAATCCCGGCGATGGCGAATGCCACGCGCTCCTGCGAAACTATTGGGAAGACGTTTCCCAGGTACGCCGCAGAAGCTACCGAGAGGGCGGCGATCGTTCCCCCATTGGCCACGGCAAACAGCATCCATCCGTACAGAAATGCGATCAGATCGCCGTAGGCTTCGCGCAGATAGATGTACTGCCCGCCAGAGTCGGGAAACATCGAGCCCAGCTCGGCAAAGGCGACGCATGCACCTAGCGAGATCATCGCCCCCAGCACCCAAACACCCAGAAACAAGACCGGCTGGGGCAAAGGGCCGGCAATATCTTTCGCGGTGAGAAAAATCGAGGAACCGATGATGCCGCTAACCAGCAGAAGCACCGAATCGAGCAAGCTGAGGCCGCGCACCAGGGTCGGCTTGCTTTCGGCAGACTTTTCTTCGGTGGCCGGCAGGAGGGACGGCGGTTCGATCATCCGATTCCCAGTTCGTCGGGAGATTCCAGCGGCGTTCCGCAGCGGCGACAGATGACCGCCGAACAATCTCCGCAGGTCAGGGGATCAGTGACTTCTTCCGCGCAATTCGGGCAGTAGAGCGGTCCCGGCGCAGGTTCGGGCGGAGGGTTCGGCGGGTGTGTACCCATGAAGATGAAAACTGTAGCATAGACGGGACTCGGGCGTAGTTCTTCTGAAGAGAAAGGAGTCTCCGATGATGCGAGGTCTTGGTCGTCCCTTTTCTTCCCTCGCTGTCTTGATCGCCCTCGCGATTACCGCCTTCTCACAACAGCAACAACCCGCCAACCCCAGTGCAGAGGATGTCGTCATCAAGTGGCGGCACGCCGTCCATGCAGAAAAGCAGGAGCATCCCAAGACGGCAGTGCGGGCGAGCGACTCCAATCAGGACGGCATTCAGGGGCGAGTGGAAGAATGGATCACAACATCCCCGAAGTATCGCAGCACCGTAAAGCGGGAGTATGACGAAGGCGAGGTAGTGGTAACCGGACAGTTTGCGAAGCGCCGCGACTGGAATGGATTTGTACGCGACGTGCAGGGAAAGGAACTCGCCCGCCTCCGGACCGAGATGTTCGAGAAGAGCGCCATTGTTTTCGGGCCACCGACACAAATGCCGGAAGCGACCGTCTCGCAAAGTGACGACAAGAAGATGTATCTGCTCCGTACTACGCCTCCCGGCGCAGCGCCGATGACCTGGTATGTGGATGCGACCACCTGGTTGCCCGTGAAATCAGTCCGACCTAGTGACGACAGCGAAATCACGACAACTTATGAAGACTGGGCCGAGGCCGACGGGATGGACACCCCACACCGGCTCAATGTCAGTGAGACCGACAAACCCGACTACCAATGCCGGCAGACCGCACTGCACTTCGAGAAGGGTATCGCGCCGAACATTTTCGAGGGCCCAAAGCCAGGCCCTTCCGATGCATCCTTTCGACCCGGCGCTCCCGCAATCCCGTTCACGCTGGAAAGTAATCACATCGTCTTCAAGGTACGGCTCAACGGATCCGATCCTGTCGGATTTATTCTCGACACCGGTGCCGATGAGAATGTGATCAATACCCCGCGGCTGGCGGCGTTCGGCCTCAAGACTTACGGCAAGACAGAAGCGACAGGTGGCGGAGGATCCGCCGAATACGATTACGCAGCCGGAGCGACTTTTACGCTGCCCGGCGTGGAGCTGCGCAATCAGCACGTGGCGGTGCTCGATCAAACCGGTCTTGAGCGCGCATTAGGAGTGCCCTTGGGCGGCCTGCTGGGATATGACTTCCTCAGCCGCTTCGTCGTCGAAATCGATTACGAAAAGAAGCTGCTCACCCTTCACGATCCCAAAACATGGAGTTACTCGGGCGCCGGTTACGCCGTGCCTGTTGTCTTCGACGATGGGATTCCCTTTACGAATGGCCTGATTTCTGTAGGCGCGAAAACTGATATCCCGGCATTCTTCGTCATTGATTTCGGAGCGGCTGAGACCATGACGCTGACGTCGCCATTCGTCAAAGCCAATGATCTGGTGAACCTGGCACAAACCAATGCTTTTGTGAACCGGCCTGCGGGCCTGGAAAATCAGTTCTTTTCACAAAACAATGTTCGCGGCCACATCGACCGGCTGGCGCTGGGAAAGCTCATCGAGCGATCGATCCCCATCAACATGTCGGTCAATGTCAAAGGCGCTTACGCGAGCAAGAACTTCTCGGGTACGATCGGCCAGAGCATCTTTCGCCGCTATCATGTATTCCTTGATTATGCACGGAACCGGATTATCTTCGAGCCTACCGCCGAAACCAGTGCGCCCTTTCCCGAACGCAAAACGTATGGGCTGACGATCATCGCCTCTGGAGCCGATCTGCACACCTACACCGTCACCGCGGTTCGTCCCGGATCGCAGGCGGAAAAGGACGGATTCAAGAAGGGCGACGTGATATCCGATGTGAGTGGCAAACCAGCGGCGCAGATCACGCTGAGTCAACTCCGCGAGCAACTCACGAAGGAAGGCGAGAGCTACGATGTAGGTGTTAGCCGCGCTCAAGACAAAATCACAATTCCCGCTCGGATCAAACTGGTTTCCCTGGACAAGGCATAGACGCCGTCTGCATTTTCGATGTTAGCGATACAATCGAGTTCTGCTATGGCTGACAAACCCCAGACTCCCGACGAAAAACTGCAACACGAATTCAACCGCTGGGCCAGCGAGGGTGAGGGCGAGAAGATGGAGCGCCATCACCTCGACATCACCGAGAAGACGATTCGCCTGATGAATCTTCGCCCCGGCGAGCGCGTGCTTGACCTGGGCTGCGGATCGGGATGGGCGACGCGGCTGCTGGCGCGGCTGGTCGGCGAAGGGCCGGATGGCTTCGGCCAGGTAGTCGGCCTCGACGTGGCCGACGAGATGATTCGCGAGGCTCGCGTGGCCTCAAAAGATTTCGACAACGTGCTCTACGTCTGGGGATCGGCCCAGCAAATTCCCTGGGAAGAAAACTTCTTTGACAAAGTGCTGTCAGTCGAGTCGTTCTACTACTACGCTGACCAGGACCGCGCGCTGATGGAGCTTTTTCGCGTGATGGCTCCGCGGGGAAGATTATTCATCCTGATCAATCTGTACAAAGACAATCAATATTCTCTGCAATGGGTC
>DATKFH010000053.1:0-31391 GCA_035511455.1 Candidatus Sulfotelmatobacter sp. | reverse complement strand
TTTGATTCTGTCCCAAGACCTGGGCTACGGCCAGAGCGAATTGTTGGCGGCCAACTTGGAAGAAACCAGCAAGCTGCTCAACGCTTATGTGCGGGCGATCTTGGCTTCTGGCTCCTGATCTTCTGGCTCCATATCCCCAAGGGATATCAAGGGCGAAGCCCTTGCCTAGTTAGCCTGAGTCGTTGTTGCAATGTTGAGGACGCAGTCTCGGCGTAGGGTGAGAACTCGTTTTGCAGACTCGGCCTCAGCGGTTTCGCCGTGAAGCGGCGGCAGAATAAAGCCCACGGCGTAAAGCCGTGGGTCCGTAAAGGGGAAGGATCCCGTCCCAGCGGGGCGAAAGAAGAGCTCTCACGCACTCCGTGAGGGTTGAGTTTTCCATCTCTATCAACCGATAACCTTTAATTCCCACAGCTTCTCCACAGCAAATCCCTTCCGGTATATTCAACGCAGCACTTTTCTAGCTCACAATTGCTTCGGAGAAGTCTGCGCCAAAATGGCCAACCCTGGCGATTTCGCGTACACCGTAAAGCAGCAGGCCGATATCGTCCGCATCGTCGGCGACTACGTCAAGCTGAAGAAGGCGGGGGCGCAGAACTACGCCGGGCTCTGTCCGTTTCACGGGGAAAAAACTCCTTCGTTCTCAGTGCACGCGACGCGCCAGTTCTACCACTGCTTCGGCTGCGGCGTTTCCGGCGACGTGTTCAGCTTCGTCCAGAAAATCGAGAACATCACCTTCCCCGAAGCCGTGCGACTAGTAGCGCAGAAGTTGGGCATCCCGCTGCCCAAAGCGAGCTACTCCACTGCTGACGAGGCCAAAGAAGCCCGCCTCCGCGGTCAGTTGCTCGATGTCCACGAACACGCCGTCGCATTCTTTCAGGAGTGCCTGAAACGCCCGGAGGGCGCCCGCGCCCGCGAATATCTGCTGGGCCGCGGCCTGGACGAAGAGACGATCGCGAAATTTCGCATTGGCTACGCCCCAGATTCCGGCTTTCTGCTCCGCGACCGCATCAGGAACGAGTTCACCGAAGAGGTCCTCCGAGAAAGCGGCCTGTTTTCATGGAAGCAGGGCGAAAGCTCTCAGCCGTCAGCACTCAGCCGTCAGCAAGAGCAGATTCCTCGCCCCGCTCGGAATGACAAGCCTCAAGGTGAAAATGGCCCCGCAGAGGGTGCCCCGTCCTTGTCCGTCCGTTCTGTGGACGGACAGGGCGGAGATTTTGATTCTGGAGCGCAACCGGACTCTGGAGCGCGACCGCCGGCCTCCGCCATGTACTCCAAATTCCGCAACCGGGTGATGTTCCCCATTGCGAGCGAAGCCGGCAAGGTCATCGCGTTCACTGGCCGCACCCTCGCCACCGACGAAAAAGCCGGGCCAAAGTATTTGAACTCGCCCGAGACCCCGATCTACTCCAAGGGCCGTGTGCTGTTCAATCTGGACCTGGCCAAGGAGTGGGTGCGCAAGTTCGATTACGCCATCCTGGTCGAGGGCCAGATGGACTGCATCTCGGTCTACGCCGCCGGCTTTCACAACGTAATCGCCAGCTCCGGCACGGCCTTCACCGAGCTGCAAGCCAAGCTGCTAGGCCGTTTCAGCAAAAATGTCGTCGTGAACTTCGATCCCGACACCGCCGGCGCCAAGGCCACCGAGCGCACCCTGGGTCTGCTGGTCGAGGAAGAATTCCAAATCAAGGTACTTACGCTCGAGCAGGGATTCGACCCCGATCTCTACATCCGTGGCAAAGGAAAAGATGCCTACGGCGAAGCCCTCCGCCACTCGCAAAAATATTTCGACTATCTGATCGAGCGCGCGCGCACCCAATTCCCCGTGCGCAGCGCCGAAGGTAAACACAAAGCTGTGAATTTCCTGCTTCCCCACGTGCAGCGCATCCCCAGCCGCATCGTGCGCGACGAACTAGCCCACGAAATCGCTCAGAAGCTAGCCATCGATTCAGCGGTATTGCGCCAGGAGTTGCGCCATGTCGCCGGGACGCGCTCGGCGCCGGCCGTCAAGGCGCCTGCCCAGGCGCAAGTCACCGACGCGGAAAATATCCTGATTCGCGCCCTCTCTTCCGCCCGCCAGATGCAGCCCGGACAAGACCGTCTTTCCCTGCGCGACGGTGCCGAAGAGGAATTTGACCCCGCCCGACAAGCCGCCTTTGTCCTGCAAAATGAGAGCCTGCATCGTGGCCTTGCGACAGAGTCCCTCGCCGAGTCGCTGCTAAACGCCAGTGCTGAAGTTGCCGATGTTCTAGAAGTCCCGGCCACGGAAAGCGACCGCCACCTGCTGGCGTCGATCCTGCTGAAACAGGACGAGGAGCTCACGGCCGACGTGCTGGAGTCGGCGGTTCGCGCCCTGCGCCGCATTCATTTACGCCGCCGCCAGGAGGAGGTTCAACGCGAACTGAAGAAACCCGGGTTGGCCGCCGACAAAGATCGCCTACGTGAGTTACTCAGCGAGATGGAGCGAATCAGCCGGGCTTTGCGCGACCCCAGCTTGCCGGAGGATGGCCTGAAGGGGGCCGAAAAGCGGAAAACAGCCTGAAACAAAAAGACTTCCCCCGCCATCTAAGTATCTAGGATAATTGGAAATCCCGGGCGCGGAACGGCGGCAAAGCGGGCAACTGATAGACGACGCAGCACTTGTGTGCTACACTCTATAAGTTTGTGCTAGATGCACAATCCCGCAATACCCAGATTCCCACCTTTTTGAAACTTTACCACACGCTCCTGTGGAGCGGAAATAAGTAGTTTGAGGACACCTCTTGGCTCTTGATGACAAGTACGACGACATAAAAAAGCTGATCGACACAGGCAAAGAAAAGGGATATCTCACGTATGACCAGGTCAACGACCTCATACCGCATGACGTGCACAGTCCCGAAGACCTTGACGATCTGCTGACCACCATTGGTACGCAAGGCATCGACGTGCTCGAAGGCCCGAAACTGCCTTCCGCCGCGCTCGACAAAAAATTCGACGAATCCGAGGAAGGCGAAGACGTTGAACTCGACCTCACCCCCGGAGCCCTGGAAAAAACCAACGACCCCGTCCGCATGTATCTGCGCGAGATGGGAACCGTGCCGCTGCTCACCCGCGAAGGCGAAGTGGAAATCGCCAAGCGCATCGAGCGCGGCCAAATCCGCGTGCTCAAGGCGCTCTCGCGGTCCCCCATCGTGATCCGAGAATTGCTCACCCTGGGCGAAGACCTCAAAAAGAACGTTCGCTCGATCAAGGAAGTGGTCACCTTCGACGAAGAAGAGATCACCGACGAGATCCTGCAGAACCGCCTGAACGAGTTCACTGGCAAGATCGACGACATGGCCAAGCTGTACAAAAAGGCCAACGTCCTCGAGGAAAAGTACAAAGAAGTCTCGCTGAAAAAGCATCCGAAGGATCATCGGCGGGCGCGGCGCAAGCTGGCGCGCGGCATCATTGCCGTGTCGCTGGCGGTGCGCAACCTGGGCTTCACCAACGCCGAGCGCAAGCGCCTGATCGAGCGGGTCAACAAGACCGTCGACGGCATGCGTTCGCTCGACCGCCAGGCGCAGAACCTGGAGCGCAAGGCCGAGGCCACTCGCAGCGAGGAACAGAAAAAAGAATATCGGCGCCAGTCGCGCGCCATTCGCGGCGAGGTGGAAAAGTTAGAACTCGAAACCGGCGTGGCGTTCCAGGAACTCAAGCGCACCCAGCGCGAGATCATCCAGGGCGACATGGACGCGGAGCAGGCCAAGCGCGAGCTGATTGAGGCCAACCTCCGCCTGGTGGTTTCGATTGCCAAGAAATATACCAACCGCGGCCTGCAGTTCCTCGACCTGATTCAGGAAGGCAACATTGGCCTGATGAAGGCCGTCGACAAGTTTGAATACCGCCGTGGCTACAAGTTTTCGACCTATGCCACGTGGTGGATTCGCCAGGCCATCACCCGCGCGATTGCCGATCAGGCGCGTACCATCCGCATCCCGGTACACATGATCGAAACCATCAACAAGCTGATCCGCACCTCGCGGCAGCTGGTGCAGGAGCTGGGACGCGAGCCTACCAGCGAAGAGATCGCCAAGCGCATGGACATTCCCGTAGCAAAAGTGCGCAAGGTGCTGAAGATCGCGCAAGAGCCGATCTCCCTCGAAACCCCAATCGGCGAAGAGGAAGATTCGCATCTGGGCGACTTCATCGAAGACCGCGCCGTAGTCTCGCCGGCCGAGGCGGTGATCAACGTGAACCTGAAGGACCAGACCGGACAGGTCCTGCGCACGCTGACCCCGCGCGAAGAGAAAGTCATCAAGATGCGCTTCGGCCTCGAAGACGGCAGCGAGCACACTCTGGAAGAGGTCGGACAGTCGTTCGCGGTAACCCGCGAACGCATCCGCCAGATCGAAGCCAAAGCGCTGCGAAAGCTGCGGCACCCGTCGCGCTCGCGGAAGTTGCGGGCATTCATGGATGGAGTAAGGGACTGACGTCTGGTCTTGTCATTCCGAGCGAAGTGAGGAATCTGCTTCGTTCTCATCCAAGGCACGGCTCCGGCCGTGCCTTTTTTCAGGCGCCGTTCGTCGCGCGCGACTGTTCGCCCTGGCCCCGCACCACTCTTACCCGCGCGCCGTTGCCACAACGAAACACCCGACCCAGCTACACCGAAGCTAGTCCCTTTCAAAACCAAGGGGATTCTTCTGGCCGCGAGCAAATTCGAACCGCGCGATAGAAAGCGCTTTCAGTTGCACTTCGACGATGAGGACATCGAAGGCGTTCTGGATAGCGTCCCGCCGCGCAAGCACAGCGAGGATGTCTAGGAGGTTGTGCTTCGTAGATTTTTCTCAGTTTTCCTCGTTCTTCCACAAGGAAGGCCGGTCGTCCACAGGTTCTGCACAGGGGCCGATTTCTTTTGTGTTGCGGGGCGCAATGTTGTGCCTGAGAGTGGGTGCAGCGAAAACGTGAGAGTCCTGAGTGCCGGATGATTGCGGCAGAGCCAGCGGGAATTTCCAGAAACGCGGATACGCGACTGGTTGCCCCGGGCGTTGCGGCCTCCTCCCCGCTCCCTTGATCAGGAGAGGGCTTGCTGGCCCGCCGCAGCAGTTGCGGTTCGCGATCATAAGGTCGCGCGTCGCAGCTGGCTTTGGCAAATGCGGCGTTCCTTGGAGCGCTGTCGGGCCGAAGCGGTCGTCCACCGCGCAGCGGTGACCAAGGCAGAGCAGGAATCCACGTAACGATGCGGCTTGGGTGGCTGGCCCAGGCCGCATTCGAATTTTTGGGGCATGGGTGGGGTTTTCACTTCCAGCGACGCGGTTCTGTCTCGTCTCAGTCGGATCCCAGGGGGGCTACTTCTTTGTGGCTTTGCCGTCCATCACCGTCGTCCACTTGGTGCCGTCTTGTGACATTTCGAAGGTGAAGGTGTAGGAGGTGGGGGAGAGGAGCTTCATGGTGAAGCGGCCTTTCATAATCGTGCCGCCCATTTTTTCGTCGTTGGTCCAAGTCCAGGTGTCGTTGTCGACGGAACCCTTCGACTCCATGGACTCGCCCCAACTGTTGTACTCGCGGTAGGTGTAGGCCTTGTCGTCGGCGGAATATCCCAGGATGGAGAGGCCTGCGCCGTCGCCCATCGAACTCTTGAAGTCGGTGTGGCAGACGAGGAAAAAGCCGCCGTCCATCCAATCGCACTTTTCAGTTTCGGTCATCTTGCCGCCCGGACCCATGGGGCTCGGCTTCATGTCGCCGTCGAGCGTCCACGAGCCGGCAAGAACGTCGAGTTTCTTGTGTTCGGGGCCCGGCTTGGGCACTTCCATCTGCGCGACCGCTGCCAGTGCAAGGAACAGCCAGACTGCCGAGATGAGTGCTGTGGTCTTCATGGGTGCCTCATTGGTGATGGTCGATCGAGAAGCGCTCGTTCCCGCAGCGAGATATTAGGCCCGTTGGCGGGGCTAGTCAAACGGGACCTGCGATTCGGTCTCGAGCATCGAGTATTTCAATCTTCAATCATAAAAATCAAAAATCAGTTTTCCTTCCGGTCGCTTTCTACCAATCTCCCCAATGGGACGCCGTCCTCTGCTGGAACTTCATTTTCCACGTATCGCCCTGCTTGACCCAGACCGTGCTGAAATGCTGATAGCGCGGGGGGGGACCTTGGTCTTCCTCCTGTGGAACACGCAGGACAACATCGTAGGTTACGAGTGCCACACCGTCCGTGATAGCCATCACTTTCATGTTGTAGGGCATTAGATTGAAGCCGGCCTCGCTGTGCTGGTCGATCATCTCCTGCCGGTCGGCGAGTTGGCCGTCGAAGCCGACGAAGGAAAAGTCGTCGGTCAGAGTGCGTTTGAAGAAAGCGCCGTCGCCCTTCTTTGCGGCGTCGACGAAGCTCTGCTCGGCGGCCATCAGCGTCTTTTCTTGCTCACTCAGAGGTTTAGACGGATTGGGTGCCCGTCCGAAAGCAGCGAGAGAGAGGCTGCATAACATAACGATTACGACCATGAGACGAATATTCATGTCAGCTCCTAATCAGTGTTCCATCCTCCGCAAAGTGGGAGGCGGGCGGATGTTTGGAGGTTGCTTGGTGCCATTTGCAGCTTGACCCCAGCGGTTACAGGACTGCCTGAGAACGCTTGCCGTCCCTACGGAGTCTATGTCGTAGCTGTTCTGCCGCCCCGACGGGGCTGCGTTCATCAACCTTTTTTGCCCACCGCTTGCGCCGTGGGTTTTATTCTTCCGCCGCTCCGCGGCTGAAGCCGGTCTTGACTTCCACTCTTTTCTGCACGCTGAAGCTAGGACACAGACTCCTACGGAACTCGGTTTACCAGGCGCACTCTTACCCGGCACTGCGGGCTTTCCCATGCCGCCGCTGCGCGGCTGGAGCTATGTACTCCTCACGCCTGGATCACGCTTGAATCGTTCGTGCCAGGTCTGTGCGCGGGACTTGTAGCTGCTCGCCGGTGGCCAGGTTCTTGAGCGCGAAGGCGTCGGCTTTCACCTCATTCTCGCCCACGATAAGGATGTATTTTGCTCCGGTTTTCGTGGCGGCTTCGAACGATTTTTTCAGGCGAAAAGTTTCGTCGCCCAGTTCGACCACCAGGTCGTGGCGGCGCAATTCGCGCGCCAGGCGGGCCGCTTCGGGGTTCATGCCCGCGCCCAGCGGAGCGACGTAGACATCCGGCTTACGCAGCACGCTTTCGGCGGAGGATTTTTCCTGCAGCGACATCACGAGGCGATCTTCGCCGATGGCAAAACCGATGCCGGGAGCGGCCGGGCCGCCGAGCGCTTCGGAGAGGCCGTCATAGCGTCCGCCGCCCAGGATTGCATTCTGCGCGCCAAGCGCGCCGTGAGTGAACTCGAAGGCGGTGCGGGTGTAGTAGTCGAGGCCGCGGACCAGACGGTCGTTTATTTGAAACGCGACACCGACAGACTTCAGGATTTGCTGCACTGCTTCAAAGTGTGTGCGGCAAGGTTCGTCGAGGAACTGGCTGATGCGCGGAAGTTTCTCGATGATGGGCTGATCCTCGGGTACCTTGCAGTCGAAAACGCGAAGGGGATTGGTGACGGCGCGACGCTGGCAATCGGCGCACATTTTGTCCTTGACCGGTTCGAGCGCCTGGCGTAACGCCTCGTTGAATTTGGCGCGGTCGTTGGCGCAGCCAACGGAATTCAATTCGAGATTCCAGTCCGTAATGCCGAGGCGGTCGAGCAGCGTGGCCAGCATCTCCAGCACTTCTGCGTCGCGGGCGGGGGATTCACTGCCGGCCGAGGCCGGGCCGATTACCTCGGCGCCGATCTGATAGAACTGGCGGTAGCGTCCCTTCTGCGGGCGCTCGCGGCGGAACTGCGGGCCGATGTAGTAGAGCTTGTTCAGGCCGCGATCCCAGAGTTTGTGTTCGATGTAGGCGCGGACGGTGCCGGCGGTGTTTTCGGGGCGGAGGGTCAGGGATTGTCCTTTGTCGCTAGCGGCGCGCCCGCGATCTTCCCACGTGTACATCTCCTTGGAGACGATGTCGGTTTCTTCGCCGACACTGCGGGCGAACAGGGCGGTTTCTTCGAAGATGGGCGTGCGAATTTCCTGGAAGTTGTAGGCGCGGAAGACATCGCGCACGGCGGCTTCGACGAAATTCCACAGTGCCGTATCCGGCGGGAGAAGGTCTCGCGTTCCTCGGACGGATTTGATCATTGCTTTCCAGTCTTTCGTCCCGGAGGGACGTTTGATGTAGCCCGCCGCTTCAGCGGCGGGTGGGCCGACCTCGCTGCCCGTGCCGTAGGCACCGCTGAAACGCGCCTCGATCCGGGATTTCAACCGGCCCTAACGGGACGGGGTGTTCTGTCTCGCGCGTCTTTCCCGGCGTTGAAACGCCGGGCTATTTTCGGGCGGCCCTGTGGGACGCACGTGCGCGCCGACTCGGTTCCGGCAGCGGAAGCCGTCGGGCTATCATGCGGGCGCCGGGTGCGAACGCCTTTCCACTGCAACTCAAGTCTAACCTGCAGGATTCCTTCGACTCCGTCTCCCCTTCGCGCATTCGCGCCAAGCTCAGACTCCGCTCAAGATGACAGACCTTTATGAGGGAACTACGGTTCCATCAGGCTAAAGGCCGCCGAAGCCGTCCCCTTCCCAAAACCGCTTAACCGCCACCGACGCTTACCGTTCCCTCAGATACTCTTCCTTATAGCCAAGATAGTTTCTCGCGTAACGCATGATCGTCTCTTCTTCGCCGGGGCCTAGTTTGCGGCGGAACTTGCCGGGGGAACCCATCCACAGCGATCCGGGCTCGACTACCGTTTTCTCGGGAATCAGCGTGCCGGCGGCGATGATTGAGCCGGCGCCGATCTTTGCGCCGTTCAGAATAATCGAACCCATGCCGATCAGGCAGCGGTCTTCGACGACGCATCCGTGCAGGGTGACTGAGTGGCCCACGGTGACGTACTCGCCGACGTAAACGCCCCATTGTTGCTTCATGCCGTGAAGCACACTGTTGTCTTGGACGTTGGAGTGGGCGCCGACGCGGATCTCGTGGACGTCACCGCGGAGGACTGCATTCATCCAGACTGAGGCGTGCTCGCCGAGGACGACGTCGCCGATGATCTGGGCCGAGTCGTCGACGAAGCAGGTGGACGGGATCGCCGGGCGGACGCCTTTGAAGGATCGGATCATGCCTCGCGACCGGCCGCAATCAGGGGGCCAGAGAAGGAAATTCAACATACCATGATTCGCCCCAGGGGCGCAGTCGCGTTGCGGGAGATCCTTGGACCGCGCCCATGGCAGGCTCTTCCTCCTGGAAGACGGCTACGCTCGGGATGACACCCTAGTAGAAATGGGCGTTCCATCACGGTAATCACGAAAGTCCCCAGTTCTCGCGTAAAGGACGCGCGAGAAATGGGGCACCCACATCGGTTTTGACAAACTGCTGACGCGCCCGCGACATTCCCTCGCGTTTTTTGCAACGTCAAGACGCAGGTGTGACATCGGGCCAAGCTTGCCTGCGTAGTTTAAGGCTGTAAGCGGATTGCAATGAGGACGCAAGCTGGACGCAACGCAGACAGCAGCCACGAACCAAGGTTCTGGAGCCGATCCCGGGTAATTCGCGAGAGGAGAAAACACGTGAAGCTTAAGACACTGGTACTCGGGGCGTTTGCGATCCTGGGCGTTTCTTCGTTCACATTCGCGCAGCAGACCGGATACTCACAAACCAACCTCGTCGCCAACACAGCCGGTGTGGCCAATCACACCGATTCTCAGCTTTCGAACCCCTGGGGAATTTCGTTCGTCCCGGGACAGCCGTTCTGGATCGCCAATAATAATGGTGGCACCTCGACTCTGTACGACGCGCAGGGGAACAAACAAAACCTGGTGGTGGGAATCCCTAGCGCCAGCATGAATCCCTGCAGCCCAGGTTGCCCGACAGGCACGGTAGCCAACTCGCAGAGTGGATATTTCAACAGCGGAGCCTTTCTGTTCGATACGGAAGATGGAATCATTGCGAACTGGACGGGACAGGGCAACGCGGTGGTGGCTGTCGACAATTCTGCCGCGGGGGCGGTTTACAAAGGGCTCGCGCTGCTCACGAACAATGACGGCACGTTCCTGCTGGCGGCAAACTTCCGCAGCGGCAAGATCGAAGTGTATGACCGAAATCTCAATCCCACGAATCTTGCTGGTAGCTTTACTGATCCCAATCTACCGGCCGGATATGCTCCGCATGGAGTCCATGTGATCGCCAACGTCGTCCTGGTAACCTATGCCCAGCAAGATGCCGCCAAACACGATCCGGTGACCGGCGCGGGTCTGGGCGTCGTGGATGCATTCGACAACACGGGCCACTTCACGCGGACCTTTGCCAGCGGTGGGACCTTGAATGCTCCCTGGGGAGCAGTCATGGCGCCGGCAACCTTTGGAACCTTCTCCGGTGATATGCTGATCGGCAACTTCGGCGACGGCACGATGAACGCCTACGACACTCAAGGACATTTCGTGGCGCAAGTCACCGATTCTGCGGGGCACGTCATCACCAATCCCGGACTCTGGGACATGGTGTTCGGTGCGGGTGGCACGGGGGATCCCAACACGCTCTACTTCACCGCGGGAGGCGCGAATCAGACCAGCGGATTGTTCGCGACGCTGGTACCGGCTTCGGCTGCGGGTGCGAATTTTTCCCTGAGTGTGTCGGCGCCAAGTGTTACTGTCGCGCCGGGAGGCAACTCGGCGATCACCGTGCACTCGGCGGCGGTGGGCGGCTTCAATGGGCAGATCACGCTTTCGTGCTCGTCGGCTGCGGGGTTGACGTGCTCGTTTTCACCCAACATGATCTCGCCCGGATCGAGCACGGCGAGCTCGACTCTAACTCTCACGGCGGCGGCGGCTCCTCCGAGTGGCGGCTACGGCGGGATTGGAATGGCTCTGATTTCGGGTTTGGGCCTGTTCGGGACCATGTTGACCACCGGTCGGCGTAAACCGGGTGCGAGCAGAGGGAAGAGCCTGTGGCTCATGGCTGGACTGGCTTTGCTCGTCGCGGGCATGACTTTCACGGTCGCGTGCGGCAGCAACTCCAACCACCAGACACCAACCAACAATCAGGTCACCCTGATGGTGACGGGGATGTCGGGTGCGATCACCCACACCGTGCCTGTGATGGTTACAGTCCGATAGCTTGTCCACGCCAAAGGAAGAAAGGCCAGGGGCACCCAGAGTGCCCCTGCTTCTTTTTCTTGAGGGCACTTCCAGAAACTCAGAACACAAACTTCAGCGACAGCTGAAGCTGCCGTGATGCTAAGCGGCATTGGGCTTCATGAAGTTGCCGGGTAACTGATAATAGCCCGGGTAAGTCGCCCAGCCGTTGGTGACCGAACTCTGCACAAAGGTGGAGGACGTGGCCACCAGCCCCTTCGAAGTGATGGCGACGTGCTGGTTGTCGCGGTTGAACAGGTTAAAGGACTCGGCCATCAGGTTCAGCTGGTAGCGTTCGGTCACGCGGACCCTTTTGTGAGGCGGAGGTCGGTGGTCTCAGAGTCGGGTCCCGGTAAAGGCGTTGCGGCTGTATCCAGGAAGACGGTCGTTTACGTCGTTGCCGTCTTGGTTGGGGTCGCCCGACAGCGTGGTATTTCACTGGCGTCCGGCGCCGTAGTTCACTACGCTCGAGATCTTCCAGTCGTTGAACAAGTGTCCCAGGAGTTCATGGCCGCGGTGAAAGGGCCGCGGCTCGGCGGAGAGTGCCACGACCATGCGATGGCGCTGGTCGGTCACGCTGGGCCCGCGCTCGGCAGTGGGACTTTAGGAATTCTGCACGGTCGCGGGTTGGCCGGCGACAAGGGCGTCTTGTCAGTCGTCGATCGCGCGGGCATAGGTACAGGAGAGCCGCAGATAAGCCCCGCGAGCGACGCGGCGATTGAGCGAGAGCGTCACGCCGTTGTAGTTGCTGGAGGCGGCGCTCTGTAATTCGTTGATGGCGCCAAGTTGAGCGATGGCCTTCCCAGCGGATTGATGCACGGCGGCCGGGGATAGAAGCCATACTGAAAGATCGAGCCCGTGGAATGGAAAGCGAGAAAGGGATTCGACGCCCCGAACGAACGATGTTCGAGCGCGAAGCGACCTTCGCTGTCGCTGGTGACCGTGTATCGCGTGCCCGTAGCCGTGTTGACCACCACGATCGAAGCCTGCGCCATCCGACTCCCGCTGGAGTCCACAACGGTCCCCCCGAATCGCCCCTGTGGCGGAGGCCTGCGCGGTATGGCAGATGGGCACCAGAGCGATGAGCATTACGATGATCGCGAACACGAAAACAAAAGAAAAACAATGCGCGTCGATGTCATAAGGTCGTCCTGCCAGCGGATTGAAGCTCGGAGGGGCGGCCCGATGCACGCTAGCCGGACGCGAGGCGGGAAACTCCGCGGCGAAGTGCCGGAAGGCGCGGTCCTAGGCGCGCGCGGCCGGAAAGCTTCTCCGCAGAATGCCGAATAAGGAGAAACCATTTTTTGTATAGCATGCGGCGGAAGAAGACTTCAGTGATTGGGCGGGCTCTTTTCGGGATGATTCCCGGAGTGGAACGGGTCGTCCGGGGGAGTGTTCGGAGCATCCTCCGGACTTGGAATATCCAAATTGATCACGACGGGCTCCTGGCCGCTGCGCACGATCACTGCCTCCACCGGCTCGTCCCTACGCGCGTTCAGCTCCTGATGGGGAACGTAAGGAGGAACGTAGACGAAGTCACCCGGACCAGCCTCATCGACGAATTCCAAATGATCCCCCCAGCGAAAGCGCGCTCGGCCCCGTACGACATAAATCACGGTTTCCAGTTCCCCATGATGATGAGGCCCGGTCTTGGCAATGGGCTGGACCACCACCGTTCCCGCCCAGAGCTTTTGCGCGCCGACCCGGGCCCGCGAGATGGCTTCGGCGCGCGTCATACCGGGGGTCTGCGGAGTGTTCGTATCCAACTCGCCGCTGCGAATGATACGCAAGCCGTGGTTTTTCCAATCGGGTTTCGTCGCAGGCCGAATCCTTCATGGTGTACTTTTCCCCGCCGTTGTCAATGCAACTAAGGATGCCATCCTAGATTCTTGGATCAAAGATCTTAAACAAGAATACTTCAACAATTGAATCTGTAACATTATGCAGCGGCGAGTAAGTCGACGATGTTTTGGATGGCCTTGTCGGCTTTGTAATAGGCAAGCTCGAGTTTGCTGTCGGGAGCGTGAGCTGGGTTGGGAGTGTGGTGAAAGCGGCTGTTGGCCAAGGGACCGCAGAGGCGCTGGTGGAAGAACAGAAACTGGAGTGCGACCTGAACGCCTTTTGGAGTGAGCCGGTAGGCATAGCGGGAGCCATCGCGTTGCAGCAGACCGTGCCCCTGAGTTTGCGCAGATCGTAGCGGAGCTGGTTGAGGCTGTAGGTTTTGGGTGAGAGCTGGAAGGTGGTGAGGACGGCTTGGTGGATCTGTTTTGCGGACCAACCGCCGACGGTATTGCCGCTATGGAGCAAAACCTCGAGTGAACGGATGATGCGGGTGTCGTGGATCTTGATTCCGGGATAGCGGACCGAGCCGACGGTGAGGGGCAGGGGCAAGCGCTGCAGCAGTGGGAAGTCGACGTGGACATTGAGGCCCTGGGCCTGGAAGCTGGCAAAGCGGTCGGTAATGGTCTGGAATCGGGTGCGCACGGCGTCCAGATGATCGAGTCCCTTCTTCAGACCAAAGTCGTGCAGATTATTGGAACAAAGTTCATTGCGCAGGAAGCGGGCGAACTTTTCGTATTGTTTGAGAAACGCGTTTTTCCAGTAGGCGCGGAAGACGTGATGGCCATGCTCGATCTGATCGAGGACGGTGGCCAGCTTTCCCCGTAGCCTCTTGTTCAGCCGGACGCCGAAGATCTCACTAATGCGGTTGGCGGTGAGGCGCCACAAGCCGATCTCGCAGCTGCGCTCGAAGATCTTGTGAATGGGAAAGTGGCGCTTAAAAATAAAGTTGCGGCAATACTCAATCTGAGTGATGGCGTAGAAGCGGGACAGGTTCATCTGGCGGCGTTCTTTTTTGGAGAACTTCGGGCCCAACAGGAAGGTCCAGTAATCCAGCTGTTTGCGGATGATCTGCGGGCTCAGTCGATCCGCCGCTGCCTGCAGAGCAGCCACGTCGTCGACGGCGAGAAAGGCGTTGTCACTCTTATGGAAGCCGATGCGAAATCGATTGAGCTCCTGCTCCATGAAGGAGTGGCCGTTGAGCCAGTAGGTGGCGTGAAAGGGAAAGAAGGAGGCTAGGCGCAGCACGATCGGTCCCAGAACCTCATCCCGGATATAGAAGTAGTAGTGCGTGAAACGGCTGCGCTGGTGGGCCAGGGTGCGATAGTTGGGATCGGGAGTGGGATATTTCGGGACGCTGATGCGGAAGGTCCGACCCTGTTCCATGCTCTTGAAGATGAAATAGACCCCGTAGGCATTGTTCTTGATCAGACGATGCAGGCGGGGGGACACGTAATCTTCTTTGCGCACTCCCTTTCCGCCCACTCAATAGGGAGCTGATGGTTGCGGGCGTAGGCTTCCACCCAGTCCCGGTAATCCCCGGTGCGTTGGCTGAGCACTTCTTTGTTCACCACGGGGAGGCCCAGAACCTGACGGACGAAATACACCACCTGCTCGGGTCGAGACAGACCGCTCAAGTAGCCGTGAATGACGATGCGGTCGAAGCAGTGATAGACGAAGGCCAGCAGGTTTCCGAATAACTGCGTGAACTCTTCCATGGTCCCGCACTATACTCGCCAGGAAGCACCGAGGAGAACCGAGAGGAGAGGCCAGAACCATGAAGCGCGGATCGGGAAAGCAACCGGTCGAGGGGAAAGGCTTCCGCTTGGCGGAGGAAGTTCGTTACATCCAGAACAAGGCTGCCGAGCATGATGGGCGGGTAGTTACTCTCGGTCAACTGATCCTGTTTTCCACCGATACCGGAGACGCCTGGTTGCTGGACGTCGCCGATCAACTGGCTGCGCCGCTGGCTCGGGATGGTGATCCGGAGCCGCTTCATCTGGAGGAGACTGACACCAGCTTCGCCATCGGATGGAAGGGCCACTACCGCATCGAGGGAGCTGCCTTCATCTATACCGACCGTGATTCCAGACGGGTCAGAGCGATCCTCGGCTATCCTACCCAGAAGATTGCGCGAGCCGGTTAGTTCGAAAATTTCAAATATGTTTGGCTAGGGTTGACGGTTGGAAAACTCTCGTTGGAGGAGTCCGCTTGCAAGCGGTCAATTGACGGTGAGGAGCTGGGTGTTGCTGGTGCCGCCGCTCGAGCAACCCAGGTTGCCGCTATTGCCGGCGGGGGTCTGCACGACGACCTTGAAGCTTCCAGGACCAGCGATCATGGAGGATGTGATGCTGACCGTGAGCTGGGAACTGCTGGTCACGGTGGTGACGAGGGCAGCGCCATTGAAGACCACAACGGAGGAGGAAACGAAATGGCTGCCCGTAGCAGTGAGGACGAAGCTGGGCGGCAATTTTGCGAAAACCATCGTTGCCGGAGAGATCGAGTCGAGGATGGGTACGGGGCGAGCGCTACCGCAGAGGGGGTTCAGCGTGTTGCACCCAGTCAGGAGCAAGAGCACGAGCAGCCACGATGTGAGAAGCACGCTCCGAAAGGAAGGGGGCATGAACTGAGTGTAACTTAACTGACGGGTTTGGGCATTGACTGTTGAGCATCGGGGTGATCGCCACTCAAAAACGACTGCATGGGTGTTATGCGGTTTTTCACCAATTGACTGATTCCCGTTGATGCCGGGACCCTGACGTCACTAGCATTGCTTCCGGAAGGATCACGTGGACCCCGTCACTCATGTGCTAGCCGGTGCGTGTATCGCACGAGCCGGGCTCAATCGCAAGACGGCGCTCGCTACACTAGCCGTCATAATGGCTGCTGAAGCTCCTGACCTCGACGTGCTGGCAAGACTAAAGGGTCCCGTCTCCGGATTTGTGCATGACCGCGGCTTTACTCACTCCTTTGCCGGTGTTTTCTTGGTTTCGGCCGCCGTGGTATGTTTCATCTACGTGGTCCGGCGCTTTGGTGGACGCTGGGGTGAAGCCCCCAACCAAGCGCTACGGTGGGGGTGGCTGCTCTGCTTCTCCTATCTGGGAGGGCTGAGTCACATCCTGCTCGATTTCACCGACAATTACGGAGTTCGTCCGTATTGGCCCTTTTCCGACAGATGGTATTCGTGGGATATCACCTGCATTACCGACCCTCTTGTCACTGTGTTCCTGTTCGGAGGACTACTGCTATCACTATTTGCTGGACTGATGGCCGAGGAATTTAGTCCCGCCATCAAGACTCCTCGTGGACGCTTAGCGGCCAGCTTTGCGTTGATCGGCGTATTCGGCATTTGTGGTGTTCGCGACCATGAGCATCGGAGGGCTCTCCACGTTCTCGAAGCCCACCAATACGACGGCGGAGTACCTGTCCGTGTTTCAGCCCTTTCTCTTTGGTGGAATCCGTTTGTTTGGACCGGTCTTGTGGAAACGGCGAGATCGATTACTGCCGCGCAGGTCGATTCTTGGAATGGTAACCTTGATCCGCGAATCGAGACACGGATCCGCTACAAGTCGAAGGAAACCGCGGCAACCATTGCGGCGAAAAGCAGCTCTCTGGGACGCGCATATATGAATTGGGCGCACTTTCCCATCACTGAGACCGAACCACTGGAGGCGGGGGAGCGCGGATACGTTGTGCGGTTTAAGGACATGGGTTTTGAATTTGCAAGTAGCAGAGAACAATATTCTCCTTTTGCCGTGGTCAGGTTGAACCGAGATCTCAGCGTCGCTGACATGACCTTCAACAGTTCGCAATAGTAACGCGATTGGTTAACGTCAAGAACACTGCTATCTGCTGCCGGAGTCTGCGAAGAAGAATTTGATCGCCTCTGGCATGCGGTGAGCCCAAAACACGGAACTGTGATTCGCTTTGGGCTCGATGACTAGCAACACCTTTGGGTGATTGATGTAGGCGCCCTTCAGATTGGATGCCAGGGACTGCGCCATCTCTACCATACCGGACTCCACTTCCGCCCGCGTGAGCCCCTTGGGGGCGAGCCACTGTTCGATATTTGGAAAATCCAACTCTGCTGTGCCAACGCCTATCGCCACTCGATCTGGCCCGCGTGCCAGTAGAGTTGTATCGCGCAAGGACTGACCGTTGCCCAATAGCAACGTTGGACTTTGAAGGAGCGCCAGTCCGAAGAGATCGGGGCGGCGGAGGGCCACATACAACGCTGCGGCACCACCTAACGGAACTCCTCCAAGAGCAGTGTGAGCTGCTTCATCGCACACTCGATAAAGTGCGGAAACAAATGGCATGACTTCATCTGCGAAAAAGCGCGGAAGTTGCTGTCCGATCGGTTCTGGTGCTGCCGGGTCGGTGACGAACTTGCGTAAGGAGAATATTGGTAATCCCGATGATGGGTGCTGTCGAGGTCCACGACTATCGTAGGACGAATTGCGTGGTCGCCGATCAGCTTGGTAACCGCTTCGTCGATCTGCGCGATCTGCAGTCCGTACCACCGCAGCGGCCAGCCAATCTCCGCCGCCGAGATCTTCGGTACCAGCCACGCGATTCCCAGAGTCATCACCAGCATTGCGGCCCAACGGGCCCAATTCTGCGGGCGGAACAGTGTCCACGCGACCAGCGCCCAACCACAACCGACGAGCAGCGCCATGTACGGTCCGGCTGGTTCCAGTCCATACATGAGCGGCGCTCCGCTCATCATCGAGATTGCGCCGGACGCGAGCAGCATCACTGCGCAGAGATAGATCGCAGCCGCAAAGAAGAGGATTGAAATGGCAGCAACGCCCGCCGGCCGCAGCACGAGAAAAAGACTAACAAAAGCAAGCACGAATCTCGCGGATTTCCACGGATGCACCTATTCAGAGTTATCCGCGAGAATCCGTGGAAATCCGTGGCAAACGGTTCTCTATGGCACACTAACTTCATGCACCAGCTCACCCTCGGCAACTTCGAACTCAGCGTTTTTTCCGACGGAACCTATCCGCTCGACGGAGGGGCATTCTTCGGAGTGATTCCCAAGGTGATGTGGTCACGCAAGGTCGCTGCCGACGAGCGGAACTACGTCACAGCCGGACTCAACTCGCTGTTCATCCGCACGGGCAGTCACAACGTGCTGGTCGAAACCGGCATGGGGAATAAGCTGTCGGAGCGCATGATCAAGTTCTATGGCCAGCCTGCCAAGTTGCTCGACAATCTGGCGGCCGCCGGCACCTCGCCCGGAGATGTAGACATCGTCATCAACACGCATCTTCACTTCGACCACTGCGGGTGGAACACGGTGCGCGACAGCAGCGGCAAGATCGTGCCGGCCTTTCCGCGCGCCCGGTACTACGCGCCCGAAGGAGAGTGGCAATACGGCCGCCGTCCCAGCGAACGCGATGCCATCAGCTACCTTCCGGAAAACTACGACCCGCTGGTCGAAAGCGGCCAGATGAGGCTGCTGAAAGGCGGCGAAGAAATTGTGCCTGGCATTTCGGTGAAGACGTTCCCCGGCCACACGGCGCACATGCAGGCGGTGCTGGTGCAGAGCCGGGGGCTGACAGCCTGCTACATCTCCGACCTGATCCCCACGACGGCACACATCGATATCACCTGGGGTATGGGTTTCGATCTCTATCCGCTCGACACCATTGAGAGCAAGAAGAAGTACTACGCGCAGTCGATCCCGGAGAAGTGGCTGACCGTCTTCACCCACGATGCGAAGACGCCGTGGGCCTTCGTGAAGAAGGATGAAGCGGGAAAGATGGTGGCGCGAGGGGTCTAGTCCGCGTTCACAACCGCCTTCAGCCTTCGCGGGCGAGAGCGCCCTCGCCACACAACCTCGCTTCAAAGAAATCTTCTACTCTCGCCAGAATCTCCGCCGCGCTCTTCGACTCGTAGATTGCCTTGCGCAGGCCTGCGCCGCCGGGGACGCCGTGGGTGAACCAGGAGGCAAACTGCTTCATCTTGCCGACGGCGTCGGGGAGTTCTTCTTCAATGAGCATCTTGAAGTAGGTACGGATCATCTGATAGCGATCGGCCTCCGAGGGCTCGTCATAGAGTGTGGGGCCGGGTCTGTGACCCGGTCGGGCCGGGCGAAGCCCGGTTGGGTCGATGCCGCTAGAGTCCAAATCCTGGCCAGGAAAAGCAGCCGAGCTTTGCTGGGGCTGGCCGGGTCGAAGACCCGGCCCCACATGGGCACCGCCGGGTCCGGAGCCCTCGCCGCAATGCTGCTCGATCTGCCGGAAGATCCAAGGGTTCGAGGGGGCGGTGCGACCGATCATGACGGCGTCGCAGCCGGTCTGCGTGACCATGGCGCAGGCATCTTCGGGGCTGCGGATGTCGCCGTTGCCGATGACTGGAATCTTCACCGCATCCTTCACGGCGGCGATCCATTCCCAGCGGGCATTTCCGCTATAGCCCATCTCGCGCGTACGCGCGTGCAGCGCCACGGCAGCCAGGCCGCAGGCTTCCGCCATGCGCGCCAACTCGACGCAGACGATTTCTTCGTCGTTCCATCCCGCGCGGAATTTCACGGTGAAGGGGATCTTCACCGCGGCTCGCACTGCTTCGAAAATCTTGCCGATTGCCGGAAGATCACGCAGCAGGCCCGAGCCTCCGTTGCACTTGACGACCTTCTTCGCGGGACATCCTAAGTTGAGGTCGACCAGGTCGAAGCCCAGGCCCTCGACCATGCGGGCGGCCTCGGCCATCACCCGCGGATCGCTGCCGAAAAGCTGCGCAGAAATCGGGTGCTCGTCTTCGTAGAAATGGAGATAGCGCTTCGCTTTTTGGTCCTTCTTGCGAAGTACACCGTCGGCCGAAGTGAATTCGGTCATGATCAGGCCGCATCCCCCGAGATTACGAATGAAACGGCGGAAGACGGTGTCAGTGACGCCAGCCATGGGTGCAAGCACCGTCGCCGGGGCGATGGTGACACTGCCGATCGAGAGCGAAGCGGGCACAACCCGTGTGGTGCGGGCGCTCTCGCCCGCGTCAGCAGCCAGTCTCCCACACGAGTTGTCCCAGAACTTCTTCACCGTCTTATTCTACCCGGCGGCGCAAAACGAAGCCCCCGCCGCAGCGAGGGCTTGTTGTCTAGATCTATCCGTGCGAACCCGTGACGAAGGCTCTTAGCTCTTCGCCGGTGTCGCTGCCGCGTCCTTCTTGGCGTATTTGCGGCGGAACCGCTCCACGCGTCCGGCGGTGTCCATCAGCTTCTGCTTACCGGTGAAGAATGGATGACAGTTCGAGCAAATTTCGACCGCGATGTCGCCCTTGTGGGTCGACCGCGTCATAAACGTGTTGCCGCACGCGCAATGCACGCGTACTTCGTTGTATGCAGGATGAATAGCCGCTTTCATAGGTCCCTACCTCGGTTCAGATCATTAGATTCTACCGGATGCATGCGGGATTCAGCAATCCCTACGAGCTTTCAGCCATCATCTCTCATCTATCAGCAAAGGACGGGATCTCTACTTTGAAGCTGAAAGCTGACGGCAGAGCTGACAGCTTTCAGAACCTGAACAAATAGCTGACCTTCACAAAGAACTGGCGGCTGTCGTTGAGGTATCCCTTCGCCGTGTTCGTGACGAAGCCGGGCACGGGTGGCATCTCGGGGGCTAGGGCCAGATTCTGCAGGTCGCTGTTATAGCCCACGTAGATTGCCGTGCCAGGATGCACGAGGTAGGTGACCAGGAAGTCAGCGTTGAATTGCCTGGAGGTCGGCAGGTAGGTGTAGGGAGAACCGATCCCCGGCGTCCCCGCCAGCAGCGCGTTGTATTGCAGAATGACGCGCATTGAGAGTTGCGGCGTGAACTGCCAGTTCCACTTGCTGCGCAGAATGTGGTCGTTGAAAATGCCGCGGCCGGCGCCAGGAGTTTGCGATTGCACGGACAGATAAGTAGCGTTGGTTGCCCGCAGTCGGTCGAACAGATAGGTGTTCTCGATCTTGAGCGGTTTGATCGGGCGCAGGGTCAGCGAGGCGGAAGCGGTGTCCTGGCGTGCGACGTAGGGCTGGTTGAATGGGGCGGGTGCCGCTCCTTGCGCAGGCGGCAGGGCGACGAAATTCACTCCGTCTCCCCAGGCATAGGTCGCAAGGATTGTAGCTTTCTTGAAATAACTGGTCTGAAACGAGGCGCCGCTGGTGCGCTCGTGGTAGTCGATATTCCCGGGGTTGGGGGTCGGACAATAGGTAGAGAAGCCTAAGAAACAAAAATCTTGCGGACGCAGACGCTCTCGAGTCTCTTCGTAAGGCCTGAGATAAATGATCGTCTGTCCTCGCCCCTGAATGGCAAAGTACGGGGAGTAGTCGGTGTCGAGGCGCAGGCCGGTGTGGTCGAAGTCGTATCGCGTGACGAGCGTCGGACCCCAGTCGACGATCCATCCCTTTTTTGGGCGAAAGCGATAGTCCACTTCCTGCGTGGTCTCGCGGATGTCGACGCGATTGATGAATCCGGGGATGGTGACGAAGCCCGGACTGATGTCGTTGTAGACACCGTCGTAGGTAAAATGCAGGCCATCGCGCCGCAGTTCGAGCTTTTCCGCCGGGCCCGAGTAGTAGCTGCCGTTCCCACGATTCCCCGAACTGAACGGATAAAGATTCGCCTCGCAATTCAGATTCAGCTTGGTGGAGCTGGTCACCGCCTGCCCGTCGAGCGTCCAATTGGGATTGAATTTCAGGTGCGTGTCGGCGCCGCCGATGCGGTTGAACTCGCCGGTCGTCGGGCACTCCCAACCGGCATAGAGCACTCCCACGCTGGACTGCCGGAAGATGTCGCGGCTCGCGCGCGCGACCGTGAAGTACGAGCGAATGCCGGAGAACTGGGAGAAATCAGGCACGGCCAGGCCAGGGCTGCGATCGTCAGTCGCTAACAGACCGACCGAATAGGGTCCGTCCTTTCCGGTGAGGCGGATTCCCGCCGACGGATCACCGATGCTGCGCGTGAACAACAAGTCCAGGGGAGTCCGGAAGAAGTCCTCGTTCTCGAGAAAAAACGGGCGCTTTTCAGGGAAGTACACGGCGTAACGTTGGTTCACCGTAATCTGCGGATCTTCCGACTCCACCTGGCTGAAGTCGGGGTTCGCGGTCAGATCGAGCGTGAAGTGGTCCCGAAAAACGAATTTCGCGTCCATGCCGGGCTGGCCTTGCGCCGTGGCTTTTTGAAAAAAAGGATTGCCGGGATCGCGCGTATCCAGCGCCCGAAAGCCGCGCATGAGACCGTAGGGCAGCAGTTCGATGTCGTGCCCCGGCGAGATTCCTTCCAGGCCGTACAGCGTCGCGGCCTGGCCCATGCGGCCTTCTACCTGGTAGGAAACGCGGGGCCAGAAGGAGTCTTCGGTCTTGCGCGTGATGCCGCGATACAGAATGACGCCCCAGACCTGCTGCCTGGTCGCCGGGAAACGCAGGCTCTTGAAGGGAATCGCCATCCACACCACGAAGCCGCGGTCGGTCACTTTGCCTCGCGAGTCCCAGACGGTGTCAAACGACGTATCGAAATGGCCGCTGGTCTGCTCCTCGCGCGAGGCCTCGGTCCAGATCGCGTCCCACTGCACGCCGAGGGGCGTGGTTTGAAAAGCGTACGCGCGGCGGCGATCGTGATAAGTATCAAGCATGATCTCGACCTGGTCGTCGTCGTAAATATCTTCCCGCCGCGACATGCGGGCGCGTACTTGCTGCGGGTCGTCAAAACAGACAAAGACCACATAGAGATTCTTCTGGTCATAGCCCAGGTAGGCTTCGGTGGGCTCGGAAACGCTCTCGCCATCGTGCGGATTGCGCTGCGTGAATCCGCTTACCTTGGCCATTTGCAGGGCGGCTTCCCCGTGCGGCTGCATGCCGGGGAAATCTTCGAGCGTGGGGGCGCTCCGCAGGCGCGGAATCGTAATCGCCGGAGCGCCGACTTGCGGGGCCCGTCCCGCTTCCTGAGGGTCCTGCTCCTGCGCGCCCCGCGCCGGGACTTCGGATTGGCCCGCAGGAGCGCTCCATGCGAACGGCGTCGCGGCCAGCAACGCCGCTAGAACATTCAACTGCAATTTTCGTGGAATCCTTAGGCCGTCGACCGACTGCACCACACCCTCGTTCGCTCCTCAACTCCGTGCAGAAGAGGAACCCAGCAAGATACACCACTGAAGCGCCTGAACAAAACACCAAAACAATCTTCGTTGGTTACCTACACAGCACTCGATCGGAGGTTCCAAGAGCGGTCGACCGGTGCCGGGTGCGTCTAGGGCTCAGCGCTGAAGCAGGTATTCCACGAAGATCGATCGCCCGTCGGAGAGGCTGCCGAGGCAAATGCGGATTTGCGGAAAAACTACGACTTGATGCCGCCAGGTAAATGAGAAAGCTTACTGACGCAATGCCCTAACTCGCTGGTCGGGCAGTCTTCGGAACGACCTTCTTAAACTCCTCCGACCTTCCGCGCGGAATACTCAAAGTCTTCCACTCACTCGACCGGAGATGCTTGGCCAGAAAGACGATCTGCCCGATGTGTTGCGCGTAGTGAGCGATTTGCCGGTTGACGGCCTGCAGCACCGTGTGCGGCTCGCCGCGAATGGGCACGATGCGCATCACGTGCTCGGGCTTGAGCGGGTCAATCGCAGCAAAGACGCGAGCCCATCCTTCTTCCCACCATTTCATGACGTCGGCGCGAGTGGTCGTGGGAGTCAGTTCGAATTCCTGATCGCGAAAGCGGTCAGGCTTCTCACCGTCGCTGGTCAGGAAGTCGGTGAAGCGAGAGCGCATGTTGCCGGCCAGGTGCTTGACCAGGATCGCAACCGAGTTCGACTCCCGGTCGAGCGTGACGAAGAAATCTTCATCTTTGAGTTGCGCCATCGCGCCCTCGCCCATGTGCTTGTGTCCCCGCATTTGGCGGCGGGCTTCCTCCAGATAGTGAGTACTCACTTCGAATGCCATCGGCCATCTCCGACGAATCTAGTTTGAATCGCAAACTCCACCAGTTGCTCTGCCCCACCCTCCGCCACCCGGCGTCTCAATCCTTACGCGTTCGCCTTTGCGCAAGCGAGCGCTGAACTTGCCCGGCATCTGTTCCACCGAACCGTCGCGGCGGGTGATGAAAGCCCTTCCCGGCGCGCCTTCCACTCCTTGGGCCAATGCCCACGGCCCGCGCGAACGCCGGTCTGCCAGAAGGGTTACATCGCAGTCGGTGAGGACTTCAATCTCGCGAACAATCCCGTCCCCGCCTCGAAACCGGCCATCTCCGCCGCTATCTGAGCGTAACGAGTATTGCCGCACACGCAGTGGATACGCATATTCCAGCGCCTCCGCCGGAGTGTTCAGCGAATTCGTCATATGCGTGTGCACGCCCGAGACGCCCGGCTTGCCGGGCCGCGCTCCCATGCCGCCGGCGACCGTCTCGTAGTAAGCGAAGGGCTCGCCGGTGCGCGGATCGGTGCCACCAATAGTCAAATTGTTCATGGTGCCGGAAGCCGCCGCGGGAATGCGACCCGGAATCGCCCGAGCCAGGGCCCGCAGCAATACATCAACGATGCGCTGCGAGGTTTCAACGTTTCCCCCCGCTACCGCCGCCGGCGGCCGCGCATTGACGATGGTTCCTTCCGGCGCAGTCACCTCAAACGGCCGCATCAACCCGGCGGCCGCAGGAACGTCCTCCGCCAGCAGACAACGAAAGACGTAGAAGCAGGCAGAGTAGGTGATCGCCGCCACCGCGTTTACGCTGCCTTCTACCTGCGGATCACTCCCCGTAAAATCTACCGTGATCATGTGGCGCGGGCGCCCCCGCCCGCGAGGAGCGCCGGTATCATGGCGGACCTTCACCGTCACCGTAATCTTTACGGGCCGGTCGCTGATCCCATCCCCATCCAGAAAATCCTCAGCCTGATATTCACCCGCCGGCACATCTCCTAGGAAAGCCCTCATCAATTCTTCGGCATAATCCTGCAGTTCTCCGGCCGCGCGCCGGGCGCGCTCGACGCCGTAGCGTGCGCAGACTTCCCGCAGCCGCTCGGCACCGGTGTGGCAGGCCGCGATTTGTGCGCCCAGGTCGCCCTCGCGCTCCGCCGGTGTGCGCACGTTGTTGAGCAGCATGGCGAGTACATCGCGATTCATCCGGCCGCCCGACATCAGTTTCACGGGTGGAATCCGGACGCCCTCCTGGTAGATTTCGCGGCAGAGCCCCATCGAGCCCGGATAGGCCCCACCCACATCCGCGTGATGAGCCCGCGAAGCGACATAAAAATCCGGACTCGTGTGGGGCGGGCACTGCTGCCGGCCACTCCTCTTCGGGTACCTCGCCACATACACCGGCGCCACCAGCGTGATGTCCGGCAGATGCGTACCGCCGCGAAAAGGATCGTTGAGCATGACCACGTCGCCCGGGTCCATCGGGCCCGCATTCATCGCGGCCCGCACCGACATGGGCATGGAGCCCAGGTGCACCGGCATGTGGTCGCCCATCGCAATCACGTGGCCGGAGCCGTCGAACACGGCGCAGGAATAGTCGCGGCGCTCCTTGATATTAGGGGAGAAAGCCGTGCGCCGCAGCGCCGCTCCCATTTCTTCAGCGATGGAGTGGTACAGGTTCTTGAAGATTTCCAGTTCGACCGGATCACGCGGCATCAGGCGCAGTGTACTACCGGTCGCTGGTCGTTTGGCGTTGGTCGCCAGCGAATCTCAGTCTTGCCGGTGTCGAGGCCAGAGGTTTGGCGAACGGCCAACGACCAGCCAGCGGCCGCCCAAGAAATCCGCGAAAAACTGCAAAAATTCTATTGACACTTTGTTAATACTGCCTCAATATCTTGGGTCAGAGAGTGTTCCCCTACTATTTGTAGGGTTGTCGTTCCAAGTACGCGGGCCCACGTCTACCTTTGCGAAAGGGAAAATCGTTCACGGAGGAACCTTCATGGCAACGAAGAAGAAAGCAAAAAAGAAGAAACACTAACCGTCGGCGGGACGATACCTCGCACACACCACGAATTTCACTGGCCTCTTAAGAGAAGCACCTCTTAAGGGGCTTTTCCTTTGGGAACCTGCGGCGGCGAAAATCTCTTTGCACTCACCGCAGCTGTGTCACAATGAAGGAAAGAGACGGCTGTTGCCGGAATCCGATGGCTGCCAGGATCAAGAAAAATAAGAGCGCGGGCAAACACGTAGCGGACGAAGTTCTGATTCCGGATAAACTTTACTTCCGCATCGGAGAAGTGGCCAACCTGTGCCGCCTGCCCGCCTATGTGCTGCGCTTCTGGGAATCTGAGTTTCCGCAACTGAGGCCGGTCAAGAGCAGCACCGGACAGCGCATGTACCGCAAGCGCGATGTAGAGAGCGTGCTGCGCATCAAGCAACTACTCTACGAACAGGGATTCACAATCTCGGGCGCGCGCCAGCAGTTGCGCGCGGAAAACAAGTCCGACAAGACGCAGAGTGCAATCCCGTTCCCGTCTCACTCTCCCTCTGAGATTCAGCATATCCGCCAGGGACTGCGGGAAATTCTGACCATGCTCTCGGCACGCCGCACAGGATAAGTGTTCCACTCCCGGAACGAATTGTCCTTAGGCAGGCCTGCATCGGACAGGGTCAGCACCCATCAAGACCATCGGATCTGCTCGAATATCCGGCGCAGACGCTCTCCGCGCCGGCGCTCTGTGTCGCTCACGCGACGAATGCAGTGTTCTTCACGTTTCCCTGGGGTAACCCCAGAGAGGCTCCAACCGAACCCGAGAGTTCGATCACAACCAAGCTTGGAGCACTCCGCCGAAGGTCCAGATCATAGCCTGATCCTCGTTGATTTCGGAAGACCTTGGCCATTTGCTCAGCTCGCCCAATTACCTGCGTTACTTGCGGCCCGCTGCCCCGGCTGTAGGCTCGAAGCTGGGCGCAGCACCCTTGGCCTAGGTGTGCGCATTCAGGAGCGAGTGATGGGAGTGTTTACCGAAGTGCTTGACAACCTCATTCGGGGTCGGTTCGGAAAGGACGAGAGCGGACGCCTCGTCTTCCTTCCATTTGGTCCACGCCGCCCTGGTTACTACGTTGATGCCGCGGACGAATACAAGATCACGTCCCTGGTCAAACTATACGCCGTCGCCGGCGCGCTGATTAATCTTGTGGGATCAGTGGCCGCCTTTGCTCTCTCCCAGGCATTGCTTTTCGATCATCGTTCGGGTCCGTTGCTGAAGAAACTTGAAACCAGTATTGTGGTTTACTCGATTTGTGCGGTTCTCCTATATTTAGCGCCCGCACTAATTCTCTGGAACGTCTACCGGGAAGTGATGGCAGGGCTTTGTTCCTCGCTCGCCACGGTTGGACCAGAGTCGATCCGCCCGATTAAATGCTCGAGCCGGCTCCGAACCTTACTTGTCATCATCGCTGTCGGCTTTATGGTCATCGCCAGCGGAGTCTTGGTGGCAGTCTCTTACCGCCCTTGAGATGGCAAAGATCGCAGCGGCAGCGGTCAAGTGTGTTCGATCACAATTGTTGCACGCGTATCGCCCCTAAACAGACTCGAAAAAATCATTAGGGCCAAGAAGAGCTTTCCTCAGAGGCTGAAGCCAGAGTGATTTGGTGTGACTTACGGCACGAGTAGAACGCGTGCCCTTCCCAGTCATGCTTACTGCGGGACTCTTTCCGCGAGCTATATAGGCTGTGCCGTTTCAAATCAGCCTCCCTCCGGCATTTTCAGCCATGTGCTAAGAAATCACTCTGGGCTCAAGCCTCGATCCAGTTGCTGCGCTCCAGGATCGTTGGAGGCTCGTACGTCTTTCCCCGCGCCAGCCGTTTCTCCACGCCTCGCGTCCTCCATAGCCGTACCGGACCCGGCACGATTGGGAGCATGCGCGCCATGAGTCCAGACTCCTGTGTGAATTCCCGCCGCAGATCGTGGATTTGCCCGCTCACATTGCGATTCACTCTTCTGAACTGGTGTTCCATGGCCCACAGCGCCGAGCTGTATGTGCCGCTCAGCCGTCCCATCTCGCGCGCAAACCGCTCCCGCACGCGCGCATCCGGCCAGTCTTTGTGGCGCTTTCAGGCCGCCATTAAGGTTCGTGAGATACGGTACAGGCTTGGCCCGTTGAGTTGGAAGTCGCGCCAAAATGCCCAATCTAGGAAGCGTTTGGAATCGTCCCGCGAAATTGCCGCATGCTTGAAATTGAATTTGAACTGCCCATGGACGTCAGCATAGTCCACACTGCGCAGTAGGCGTTCCCTCTTCTGCCATCTGCTGATACAGCGGAGTTCCCGGTACCGGCGTATAAAGCATGAACTGGTGGAAGTCGGTGTCGTGCGAAACCGCTCGCTCGTTTTCCGCCATAATGTTGTCGGGTGTGTGATGATGCAGTTCCAACTCTGCTTCCATCCTGTTCATGACTTCAAACAGTTCGTCACCACTCTCGAAGAAGTTAACGAACTTCCCCTTGCCGCCGAAAAACGCGGAGGTCGTGCAGAAGTTGCAGCCCATGGGGCAGTCGACGGAAGCAATCGTTGGCGCGCCTGAATTCCCTTGGGATGCGTCTGGAATACACCGGAATGACCGCTAGGATTGCTGGCAGGAGCGCCGCTGGTAAGAATTTCCACTTGTTGCCATCACCATTCTCCCCACATGCCGTTACTGCCATCGTAACTGCGGGCGAACAGTACTGCGGGCGAACAGTCTGCAACCGCTCGCGGAAAGAAAACACAAAAAGATTACAAAGCGCGGGCGGTGCCCAAAGTAATGCTACGAATCTCTCTCGTACACATGGCAGTTGAACCCCGCTTGCCATCTGGCCTAGAATCTTGGCTCCATGGCAACCGAGCCATTGCAGATCGATGTTCTGGATCGGGGCGTGTTGAGCCTCCGTGGCCCGTTGACCATGGAGAACGTGCCGCCGTTTCTAAACGCGGTGCGGCGCGAGGGCGCTCCCACAATGATCCTCGACTTTACGGGTGTTCCCTACCTCGATTCATCAGGTCTGGGATCGCTGGTCAGCGCTTACACGTCGTGTGCGAAGTCAGGGCGACGCGTGGCCCTCACTGGCGTGAACAAGCGCGTGCTGAAGGTCTTCGAAATCACCAAGGTCGAGCGCATCTTCCTGATGTTCCCCACGCTCTCTGACGCCCTCGAGGCGTTCACCAACGCCGGCACGGCGTAGGACGGCGCAAGGATTTCCTGGTTCGACCAGCCGCTCGAAAGAGCGACCCCCGTCACACAGAGTCTTAAGGAGTGCCGAGGATCTATGCCGCGCGCCCAGGATTCGGCTTCTTCAGATTTCCGCCAGTGACCGCGTCCAGGCGAATTCGGTTTGCGCGGGCAGTTTCTTCGGCCAGCTCGCTGGTGAACTTGCCTCCATCTCCTGCCATCACCGAACCGGCGGCCAGGGCGAAACGCAACGCGTCCGCTTGATCCTCGAAATACAAAACGACTTGTCCCGACATATGCACTTCTCCCCGACAGGGCCTGAATGGTAGCCAGCAAAGATCTGTCTTCGACGAGGGCGCAGCTCTGACCAGCGTACTAGCTGCGCTACTTTCCTCGATTCTCCGGGAATAGCGCGGCTGCTCAAAGTGCTTTTCTTGGTTCGGGCCACGCCGGAAATGCAGAATCGTGCTCTGCTCGGTTATCATGCCTCGGGGTTTCTCCCCGCTATGCCTGTCCTTATCTGCATGCTCCGTGGTGTCAACCTCGGCCCCCACAACCGAATGAAGATGGACGCCCTTCGCGCCCTCTGCGGATCCCTGAAACTGGAGGACCCTCGCACCTACGTCCAGAGTGGCAACGTGATCTTCCGAACCAAAGAGAAGAGCATCGCTTCGCTGACGAAGAAGATCCAGGATGCGATCGCGCGGGAATTCAAGTTTCGTCCGGAAGTTGTCCTCCGCACCACGGATGAACTACGAAGGGCCATCGCCGCAAGTCCCTTCGCCGGTCGCGAAGATCTCGAACCAGGTAAGATTCTAGTTACCTTCCTTACCGCTGAACCCGGGCCGGACGCCGGCGCCACCCTCGCCAAATTCAAAGAGTACCCGGAAGAAATTCATCTCACGGGCCGTGAAATGTACATCTACTTTCCCAACGGCGCCGGCAAGAGCAAGCTGCCCTGGTCGTCCGTCGAAAGACTGCTGAAGACCACCGGCACGGCCCGAAATTGGAACAGCGTGACCAAGATGCTCGAAATCGCCGAAGAATTGGAAGCCACTGGTTGACAGAACCGCCTTCGGTGGGACCCTCAGGTACGCCTCCCCCTTCCCCTCGTGGTAATATCTCCGAAGCGCAAAGGGCGCATCCGGTCCGCGGAAAGGACAGAAGTCCACCTGATCGCAACAATTCGTTTTCACGAACTGACTTTCTGCCCATAACCTGCGGACCTCGGGCATACGAAAGGAAGTTCGTCATGCCGGTAAGACCCCTGCCATCGAATCCGAACCTCGATCATCTCAAGTATCAAGCTAAGGACTTGCTAAAAGAGCGTGCCGCCCATAGTCCGGGGGCAGCCCAGCGAATCAGGGAATTTCACCCGCGTTTCCGTCGCTCTGCGGACGCTGAAATCTTCGACGCCCACCTTAGTCTCAGTGACGCGCAGCTCACAGTTGCCCGCGAATATGGATTTCCGAGCTGGGCGAGGCTGAAACGCCACATTGAAAAACCAACGGTCTCCGATCGCTTGGACTTACCGCACCAGCAGCGAATCGAAAATCCAACATTTCGCCGTGCCGTCGAACTCGTCGACAAAGGTGACGTAGCCGGCCTGCAAGCCCACTTGAATCAGCATCCAGATCTTGTTCATCAGCACGTTGTTTTCGAGGGCGGGAACTATTTTCAGAATCCAACGCTGTTGGAATTCGTCACTGAGAATCCGGTTCGTCATGGCACTCTACCCGCGAACATCGTCGAGGTTACCAGGGTCATTCTCGATGCCGGCCCCAGCCAATTCGCAAAGAACGAGACGCTCATGCTCGTCTCGACTGGAAGTGTGCCGCGTGAATGTCGCGCACAACTTCCTTTAATCGATCTCCTATGTCATTACGGAGCGGAGCCCAACAGCGCCATACAAGCGGCAGCCTTGCACGGTGAACTCCAGGCAGTGAACGCCTTGCTCAAGCGCGGCGCTCCAATCGATTTGCCGGTGGCGGCGTCCCTCGGACGCATCGAGGATGCCCGTCGGTTGCTTGCAGCCGCCAGCAGTGAGGACCGCCATTTGGCACTTACTTTGGCGGCGGATTCTGGTCATGTCGAGGTCGTCCGATTGTTGCTTGACGCGGGCGAAGATCCAAATCGATACAACCCGGTGGGAGGCCATTCCCACACGACGCCGCTGCACCAAGCTGCCGGGCGCGGCCATGAGGAAGTAGTCCGGCTCCTCGTCCAGCGCGGTGCACGATTGGACTTGCAGGACATTCTTTGGCGAGCTACGCCGGCCGATTGGGCGAGACACGCAGGCAAAACACAAATCGAGGCGTATCTTCGTCGCA
>DATKFH010000052.1:0-40004 GCA_035511455.1 Candidatus Sulfotelmatobacter sp. | reverse complement strand
GCCTGGTTCCAGTCCATGTTGCCGACCAGGAGATCGCCAATCAGGGCGAGCACCGCGGGCTCGGCCTGGATCAGCGCCATGATCGAGGCCACCGCTTCCTGGCGTTTGGTCTGGTAGTTCGGCCCGACCGAGACGGTGACGTCGTAGGTGCCCACCGAGAGATCGAAGATTTTCTTGATGGCCGGGTTCTGCTGCATCATCGCGGCCGCGTCTGCCTGCTGGTCCTCGCCCAAGTGGGTGACGATGTGCTCGGAGGTTCCATCCGGGTTGACGATGCGCATGATGGTCGGCACGTCATAGACCTTGGGAATGGCGGGCAGAATCAGGCGGCCGAGACGGCGCTTGGCGCGGGCGGAATTGTCGGAGTAGTTGAGGTTCGATACATCGCCCTGCTTCTGCCGGGCGAGTACGGCTTTGCCGGATTCGTCGGCCTTCATGCGGCCGAGCACCGCGTCGTTAATTCCGGTGACAGCTTCGAGGTTCGCGGCGCCCGACTGCCGCATCGCCGCCATCGCTTGAATGGGAGGCTCGGCCTGGTCGCGTTCAGGCAGGGGCAGGAGCTGGTTGTCTTTGACCACGGCTTTGCCGGTAAGAATCGAGTAGTTGGTGCGGTTCGCGTTCTTCCACTCTTCTTCGTGACCCTCGATGACTTCCGCATAGCCTTTCCACTGGGCTTTCGGGGCCAGCGCAATCATCTCGGTCGCGGCCGTCTCCCAGTAGTTGAACTGGCGCTGCGGGTCTTTGGCGTCGCGCACCATGCCGCACATGTGCACCTTGCCGTTCACGTCCAGCTCTTCGCCGATCACCGGAATGTTGGGAATCGAGTCCCAGACGGTTTCGCGGCCGCCGGTGGCGTCATCGTTCCCGTCGAGCACATCGACCGCGGTGATCTTGCACCACATGCACTTCGGCTTCTCCCAAGGGCGCGCGCTCACGCCTTCATCGTCTTCGTTCACGCCTTCAGGGAGTGCTTCGACAATCGAGCCGTCCTCGAGCTGGTAGAGCGTGGAGTCTTCGTACTCGATGTACCAGTACTCGGCCACGCGCACGGCGTCTTTTTGCAGCCAGTCTTTGCCGTTGTCGCCCACCGACTGGAAATCCGAGAGCGAGGCGGCTTCCGAGTCCGGGTACTTCGATTCGAACTCGGCGCGGGTGTAGTCCCAGATCTTGAAATGCCACTTGGCATCGCTTTTATCGAGCTCGGCCGCGTTCGGGTCGGTGTAGTGCATGAAGGGATTGGTCGCGGCGCCGATGTGGATCTCCTGCGACATCGTCCGCCCTGGCCGGTAGCGCGTGGAAGCCTCGAGCCAGCCGCGCCCGCCAATCACCATGTGGTCGTCGGCGGTGTCGTAGGCCACTTCCGCATCGGAGTTCACTTCGATGTGGCGGATGATGCCTTGCTCGATCTGCGCAGTCTCAACCGTCGCTCCGTCCCCGACCGGGTTCACCTGGATCGAGGGCCGCTGCTGGCGCATTTCGTTGCAGACGATGCGCTTCATGGGCTTGAGGCGGTTGATCGTCAAACACGGTCTGCGATCGCGATCGCGCTGCGTCTTGATGTCTTGCGGCCACTGCTCGCCCAGGTAGAAGTTGAAATCTTCGAGGGCTTCCCGGCGCCAGCGGGCCTCGGCGTCGGCAGCCAGCTTGAAGCGTTCGAGCGCCAACTGCAGGAATTGCTCGCGCTTGCGGGCCTCGGGCGACTTTTCCCCGATGTAGCGGCCGCGGTGGTCGCGCTTGCGCTCAGGCATGGCCTAACCAAGAAGCCGCTCCGACGCGGAATACGCGCTCCGGCTTGTGGTGTTTGCTCACGGGCAGGCTTGCGCTTTTCCATACAGGGAACGGAATGTCGACGCCAGCAACAGCGGGGCGCTCGACCCGCTGCAATCCCGCGAGCAGCGGCGCATTTGCCCAGTTGATGTAATCGCGATAGACGCCGTAGCGGCGCTCCGTGCGATGCTCGGCGCAATTCGGGCACACGCAATCGGCCTGAAAGGGATGCGAGCTGATCAGACTAGGTTTCGTAGTGCCCCCAGATATCGGCTTCGCGGATCAGGTAGAGGCCTTCCGGAGCATCCGCCCAATCGTTCCACTCGGTGAAGATCACGACTTCGCCGGGCTTCACTGTGGTCGGCTTAAATTTGAATTTCTGGTTGTACTTCCCCGGGCCGACTGCGACCACGATGCCGAGCACGGGCACGCGCCGATAGTCTCCATGATTGCCGTCCGTCTGATTTGAGACCACATCGACCAGGTGCGGATTCTCGCGGATCACCACCAAGCCGTTGTCGTCGCTCTTTTCCATGCGACGAACCAGGACTCGGTCGAGCGCAGGCTGGAAAGGGATTTGTTCGCGCGGCATAAGAGTTTAGTGATGGAGCAGGGAAGCCATCTTCAGACGCGAGGCCTGCTTTTCGGCGTGCTTCTTTTCCATGCGCCGGCCCTTGGCGGTGATCTTCGAGCCCCGCATGGCGCCCATGTTGTTCATTGCGCCATAGACGTAGCGATCGGGATCCACTCCCTTGGGCACATTGGCCCGCAGCTTGTCTTCGAGGAATTTCGGCATTTACGCGAGCTCCCAATCGTCGTCGTCATCGTCGTCGATGAACCAGTAGAGCAGCCAGAGCATCTCGTTTACTTCTTGGGTGCGACTGCTTCGGCGCCGTGCTCGGGCTCAGATTCGTGCTCGAGGTCAAGCTTCTCGGTGTTGATGCCGGCGTGCTGGGCGATGTGCGCCAGAGCAGCGGCGCCATCTTCGGAGGCGAACACGTGGCGCTCCGGTTGGTGTTCGTAATGGGTGAAGTGGTGCTCGATCAGGTGGCCTTCGCCCTCGCCTTGCTGGGGATAGACGCGCAGGTGATCGAGAACTTTCGGGGGTTTGCGCTCTTTCGGGCTTGAAGTCAGCATTGCTTTGCCTACCATGGTTTCTCCTAAGCCATCCAGCCGGCGTTGTCGTGGCGCGGCGGTGGGGGTTCGTACTCTTGCTGCTTGCGCGGGGGCATGACCGGCATCGCGAAGGTGAGCGCCAGTGCATCGCCATCGTCGGGCGAACTTGATTCAGCGCCCATCTTCGCCAGCCGTTTTTGCATCACGTCTTTGGGCTCGAGTTTGATACGCTGCAGCCGATCACTCACCAGGATGGGCTTCGACAGATCGGACTCGAGTCCGGGGTCCTTGTCGATGGCTCCGCCCTCCATCAGCCACTCGCGCATCTTTCCCCACATCTCATCGCGGCGATAGGCGTACTTCGGATCAGTCGAGTCCTGCCCGAAGTTCACTTCCATCAAGTTCGTGAAGCCGAGCGTGCGCAGCCGCTGAAACACCGGTCCGGCAATGCCGGCGGAATCGCAGAACAGCATGGCAATCTTTTCGCCGTTGTATTTGCGCGAGAGCACATCGGCCAGCTTGCCGGTCATCACGGCCGGGTCGCGGGTGAACTCGCCTTTGATTTTGATCGGCGGGATCGAGCGCGCGTCGTTGCCTTTGCGGAAGCGGATGACATTGTCGTCGGAGCCGCCCCACGCGAAATCCACGCCCGCAACGAGGGGATCATCCGGCAGATTGTGTAGAGGTCTTCGCTGGGCGTTCTGGATGGTCTCAAGATCAATGAATTGTCCACTTGCAGCGCGCGGAGGAAGGCCGCGCACGCGTACTCGAAAAAAGTCTGAGTCTTCGCCGTAATCCTGCTCCCACTCGGCAATTTCTTCTTTGTTGGTGCCTTCGACGGTGCGCGAGTCGATGACGTAGGTTTTCCAGCGGTGCCGCTGGTTGCCGTGCACGCAGTCGTAGAAGTCGCCCGAGTTGATGGTCGGATTCCCAAACTTAAACCAGAGCAGCTCGGTGTCGGCGTCGGTCATGGCGCCTCGGCCGACCTCGGCCGAGATCACCGAGGCGATTTCGGAAGCCTCGTCCATGATGACGACCAGGCGCTTGCCCTGGTTGTGCGCGCCGGCGAAGGCGGAAGAGTTTTCCTCGGACCAGGGATTGAAGTCCGCGCGCCAGTTGCGCTCGTGGCCGGGCTCGTCGATCTTGATCGAGGCCACGTTGACATCGAACCAGTCGGAATTCAATGCCAGGCGAAACCACTTCGCCACCTCGGGCTGGGTTTTGGTGTCGAGCTGGCCTTTGGTGTTCGCGGTGACGATGATCTTGGTGTCTTCGAAGGTCGAGAGCGCCCACCAGATGATGAAAGCAACTTCCGCCGACTTCCCTATACCGTGCCCGGACGATACCGCTGCCTTGAAGGGCGTAAAGCGCGTCGCGGGGTTCGAGAGGTGGTCGCGGATGTCGGAGAGCAGCTGCGCTTGCCACTTGCGCGGGCCGGCGTGCTTCTCGAGCTCACCCTCGCCCCAGGGGAAGCCGTAGAGGACGGCTGACAGCGGATCGTGCGTGAAGCGCGCCAGGTCCTCGGCCAGCATCGCTTG
Source organism: Candidatus Sulfotelmatobacter sp. (assembly GCA_035511455.1). Taxonomy (GTDB): domain Bacteria; phylum Acidobacteriota; class Terriglobia; order Terriglobales; family Acidobacteriaceae; genus Sulfotelmatobacter. Next base: position 35,583 of record DATKFH010000052.1, on the reverse strand, counting down.
TTCCTGCGTTGAGATCACTTCGACTCAGCTCGCTTGCGTGCTTTCTGAATGGTCTCAGCCAAGCTGACGGTCATGTTCACCTCCAGCGGCTTGTCGTGCAGGTGGTTCACGGTGTCAACTGGCCGGCCGTAGGCTCGGTCTTCGAGATAGCGCAGCACGTTGGTGAGGGGAATGATCGAGAACTTGCCCTGGTAGTCGGGGCCGTCGATCGCTCCGCGTTCGGATTGACTCAGCGAGCCATCTTTGTTCAGACCGAGACGTCGACGCTCCAGGTCAATCATGCCCAACCAGAGCTGCTCGGCCTTCGCCTGCGTGAGCACCTTACTGGCGACGTTCGCGTTGGTGGGCCGTTCCTGCTTCGGCCGGCCCATCTTCGGGCAGTTGCCGCACTTGCAGTCGGCCGGGTGTTTGCGTGAGCCTCCGTGGGCCATCCCTATGGGTCGGAACTAAAGCAAGAAAAGCAACTTTTTAAATTGAGGCAAAAGCGTCATTCACCAGCTTCTCGGTGACGGCCTTCTTCGGGTGCAGATACATTCCCAGCGATCCTAGCTCCACATGCCCGGAGCGATCTTGCAGCTTGTCAAGTGGCATGCGATCAGAGAGATACGTGAGAACCGAATGCTTCAGCGTGTGCGGATGGCAGTAAAGTTCGGGCAATCCGGCGAGCTTGCCGTAGTAGTGCATGCGGCGCTGGAAGGTCCGCGCAGAGATCGGAAACAGATTTTGCTTTGGGCGCGTATTTCGACACAAAGCAAGTACCGCGGGGCGCTCATTCAGCAGCGGATTTTCGTGCACCAGGAGATCGTCCTCGACCGGGCGAGATCCCTTCAAGCGCCTGACCACGAGCTTCGTTCCGACGACATTTTCGGCCGACAATCCAGGGTAGCGCACTGTGCTTTTCTTCCCTGTTTTCTTGTTCTTCCATGTGACAGAGCCGCCGACAACTTCGTGCGCTCGCAGGGCATGAAGGAAGGTCATCAAGATCATCAACCAGTCCGATTCCGACTTAGCGCGCGCGGTCTTGAGGAGCTTCAAAACTTCGTCGATTTCGAAGGCGTGCATGACTTGCTTAAGCAAGAAAGAAGCAACTTTTGTCCGAGTTCCCCAAATTCGGACAGGGCGCGCAGCCTACCAGCCCAGCCAGTTCAGCAGCCACACGATCACGCCGATCGCCACGATGGCCGCCAGCATGATCCCGAACAAGACCGACGCCCCGTGGAAACCAAAATGACGCTCGAACCAGCTCACCGCTTGCGCCTCAGCTGGCGTTCGCGCAGACCGAGCTCGCCGGGGACGGGATTCTCTTCGGTGGGGTCTTGGTCGAACATGGCATGATGCCCAGCTCTTCGAGTCCGATCCGGAACAGCGGTGCCTTCCAGCGCAGCGCCATCAGGATGCGGACGTTCTTGCCGAAGCTCTTCAGCCCGAAGACTTCCTGAATCCACTGGAAGCGCTGCTCGACGTAGCCCTCCGAGAAATCCAGCACACGTGCGATTTCTTTACGATTGCGGCCGAGGGCCAGCTGGTCGAGCACGCGGACGTCGGTTGGGGAGAGGTGGAGCATCAGACTAACTGGCGGACTGATACGAGCTTTGGTCTCTGTGCGGGTAGTAGAGCAGGAGATTCTCCGGCGCTCGCGGCGGCAGGATCGGCCCGCCGTCCAGCTCGTCGAGCACAAAGTGCGAGGACCGGAAAAAGCGTCTGGGGTCGGAGTGCGAGGCTTCCGCGACCACCTCCACGATGGCCTGGTCGTTCAGCCAGTCATGGGTTCCGCTTTCGACTTTACGGAGGGCGCGAGCGCGCGTGGTACGACGCAGCAACTCGCCGGATGAGCTCAGAATTCTGATTTTGGCTGCCATTTGGGAGAGAGTAGACGGACTACGGCACTGAGCGGACCCCGCTTAAATTTATGACGTGCGAGGCGACGTGGGAGAACGAGGGGGAGCCTTGGCTTCGTATCCAGGCGCGATTCTCTGCGAGCATCAGGCGGGAATGCAAGTTACCGAGGTGTTAGCGCGCTCCGGAGGCGCAAAAAAGGCGCGGAGGCCGGTGATGGTCCGCGCCTGGAAGAGTTATCCCTGATTGTAGGACCCTATTTTCGCACGGCCAGCCACACGTCCCACATCCGCCGCTCGTTCAGCTCATCGTCGGGTTGCTGCAGCTCGTGCGGTTTCGGGTTCACTTGCGCGTAGAACTTGAATTGATTGCCCCAGGGATCGACATCCCATGAGGGACTGACCACCAGGGAAAGCGAGTGAATGCCTTCGGAGTCGAGCGAATGAAGCTCCGAGGGAATCGACGCACAGGCTTCGTCTGGATGGTCCCAACAGTGATCGGGAAACCACAATTTGAGCTGTGGCCAGACTTTGTCCTTGGGCGTGATTTCGAGATCGAGGTTGCCGCCCTGCTGAGGCTGATCGAACCAGGCGAGCGCAGTGAAGCCGCTCACGTCGGCTTTGCCCTTGGCTCCCAGGTAGTCGCCATCGGCGTGCGGGGTGAAGGTGCCGAAAAGTTCCGCCCCCGAATCGACTATGCCGCCATCGTGATCGCGGTCGTAGACCAGGAATGCCACGCGCGAATCCCGTTTCGGCCAGGACAGGCACGGAGGTTTGTTGTCGTTGTGCAGGTTGAAGCGCACGCAGGCTTCTTTCGGGTTCGAGAAAAGCTTGGTCACGTCGGCCCGATGCTTCATGGCAATCACGATGGGCGAGCCACCGCCGCCGCCGCATTTCGTCTCGACTCCGCCCACGCAGCCCCCCGTACCGCTGCCATAGACCGGCCCTGCGCATCTCACTGCGTAATGCTGCTTGTCGGCGAAGATCGCGTCGGAGGGGAAGGAGACGCTGAACCCGCCCCCCAGACCGGAGCCGGTAATGCCAATACTCACTCCACAGCCCCACGGCGGACAATCGCGCGCCGCCGCGGCTGCTTCTGAATCGACCGACAAGGCAGGACCATTTGAAAAGCCCGCACCCTGCGCGGTCTGTTTGTTGACTTCGTGAATCTCGACCAGGTTCGAGAGTGCGCCGGATTCGCCGACCAACGCAGAGGCGGAGGCATTGGCGGTGATGGTGCAAGCCTGTTGGGGATTGGTTCCGCTGTAGGTGCAGTTCGCGCCCATCAGCGCAACCCAGTTGTGGCTGCCGGAGAGGTGTTCGTAGGTCGAGCCCGAGCCGTACTGAATCGGGGCGGGCGCGCGGTTGAATTGTGCGCAGATGTTGGTCTGGGCCGAACAAAGGCCGAGCAACACTGCGAGAGCGAGCGGAACGAGCATGTGAGACCTCATGGTTCTAACTCCTTGATAGTCAGAATGGACGAAAGAGGCCGAAATTTATGAGTGAGTTTTTCTCTTCCTACTCCTTCTTGCTTCCTTTGCGCCAAAGCAATCGGCACACTAAAAAGAAAGGAACGCCGAAAATCAGCAGCACGATCAGGACGACCAACCGATGAAACAAGCCTTCGAACATGTGGTCATCCCCCCGTCTTTTCTTTCTTCTGTTTGGCCCAGCGCGCTTGGATGGCTTTCCGTGCCGATTCCTTGCGCTGTTCGGGCGTCATCTTCTTTGCCCGAGCCTTGCCGCCCTTCTTGCCGAGTTTGGCGAGATGCTCGCGAAGAGTGGTCACGGTGAGGAGTTTATACGAAGCCGCCGCGAATCTTACGTAACGGCCTCGTATCTCTTAGAAAACACGTCCAATAAAGTTGTTGACATACGTAGCGGCCACGTATAGAGTATTGACATGTTGAACGCAATCTTCTTAACGAGTGTTCCGCCAGTCGGTCGAGATCGCGCTGCCGATACGACCGAAGAGCAACCAACCCCCTGCACCGTCCTCCGGAAACCGGGCAAGTCGGAAGCAGCGCCGATGAGCAGAGACGGGCGGCCTAGCGGGAAGGCCGCGGGGGTTTCAATTTCAAAGGTCACGCTGCAATGCAACGAGTGCGGCAAGAAGCGAAAAGTCTCGCCCGAGGGAAACTACAACGATCGCTGCCCGAAATGCGGCGGCGTTGATTGGGACGTTCTCTAACCCGGAAGCGCCCCGAGTGAGTGCTTGAACACCCACCCGGAGCTAACCACCAAACGACCTATCAAGGAGGCCGCCGATGGCTCAGAAAACTCTAGCAGCATCTTCCACCGAAGATTTCCACATCCACCTGGCCGCGTGTCTCGACCGGTTCGTCGAGCGCGTCTCGCGGACCTACGAGCGCTCGATCCTCCCCCTGTGCGCCTACGAGTACCCGGAATCGCACTGGGGAGCCTGCGACGGGCAGCCGTGCTCGGAGAAGGGAACTGTCCACTGCCTCGAAGCTGATCTCCCGTTCTGCACGAAGCACTACGCCCTGGTCGCGAAGGCGCTGGAGGCGGAGCGTGGATAACCTCACCCACTTACTCAAAGAGAAGGACCGCACCGCCGCCCGCGTGGTCGGAGCCGCCATCAACGCGATCCGATTCTGGGAATGCCAGGACTATGAGACCGCCTACCGGATTCTGAAGCCGGCAGTCGATTCCCACCAGAAAGCCACGCGCGATTACATCGAGTTCCTCTCCCGCTCGAGTGAACGAAAGGAGAATCAGAATGGCAACCGCTCAGCCGCTTAACGGCAACAACATTCAACCGCACCTGGTTTCCGCGAAAGCCCAGATCATTCCCATCAAGACGGGATTCATGGGCGAGCAGGGAACCGGGAAAACCACCACCGCCGGACTGTTAGCCGCCGCGCTCTCGAAGCAGTTTCACGGCGGCGCTCCCATCCACGTCACCGATCCCGAGCTGGGCTGGCAGTTTCTCGACCCGGTGATTTTTCAGGCCGAGAAAATCAAGCTGGTGCAGCGCACCATTCCCACCTTCAAGGCCATGCTCGCCGATCTCGCCTTTGCGGAACGGGAAGGCGCGTGTGTGTGGGCGGTCGAAATCGCGAAGCCCTGGATTGAGATCGTGCGCGCCTTGCAGAAAGCGAAGCCCGACAACTGGGGGCTGGAGTTGAACTACATGTGGTCGGACTTTGTGGCGCACTTCCTCAATGCGAAGCCGCACTGCCTGGTGCTCGGCCGCATCCAGGACATCGTCGAGCAGGTTCTGACCGAGAGCGGCAAGATGCAATCGATCAAAACCGGCGAAGGCATGAAAGCTGGCGGCCAGCGCAACAACTTCGGCTATGAGCCGCACCTGGTCATCCGCATGTTCCGCGAACAGCGGCCGCGGGTGCGCAAGGGCAAGACCTTCGAGGAAGAAGGCCGCGTGGTCCATCGCGCGACCGTCACCAAAGACCGCACCTGGGCACTGAACGGAAAAGTGTTTCGCTGGCCGGACCGGGATTCCTACCGCGCGGGCGACTTCAAGTACGTGTGGGACGACCTGAAGCCACACTTCGCAGCCGTGCAGAAAACCATGGCCTTCGTCACGCTCGACACGGTAGCGTCCTCGGACGAAATGCTCGACTCGAACGGGGACTCGGAGTACTACCGGAACCGGCAGCGCAAGGAAGCCATTTCGGCCGAGATCAAAGCTTGCCTCGATCTCTCCTTCGGCGGACGCGGGAAAGACGACGTCCAGGTCCGGCTGGCGGTCACCGATCTGATCTTCGGGGTGAAGTCGAAAGAAGCCGCCGACGCGCTGCCGCTCAACCAACTGGAGCGCGGGCTGCGGATTCTCCACGCCTACGAGAGTCTGGCTGCACATGACATGACCTCCAAGGAAACGGTGCTCATCCAGATGCACGACTGCATCGCCGAATATGATCGTGGCGAATCCGAGCATTGGGAAGTGCCGTTCTAACTTCGCCGGTCCTCCCCCGACCGCTTCGTCATCCCACTCTGGCCGAGAGGAGAGAAGCCATGGACTTTGAAACCGCAATAGCCAAAATTCAGGAAGCCCTGGGCCGCATCCTGATCGAGATGGACTGCTTGGCCCACCAGATCCACGCCATGATGTTCCGGATCAAGTCGGAGTGGTGGAAGGAACGCTACCAGCAGGCCGCCGCCCTGTTCGCCACTGTGAGCTTGCTGGCGGCTACGCTGGGGCTGTGGATCACGACGCACGCACACTGAGAGGAGAAATCATGTTTCGTTCTGAAGCACAGCAATGTCAAGCCATCCGCATTCTACTGGCGTCTCTCCACATGGAAAGTTTGTGGACCGAGAAAGGACCGACACGCATGGCCTGCGATTACCTCGAAGGCTCTCCGCTTTCTCACGGCGAACAGATTCTCTTGCGTTGCGCCTTCGATTTCTGGAATGGCGAAGGCAAGGTGATGCTGTATCGCGATTTGCTGGGCGTGCTCGATGGCCCGCGAACCATGATGGTGCTCACTCTCGCCATGGCCGCGACCAATGGCGCAAATGCCGTAGACAAGTGGATTCAGGACCAAGCTTTCGCAGCCCCGGTTGCACAAGCGAATCAGGACCTCTTGCTCGCTCTGGTGGAACTGACTTCCGCAGTGCAGGACGGACAACGTCGTCACGCGGCGGGCGACCCGAACGCGATCAAGTCCAACCTGATTTCCGCGACGCTCAACCAAGCCCTGCAAATCATCCTGAAAGCAAACGTGTGACGCACGCACACTGAGAGGAGAGACGATGTCTCTAGGAATTGGGCCGCATGATCCTGACTGCCAGTGCGAGCGCTGTAAGTCTCGCCGCCAAACATTTGCTCCGCGCTGTCAAAAGTGCGGCGCGTCTCTCCTGTCGTACTATCCCGTCGAAGATTTCGACGATGTTCATCACCGCTCGCGCGACGGCGAACGCCCTATGATTCGCTGCACCGAAATCATCCACAAGGGAGAGTGAGATGCCGGACGATTTCGACATGCTGCACAAATTGCAGGAAATCAGGCAAGCGATCTACCGGATGCAGGAAGCAATCCACAACCAAACAGCGATGGACCAGTTCAACGCCCTGAGTAAAGTGGTCGAGCTTTGTGACGAGGCTATCGACGCTGAGATTCACCGTCCGATAAAGAATTCATGATCCGCCGCCGCCCCATCCCGCGCTTCTCCCCCAAGCCCGAGCACTCGTTCCGCTACGAACTCATTCAGCCGGGCGTGATCCGCTACAAAGACGGCAGGGAAGTCTGCCTCGACACGCGCGAAGGCTGGAAGGAGTACAAACGCCGAGTCGAGATCATGTGGCGACGGCAGAACTTCCGGTGCTGTCTGTGCAAGAAACGCTTGGCGTTGAATCAGGCGACGTTCGAGCATCAGCGCAGGAGAGGGATGGGCGCGGCGTGGCGGGATGACCGCGTAGAGGGCAATGGAGTCAGCCACTGGATTTGCAACGGGGAGAGGGGTTAGGCAAGCCTTCGAAGTGCGACCACGATTGGCCAGAGTAGCTTCGCGAGATGCTGATGCTCTGTGCCTTCCAACCAACACGCGATTTCCTCAAGAGCCTGCGCAGCCAAAAGTAGATCGCGTGCACTGGGCCGAAAATCTTTCCAGTTCAGAGTTTTCTGGATGCTCTCCAGCGAAAGTGGCTTTGCGGGAATTGAGCCGGGAGGCCGATTCTGTAGGATTTCCCGGACCCATCGCTTCACTATAAACTCCGCCTCTTGATTTCAATCAGCTCCGGAGAGGCCTGGTTCATGTAGGCCGCGAGCTGCACGGCCAACTTCGAGAACAGATCGATGGCCTGCGTGGTGTGCAGGTAGATCAAGCTCTCCCTTGCCGCTCCCCGTCCTGAAAAGTGAAAACAGGGCCGAGCGTTTTTCCCCTTGCTGCGCCCGGCCCCGGCCTAGAAACAGCTTCAAACTTTGTAGGGCGTGTAGTGCGGGTTGCCCTGGTTGAGTCGGTTCAGCAACTCAAGAACACCGCGAGTCGGAAGATGCGTTAATGCCGCCCCGAGGCCCAGAAAGTACATCAGGCTTGTGAAGTCCTCTTTGTTCATGGTGAGGACCACCTGCCCGTTCTCCTCGCGGTAGCTCACAACACACGCTTCATTTCTTCCGCCGTTTTGTCGCGGATCACAACCGGCTTCCGGCTGAGACTCTCTTCGATGATCTCCGCCATCTTCAGCGCGTCGTGATTGATCCCGCGCCGCCGCATTTCCTCCGCGACCCAGACCACATCGGGCGAGTAGGCAAAGAGCAGCTCGACCTTCGTCGGCAGCTCCGGAATAAATTCGTTCAGCCATTTGTGGATGGGCATGCCCTGCTTCAGCTTCTCCAGGTTGCCGGGCTCAAGGACCAGCATCACGCAGATCGATTTCTTTTCCTCATCGTGCAGCCGCATTGCAATCATCAGTTGAACCCCACAATCCAGCGCCGCACTTCGCGCTCGTTATCGATCCAGCCCGGCAGCATCATGAACCCGACGCCGATCTCGCAGCCCTTGTGATCCTTCAGCTCGGGATGCTTCGACAAATCCGACAGCATCGAAGTGAAGCCCTGCCGCACGTCGCCCGCGTCCACGTATTCAAGAGCGCGCTTTTTCGCCCACGCCAGATGTTCATCTCGGGTCACAGCCACTCTCCCTTCTTCTCCTGCTCCCACAATCGTTGCCGCTCCCGGTCGACCTGCTTCTCGATGCCGATCCAGAAGTCGGCTTCCGAGTCGCGCCCTTTCGCCAGGCCATCCCGTAAGCCGCGCGCGTAGCCAAGATCGCGGAAGGCCATGCAGCAGAGAATTTCGACGATCACGACTGCACCGGCTGCGAAGAGAAGGTCCACGGTGCTCACTTCAAGCATGGAATAAGTCTCCCTGCTTCTCCGCCGCTGGTTTCTTCGGCGCGTTGTGCTCGACTTCCAGCCTGGCGATGCACTCCAGGCACGGCCCTTTCCGGCAATCGTCGATTCTATGCTGCGTGGGCTTCCCGCACTTTGAGCAGTAGAAGGCGGCAGAGACGGTCGAGCGGGTGAAGTGCTCGGTCATCGTTCCTCGTCCTCTGCTTCGTCCCACCATCGTGTGCCGCAATTGATGCACGTATGCTGGCCGTCGTGATGCTTCATGCCTTGACAGGGAGCACCGCAAGCCGGACAGTAGTGCCAGCAGTTGTAGTGGTCCACGCTCACTTCAGGGCCTCCGCCACTTCCTCCAGCCAGAGACGGAAATCAATCGGGTCACACAATCGTCCCCCAGTTCGGATGCGTGCCCGGTAGACCACGTTCGCGAGAGCCCGCAGCAGGGTGTAGTAGTCGGCGCGCTTGGCTTCGAATTCAGCGTCGGCCATGCGCAGGCCGCGCACGAAGTCGAGAGCGCGGACGTTGATGTCGGGGTCATCGTGGAGTGAGACTAAATTGCTCATGGGGCCTCCACAGGATTCTTCGCGAGTTCGAGAGCCCTTGCGTGTCCGGCGATAGCTTCGTCGCGCGTCGCATAGCGATCCTGGTACCCGTCGTGAGGCCCGCCGAAAATCATCGTCTCGAACAGAAGCGGGGGGCCTAGATCGGAAAAGTTGTGATCGATGCCGAGAAAGACGGTAGAAACGCGCACGCCATCTGGCAGGTAGTCCCGCGCAATTTGCCGTTGAGCAACTTCGAACCACTTCGCCCACGTAAGCAAATCGACGACACGAATCGTGCCATCGTCGTTGAGGATGTAGTGGTCGCGTGTCATGCCGCCGCCCACCGTTTCTGCGGAGCTGGCGGGGAAGCCGAACGTCGCCGGCACTTGCGGCAGTCGCAAGCATTTTGGGGAACGTCCGCCCGATGACCGCACAGCTCGCAGTAGGTTTTGCCTTCGGAGCGAGCTTCGGCTCGCTCGCCGCACCAGGAACAAATCAGAAAGTACTTCGCCATCTCCTTCCTCCCATCAGAAAAGTTGTTGCTGCTTGGCCCGGTGTTCCCCCTGGAACGGATGCGTGCGAAACCAGCTCAGGCAGGCTTGATAGGCTTCTTCAAAGCCTTCGCCGAATTTCTTCCAGAGCGAAACCTTGAGCGCGCGCGGCAATTGCTGATAGCAGGACAGGCAGAAAGCATTGCGGGTTTTCTTTTGCCCGGCGCAGCCCGCGCAGTCGGTCGACATGAAGCGCTCGAAGATTTCAGGGGACTCCATCAGAATTCTTCCTCGTCCGGAAGTCGGTCAATCATCTGCGCATCTTCCAGCTCCGCGAATGCTGCGAGCGCCTCTGCTTCCCCGAGTCCGCTGATCCGGCAAAACATCCTGATGCAGCGCGTGTGCTTGTCGCCTGCCCACGTCTCTGGGATTCCGCGATCGAGCGCGTACTGAAACAGCAAAGCCCGCGTCGCATTGTCCGAGAGATCGCTCACGCCGCCTCGATTTTGAAGATGCTCATGCACCCGCACTTCTGGCAGTACGCGATGACATCGTTGCTGTTGATCTGCACCGGAGTGGACTTCGACAACTTCCGCTCGCAGTGAAAGCAATAGAGCGCGATCGGCACGGTGAAATCTCGAAGCGTGTGCGTGTTGGCTTGAACCATTGCGTCCACCTTTCCCCCTGCTTGTGGGCAGGGACCCGGAATGCTTTCCCCCAGCGCTCGACCGCGTAGATGAGAAAAAGAAACGGCCAGAAACCAGTCGTGAAGCCAAGTTTCACAATGCAGCGCGCGAATAAGAAAACATCGCTCACGCCGCCTCCACCGTTCTGGTATAGGGCACCACTCGTTCATCCCCACAGTTCGCGCAGCAGCCCCACAAGCCGTTCAGCATCTCGATCTGCGCGATGAAGCGCGTCTCCTCCTGGCACTTCGGGCAGAAGCGCATGAACTCGACCGGTTGATTCAGGGGATGGAGGACGGCCAACCCCCTCACGTTAGGACAGCCGTCCTCCGGGCCGACTGATGGGAAAGCGGTGGGCGGATCAGTCGGCGAGCTCATCATTCGTTCTCCAAGTAGCGGCGAATTTCTTCGCGTTCCTTCTCGCGGCGCGCCGCGATTTCTTCCTCGGAAAGATGGAGCGCCGGAACGATCTGCGCCACGCTGCTGATGCGCGAGCAAAACTTCCGTCGCCGTTCCTCAACGTCGGACACTGGAGTTCGTTCCGCGATCGCGCGCAGCTGCCTGACGATTTCGGCATAGTCCGGTACCTCTCCCCGCTTGCGGCGCTCTTCGAGCAGGAACTTTTCCTCCAGGCGCGCTTCCAGTTCGAGTCGTTCGCGCTGCGCTCTCCGCCAAGCCCGGAGCAAGCGCTGAATGTCCGAGATCGCCGGAAAATACGGGGACTCATTGCGCCATGCCTGAAACACCCACTGAATCGCTTCGGGCGACTCGGCGCGAAAGATGCGCAGGAACTCGGCATCGAAGTATTGATCCGGCTCAGTCTTCGAGTTCAGGCGGGTCAGGTGAATCTGTACCGCCAGCAGCTTCTCGGTCTCGACGGTGGAGTTCGCCGAGGGCATTAAGGAGGCTTTGTTTACTACGCTCAGAGCGCGACTGAGCGGCGGTGAGTTTCGTTTGCTGGGTTCCACGGGACCTCCATTTGCAGTCGAGGAAGTAGAAGCGATTCAGCGTGACGCCTTCCTTCTGGTCGCGCAGCGCGCACTCCGTCAGATGCTTGCCCGCTTGCTCGACTTCAATCCCCAACATCTTCGCTTCCGCAAGAATCGCCGATTCCACGTGCGCCGATCTTTCGGGCAGGGGTGGAAGGCCGCACATTTCCATCAGCAGTTTCGCCGCGAGCGATAGACGCTGTTGCAGCGAATAGGGCAGCGCGCTCTCTACGTTTGGGCGCGTCGCAGACGCTGCGGGCTTGGGCGCTTCCGGCTGGACCACTGGAACAGGTCCGGGATGAGCGGCTGCCGCGCAGCGACACACGCGCTCGACCACTTTCTCGGCGCGCTTCTGCTGTTTGCCGCTGCCCACGCGAAACACGATGCGGCGCGCCCCGAGTGAATGGCCACAGTGCCCGTTTTCGTGCCGGTGTCCGCAACACTGGCACCGTTCCCAACTCTGGTGATAGAGCGGGGCAATGTTCAAGCGGTACGCCTTCGTTCGGTAGGGGCTCTTGGGGCGGAGGGAGACCAATCCGAGCTGCTCAAAGCGCTGCACATGGGAGCGCGCGGTCCGGTCACAAATCATCGCCTTGCGGGCAAACTTTTTCATCGTCGCGAAGAACTCGATGGTTTCGCCGGTGGGGTTGCCGCAAGCTGCGTACCAGAGCCGGAAGGTGCGCTGCAGGTGGCCCGGAATGGGCAGGCGCTCCGCTAACCGATAGAATTCCTTGGGCTCATAAATCCCTCTTGGCCCGTCGTCCGGTTTGTGCGATGCTGTCGCTGTTGAGGCTGCCATTCCGGGCTCTTCAACTCGTTTCAAGCGGCGCGAAATTATCGAGATCTCGCGCCGCGTTTGTTTACCGCAGAACTCCTCGCCCGCCACTCGCCGGACGGGTTCCTCGACCAAGCAAACCGACTCGCAGGGCTTTTTCGGCGGAAGTGATTCGTCCACGTAGAACGGCCCCAGCAGCGCTTTGCGGCGCTCGACGATCGCGGGCCAAACTTTCGAGGGATGCAGACCTAGAACCGCGTAGCTCGCGACGACGTGCGGCTCTGGCACGCACTGCGCGGCATTGCGCACGGTGATCCATGAGATCCGGTAATCGTCCTGCCAATGGGGATTCAGCTCGCGCAGTTCTGCCGCCGCGAGCCGGACCAACACTCGGCTGGAGAGTGAAGGACGGGCCAGTCGTTCCTCCGCCAAAGGGCAGCGGATTGTACAGAGTGGGACTTACGAGGAACGCTGGGACGAAGCGGCGTTCCAAATTCCGAACAAACGCGCTAAGCCGCATTCGTATGGCTCCGCTGGGGTTCGGGGTGAACGGGGACGGGCTGCTTTTTGGCGGGCGCTGGCTTTACAGAATACCTGTTCTTATCGGACACAGAGCCGTCTTGCCCGTACTCGACAGCCCCGCCAATGGTGGCGAAGAGCCCTCCGCCGTCGCCTCCGCCTGGTGGCGGCTGCAGCAGCCGCTTACGTGCTCGCATGTTGCGGACACGGCTTCTGCTCGCGCAGTTGCTTGAGCAGTACTTTTGGCTGGGCCGGTTTCCGGCACCGATTCTCGGCGTGAACTCGTTTTCGCAATCCTCAGCGGCGCAGATGCGATGTTCCCTCATGGCAGCCCACGGTAACCGTTACACGTAACACGGTCAAGGGAAATCTGCGCGTCCGGTCCTAACTCGCCATCCGGGACTTCGCGGAACCGGAGCAATCAGCAACTCTTGCCGATCAACCGGCAACTTCTGCTGATTACTCGGCAACTGCTACCGATTAGATCGGCAGGATCAGCCGACAAAGAAACAGAAAGAACTTATTACTAGAACTACAGAGTAGAGAGCACCACACAGCACGCATGAACTCAGCAGCCGTCAAACGTCAAAGGCAAGTCGGAGCCGCGCCCCAGATCCCCGTCAGACCGAAACCGCACACACGCGCGGGATCAGCGAAGCATTTCTTAGAACGAACAACCCCAACCGCAAAAGCAAAAGCTTCCAACAAAGGAAAATCGCAAGTCGGTTGCCATGTGCGACAGCGGGAAGAGTGTGAAAGGTGTGGAACGTGAGGAAAAAGGCAGGCGGGAAAAACTTACGCGAGGTGGGCGAAGCGCGGAGAGGAGCGAGGAGCGGACGAAGACGAAGCACGAAGCGGGATGCGTTGCACATCCGCGCAGCGAAGACAGCAGAGCAGGATAGCTTTGGAAGATTTATCCAGCGCCTGGTAGTCGTGGCCCTGGAATCGGCAAGGGTTCGGCGGCGGAGCGCATTCTCGCGGCTCCATCATCGCGGGCGGGCCGGGATCTTTCGCGGCGCACATCTGGTCCGCTTCCCTCTTGCGCCCGAACTGAAGCTTAATGGTCATTCCGTGCTGTCGAGCGGAACTTCTTTCACGTCGAAGCGTTTGCAAAATGCGGGTGTGAAAATTTTATCGTCACGCGTGCGGTACTGATTCACGATCTTGATGCCGCGGCTGTCCGAGATCGGCACGACCATCTTGTGCTTGCGGCCCATGTTCGCGAGTTTCACCAGTTTACGGACTTCCTTGCGCAACTTCTCCCATTGCAAGTGCGCTTCGGCTTCGGTCTCTTTCACGAGAGTCCATTGCTCGGCAACCGTGGTGGGCTTTTTCGCGCGCGCAGTTTTCCGGCGCTCTGACTGAGGCGGCTTGCGGGCTGGTAGCGTGGATGCTGCGGTGACACTCATGCGGCCTTGGGACGCTCTTCCTTGCGTTTGGGCGTGGGCTTGCGAAATGGGAGAACGGGGGCCATCCGAACTCACTTTACTTTCGGCCATGTCCGAGCGGCCACAAAGAACGCGAATCCGGCCAAACCGAAGTAACCGATCCCTTCCCCCTGTTGCCTACCCTGAGTCCAGCCACCGAGCAGAATCAGGTGGAAGTGTGGTCTATTAATAGGCTATTAATAGGCAGCAAAGAGGGAGCCACAGATGCCAGTGCGCAAGCCCCAGACCTGCATGAAATGCGATCGCTTGATTGACACCAACGAAGGTGCCGCCGCCTTGAGCCTGTTCTACCAGACCGTCGGCATGGGTAAGCAGCGCACCTCGAAGTCCGAGCGGCTTTACCTCTGCACCCAGTGCGCGCTCGCGACCGCCATGGGCTCACAACCGGGAGGCAATCACCCGATCGAAGTGGCCGCCTATTTCGCGCTGCAGAATCTGGTGGGCACCGATCCGGGAGTGTGCGCGGCGGGCTACGAAGAACTGCACCGCAAGGTGGTAGCGCGGCTCTCTCGCAGGGAAGCGACGCTGCCGGCCCCGGAGATCATCCCGCCACAGAAGAGACTGAACGCGGCGGGCTAGAGAAAGGGAATTATGAACTGGATCAGACGGAACTGGTTCGAGATCGTTCTGAGCGTGCTGTTCCTGGTTTGGTTGTGGGGAATGATTAGCGCGAGCGGAACGCTGCCAGCCCACGCCCAGAATCCCGAACCTAGTACGAGCGGCAATCTTGCTTTCACCACACAGGCCGTCCATTGTTTTGAAGGTGAGGCGATTGTAATTGGGGATGGGCCGCAGGCTGGACGCCGGGTTGCAGTTTGCAAGGATCACGAATACCAACAAGTTGTTGATCTAGATTCATGGATCGAGCAGCACTGCGTAGCCGTCCTGCCTGCGCATACTGAGGATTTGAGTGGCATCGCTCACGACCAAGTGCTTTACAGTACGCCTGAGCAAACCCTAAAGCTGCGCTGCACGCCCTAAGCCTTCTCGGCGATCACCTGCAAGCTGTAGTCGTGCGACTGCCAGATTCGCTCACGCACCGCACGCGGCATGATGATGCAACCCTCCGAAGCATCCCCCGGCCTGAGCACCGAATCGCCGTGGATCAGAAACCCGCTTCGCCCGAACATGAAATTGGTCGGGTAGGGCGTGAGCGGCAAGACGAACGGCCCGTGGGTCACCGTGTCTTCTGGTGGCGAGATGGTGTAGACGCCGATCGGGAGCGGGCCCACGCAATGAATCTTCTGCATAGCGGGATTGTTTTTCCCCTCAGGATTCTGGCCGCAATTTCCGCCGGAGTAGCCGGCGCCGACCAGTTCTCCGTCTTGATCGAAGAGTTTCCCAGTAGCCTGTTCGTAGAGCCACATCGGCTACTCCACCCGCTCCAGCACGATGCGGAACTTGTCTCCGTCGTGCACGCTTTTCGCGTTGGCCTTGTTGTGGGTCAGGATGGAGGTGCGCGGGCCTTTGTCGAAGCGGAAGGTCGCGATGCGCGAGGGTTTCAGGTGCACGAACTTGAACACCAACTCGTAGTAGTCATCGTCGGTGGCGGAGCGGTTCTTGCCAATCAGTTCGTACTCTTCGAGCACAATGCGGGAAACTTTCTCAGGCATCACTTCCCCAAACCCTTCATAGCGAGCGGCAGTCCCCACTTGAACAGGATAAGCAGCACGGTCCACTGCCCTACTACCGCCGAAATCAGAACCCGCCGCCAGATTTTTTCCCGCTCCAGTTGCGCGACCAGCTTGTCGTTGATTCGAATCTGCCGACGCAGGTTGTCGTGGCAAACCGTGATGTCGCGCGCCATCTGCTCGGGCGTGCGCTTGGTGTAGTCGGTGACGCGCGGCGGATGCACCTGCTTGTAGTACTCATACTCGTGCGGATCGATGGAGAACGGGTCCATCTACTTCGCGACCACAGGCGTGCTCTGGGCCAGCAGTTCGGTTGCGCGCTCGTGGCCGGAAGAACTTCCGAAATAGAATCCGACCACCATGATCCAAGCCGTCGCGAGCGAGCCGAGCATGATGTCGAGGGCTTTTTCGCTGCTCGCTGGCGTGGCGTGAAATGCAATCAAGGCCAGGAGCGAGAAGAAGCCGAGGGTGATGAAAATCGCCAGTGCCCCCGGAAGCCAGGAGCGAGTCTGCGTTTGCATCTCTCTCGCGCTCGCCCGATCGCCCGCGAAGATCTGCTCCAACTCCTCCGCGTCGGTGAAGCCCATCTGCTTCATCTGCGCGGCGAAATCATCGTCCACTTTCTTCATGGCGATGAGTTGGTCGGGCGTGGCTCCGGCGATGGCGGCCGAAATTGCGTCGGTGGTGGGCGGCACGTTTTTGCCGACAATCTCCCCGATGCCTTGCGCCGCGACGGTGAGCAGTCCGATCGGCCCAGAGGCCGCAAACGCACCCACCGCTTTGCCGATCCAGGGCAGAGCTTTCTGGATGAAGTTTTGTGCCCCGGCCATCAGAGTAGATTCCGCAGCTTGTTGCGCAGCCCGATTTCGAGATTCTGCGCAGCTTTGAAAACGTACTCGGCTCGCGAGTACACATAGGCTCCGTAGCTATAGCCCAGGAAGCCGCCGGTGAGAAGGGAAGCGACGCCCGCGAGGGCGCAACGAATGAGACAGGATTTCATGAGAGAGAACTCCTTTGAGGAAAAGATGTGGGGAAGAAAGATTGCGTTCTAGTTGCGTCCGTCGCAGTGATAGCTGACTGAGCCGGTCACCGCTGCCGAGAAGTTGATGGTGAAGGACACAGTGGTCGAGTAGGTGATCCACATGCGCGGCGGCGTCGCGCCTAGATCAAACTGCGGGGTGGCGCCGCATTCGGGATGGTTGCTGTACTTCCCGACCCAGGAGTAGGTCGCTATGGTCGCGGAAGAAAACGCAAGCTCCCCAGCAACATCCGTGTTCGCGCTGGTCCGCGTCATCCAGTAATCCGGGGTTACTCCGAAAAGCTTTCCGGCAGACGATGTCGTCGGCACATCGTAAATTTCCTGGACGAATGGTTGTCCTCCCAGTTCGACACCCAGATTCGCGGCGCTCGCTTGCTGCGCGGCTAGTGTTTGCGCGAGTGGCATATTCGCCACGGCCAGCTTGATGTGGGAATCGTTCGGGCTCGATTGGAAGACGATGGCTTCATAAAACATGAATGAGCATTTGTTGGTGCTGTTGTAGAGCACGGGCGTATTTGCGTTCGGCCAAAAAGCGATACAGGGCGCTTCCATCACAAAAGGGTCAGAGATTTGCGCCTGACTCCCTGTTCCAATACTGACGCCTTCATCCGGAGTCTGTCGCCTTAAGACCAACGTCGGAGTTGTCCAGTTCACGAAATCGGTCGAGGTCGAGAAGTAGATGTCGCTGGGCAGTTGCCCGGTGTGCATGTAGGCATACCATTGCCCGTTGGCATAGTGCAGATCGGGACCGCCGATGCCTCCCAGCGTGCCGCCGGTCATGACTGGGTTGCTTCCGCCCTTTGTCCAACTAACCCCGTTATTTGTTGAGGTCGCAGTGCCGATGCAGTTCTTTAAACAGCCCGTTCCCACGGCATCGTAAAGCATGTACCACATCCCCGCGACCGGCCCGAAAGTGACCACCGAAGTGTTGCCAAGCGATGAGGAATCCCATGTACCCGCGCTTCCGGGAGTCAGGATCGAAGCGCTCGGATTCGCCCAGTTGAACCCGTCAGTCGATGTCCACTCATCCAGATTTCCGCTGGTTCGGGAGCCCAAGAAATAATAAGTTGTGCCAGCCTTCCACACGAAGGGCGTGGCATAGGAGTTCGCTGTTAACCCGCCTACCGCCCCTGCACTGCGTTGCCAGGTGAATGCGTCTGTACTTTCGGCCGCGCAAATATTGTTAGTCGACCAGCCGCAGTGAAACCACGCCCGCCAGCAACCCGTCCCATATCCCGATCCGATGACGGGGCAGTTCCCGCTGGTGTCGTACATCACGCTGACTTCCTGCACCGCCTGTTGATCGATTGCCAGATCAGCGCGGGGATAGATCACGGTTCCGACACGAGTCCAGAGGTAGGAATTTCCGCCTCCGCTTCCACCGTTCTGACTGATCTGCGCGGAGAGGGAAGAGAGCAAGACGAAGAATGCAGCTAAGAGCCGAGACACTTTCATGCGGACACTTTCTAGAATTCCTCAAGGTTAGTAGAGCAAGCAGGTCGCCCCGGCCTTGGCTGCTGCCGTCGCCGTTGTCCCTGCTGCGGTCATCTGGATGGCAAACGTTCCAGCAGTCCCGGAAGCCAGAACGGTTCCAGAGGTGCGGGCCGAGAACACCGTCGCGGCGGGCGTGATGGTTCCGGAGGTAAGAAGCGTAGTGGCTCCAGAGGCGGAGATCGCAGTCGTCGCCTCTGTCGCCGTGCCGGTATTCGTGGTCAGAATCTCCGCAAAGCCGTTGGTTGCGGCGGTAGGAGTCTGCGAGGCATTCGCGATGATGGCCAGGGTGTTCGTGCCCGTGCCCGCCGAAATCACCCAGGGAATTTCACACTGCCATGCCCAAGCCTTCGCAAGCGCAGGCAGCGACCAGGAGCACACCGTCGTTGCCGTGTTGACTGGGAGTGTGATGTCGGCGGTGACGCGACACGAATCAAATCCGGGGCGCAGTAACCCGCCTTCGGTTCCCGGCGTACCTGCATTTTCTTGAAGCAATCCCCCAGTCGGCCTGTCCATTCCAGTGTCGTTGGCGTTGGTCAATGGAGCGCCGTTTGTCCATTCCAAACTAATCGCTGACCCCATCACGACAGAGGTCGATGAAAACCCAGCCGTGCAGTTTCCGCCCGCCGCCATCGCCGCACCTACACCAGAAAGGAAAATTTCTCCGTAGCCTGAATTGGTCGTAAAGCCATAGGTGGCGGCTGAACAAGTTCCGTTCGCGCCCAGAATCGGAGTTGTGATCGTGCCTCCGGTGAATGTGCTCCCGCCTCCCCCCCCATTGTTGATCTGCCCCATCAGCAGGAACAGCGCCGCCCACAGCAGGAGCATGAAGGAGCAGAAGATTAGAAGTTTTTTCATTCGTGTTGCCTAAGCGAAGGAGTCGACTTACTTGAGAACGATGGTCGAATTGAAGAACGTGAACCCGATCGCCGTCGCCGTGTTCTGGTTATCGCCGACCGCCAGCATGCCGTAGTTGGTCGCCGCCGTCGGCAGATTGGTCGAGATGGTCGCCCGCACCGTTCCGTCGATCAGGAAGTTGAAGCTGGTCGTCGCTCCGCCCACGTTCGTGATCTCGAAGAGGTGGGAGGCGGTGGTGTCGACTGCGACCGTGGTGTCCGCGATCGTTTGCGCGGCCGAGGACGTGCCGCAGGCGGCCTTGATGGTCGTATCCGTGCCCGCCGAATAGCGGAACATGCAGTACGTGGTGTTGGGCGTGTTGGTCGAGTACGCTGCTGTGCCGAATTGCGGAGCGGCATTCGCCAGACCCCACCAGTAGCGCACGTTCGCGGTGTTGTTCAGGCGAAGGCGCACGGCATAGTGCCGCATTGAGCCGTAGGTGTTAAAAGAATCCCCTTGGGCCGCGCCGAATCCCTGGTCGACATCAACCACATCATTGGTTGAGGCTGACGCGGCCGAAGTGAGCGTCACTGCCCCTGTCTCGGTTGCGGTTCCGGCGATGACAGTCGTGGTGTTCCCAATGCTTTGGGCCGCTTGCGCGCTCCCGATGACGGAAAGAGTAGAGATCGGGTCCGCAACGACTTGGATGAAATGTGGCGGGCACGCGCTCGGATCGAACAGTCCGCTGCCGTTGGTCGAAAACAGCAGGCAGTCTCCGATGGTCGGGGTGCTGCTCGAGACTACCGGCGGCACGAAGGCCACGTAGTTCGTCCCGTCCGAGTAGAGATCGGCGTTCTGCCCAGTCGCGAGCGCGAGCGTCGAGGACGCCGTGCCGGTCGAGTTAATCGTGCACGACGAGCAGGTGATGGTGACTAGACCCGCGCCGATGTTCTTCGCCGAGAAGACCGCTCCCGCTCCGAAGTTCTGCGTCGTGCCCGCCGGCAGCGTGACCGCCACACCTGCGCCATTCGAGAACGTGGTGATGCGCGTCGAGTCGAGCGCGACAAAGGTGTAGCTCGAGCCGGTCTGCGCGTTCACGCCCGAGAGCATGCGGGCGGAGTTGACCTGAGCGAAGGAGGAGACCGCGAGCAGGAACAGCGAAAGGCGAAAGAAGAGAAGGCGTCTCATGTTAGTTCGAGGACATGTTTAGTTCGAGGAATAGACCACCAGATTCAGCGCGGAGGCGGGCGCGCCCGTAATCGAGGTGCCGAGTTGCGAGCTCGAGACTGTGGTTCCGCCCGAGTGTGACGATGCCATGATCAGGTTGAAGGTGATGACGGCATTGTTCGCGTAGGTGATGGTCGAGGCTCCCGCGCCATTGAATCCATAGCCGCTCGCGCTGCCCGTCGTCGCCGTCTCCGACCCGGCAAATCCCGCCGTGCCGTCGGTGACGTAAGCTACATCCTGCCCTGCGTTGGTCGTCGATACATAGAGCCACCAGTTGGCCTGCACCCGGCAAGGACAGCCCGAGGCCGGCATGGTGACGGCCTTCGTGATCACGGTCGCGTTCGAGTTGCCGATCGCGGTCGTCGAGAGCGAGGTGGTGGTCGACTGGGCGAGAATCGACTTAGGCGCGTTGATTTCCGGCGGGAAGAGATCGACGGTGTACGCTCCGGCCCCGATGTTGGTCGAGAGCACGCGCCCGAGCACCTGCCCGGCGGTGGGATAGCTTGCGCCCACGTCGTGGCAGTCGCCTCCCACGGTTGGCGAGTTTTGCACGTAGTCGCCCGCCGTGGTCGCGCCGTCGAATTGACAGTTGATCAAGCCCATCTGGGCAACTACGGCGCTTCCCGTGGTGCCAGCGCCGGCGGTGGTAATCCCGATGATGCCGCCCGTGTCGCCGGTCGAGGTGATCTGGGCCTGCGAGGGCGCATTCACCAGTTTCGTAAGCGCCGAGAGACTCGTACCTGTACCCGAGTTCGCAATGGTCACGCCGATCGAATTCGCCGACGAGCCTTCGATGTCCGGGCCGAACAGCAACACCTGGTAAGTGCCCCCGCCGCCGTTGGTGGTCATCACCCGGCCGACGATCTGGTTGGTCAAGGGATAGGTGGCCGAGCCGGTGTCGTGGCAGTCCCCGCCAACCGTCGCCGAAATCTGCACGTAGTCCCCAGCGCTGGTTGCCCCGTCGAAAACGCAGTTCACCAGACCCGATTCCTGGACGATCGCGGTTCCGGTATTGCCTGCGCCCGAGACCGTGATCCCGATGATGCCGCGCGTGTCAGTGGTGGCTGCAATGGTCGCCTGCGCGGTCGAGTTGATCAGCTTGGTGAGGGTCGAAACCGTGGTGCCGGTCGGGTTGGCGTTCGCGATCGCGGCGTAGGTGCCCGGCGAATTCACGACCACCGCGCCGTTGATCGTCGGCATCGTCTCGATCGCGTTGTTGATCACGGGCGCGGTCAGGGTTTTGTTGGTCAGTGTGTCCGTGGTATTGCGGCCGACCATCGTGTCGCCCGTGGAAGGGAAGTGCAGGGTGATGTTTCCCGTCGGTGGCGGGAAATCGACCGTCGTCTGGTTACCTGGGGCGCCAGTGATGATCTGGTTGTCGGTTGGGGTGATGGTGATCGCGGTCGAAAAGGTTTGCCCCAGAGCCCAGGTGTTCGCCAGATTCAGAATCCCGAAGGCATAGCCAGGGATGTTGTCGATGCAGCGGAGCTGCACGCCGAGCGAGTTCTGAATGCAGAATTTGTAGGACTGATTGGCGAGCCAGATCCCGACTTCGACGCCCGAGGGGTTGGCGGGCACGCCGGCGGCGTCCAGGATGATCGGGTCGGTGTTGAGTGTGGTACCTGAGGAATCGGTGTAACTATTGGCCAGCGTGGTGGTGCCGGCGTTGTAAGTGTAGACCTTGCCGCCGGCGAGAGGCTTGCCGGAGTTATCGAGAAACTGCTGGTAGGGCGAGGACGTGATCGAGACCAGCACTTGCGCTTCTACGAGATGGGCGAAGCCGCCCCACAGCAATAGCACGAATAAGAGGCGTTTCAGGAGTTTCATGGGAGCTTAGTAAGTCGGTCTTAGTGGGCTGCGTTCTGATCTAGGAAAGCTTTGCGGGCCTGAATCTGGCGCAAGGAGTCGAGCAGTTGCGGAGTCAAGTCCTGTTCGACTGGCACCGCGGGTGCTGCTTCTTTCGGAGGTTCTGAGCGGATCTCGTCGAGAATCTTCGTAAGCCGCTCGTCGAACTTCTTCCATTGCGCGGGCGTTTTGTTTTTGTACGGGCTGCTGTAAGCCTCTTCGCTCTCTGTCGGTGGAGTTTGATTTACTTCGGGCTTCGGAGCTTCCGTCGCCGGAGGGGCAGTTGCTTCGGGAGTTGGCGCCGCCACCGCAGGTGCCGCTGCGGGCGGAGCTGCAGCCGGTTGGTCCGGCATGATGCGTTCAATCGACGGCCGGATCTGCGTGGCGCTGCGATATTGCGCGCTGGCTTTCGGGGGAACCGGTTCACTCGCCCGCCGCGCTGCATCTAGAACTGCCTGCGCCTTATCGACGTTGCCAGATTCGAGGTGCTGCTCGATGGCAGCTTTGGTTTCGAGGTTTCGACGATAGGTCGAGCCTTCCGGGGGGATGTGCTGGTCGACCAGGTCCGCGGTCGACCCGCGCATGGCTTCGTGCCCTTGCCCCAGGATGTAGGCCGAGAGCGCGTCGCCGATCACGTTCTCCGGCTTCGAGAATTCATCGCGCAGTGCTTGGCGAAAGGCCGGAAGCTGGGAATCCTTCTTGCTGATGAAGTTAAAAGCGTCTTCCCAGCCGCCATCTTTGATTCGCTGGATTCCCGCACTGATCGCATCACTCGCCCCCGCAATCTGTTTTGGGATGTCGAGGTTTTCCTTGATGCGCGCGCCGATGCGCGTATACAGGTTGTCGGGGATGGAGCCGAACATGTCGGAGCCAAGGGACTTCGGCTGTGCAGGTGGCTGAGCTTGCGCCGTGCCGCCATGCTGCGCAGCGAGGGCGTCATAGTCCACTACCGCCGCGGCGGTGCCGCCGTGCTGCCGCGCGATGGCGTCGTAATCAATAGCTGGCGTGCTCATGCTTTACCGGCTTGTTGCCTTCGTATTCGGCCAGGACTTTCGCCCCGTTGACCTCGCAGCACGCATTCCACGGCACGCGAAACTCGCCCTTGCCGCAATAGAGCTCACGGCCTACGCTGTCGGGTTCGTGGGCACGTTTCGAGAACGGGCAGCGATGGCAGCCGAAACCCTTGCCATTGGCCGCAACCCCGTACATGGCTTCTTCCGCGGTGTGGCCGATTCCCGAGACGTCGATTTCCCGGTCGGACGCGCAGCGAATCTCGTAGTGCTTGCAGGAACCGGCCTTAAGGTCGACCGTGATGGGGATGATCAGGCATTCGCTTCGCCCGTCCTGCTTGTTGCAGCGCCCACAGTTGTAATTGCCTTTTTCATCGAAGGTGACTGCCGCCACGCGCGGCGTCCAAGGGTCTTCGTAATGGAAGTGGGCGGCAAAGTTCAGCCGGTTCAGCCGTTCCTCCATTTCCCGCTTGGCCTTTTCTTCGTTGCTCGAGCCGGGGAAAGGTTCGAGGAAAAGCCCGCCGCGAAGCTGGGGACGATAGACAATCCTCTCGGTCCCGTCGCTCACTGAATTCCGGCCCTTTTCTTGAAGGAATCGGCGGAATCCTGATCGGGGAAGTTGTAGGTCTTGCCGTTGGGAGCTTTCACGCTGAAGCCGCCACCCGCCGGTGCGCCGCCGCCAGCTCCGCGCTGGACGACTTCCTGCTCGATCTGGTCGGGAGATTTCACGCCAATGCTGGTTAAATCGGGCAAGCCTTGGCCTATGACCTTAAGATTCTGTTTGAAACTCGTAAGCCCACGTTGCGCCATGTCCGGGTCGGTGTAGCTCGGGTCGGGCAGCGTCTGATCGTTGATCTCGAATACTTTGTCGCTGGCCCGACTCGATCCGGAGAGAACTTTTTGGTATCCGAGCATCGCTTCGCGCGCACTGCGGTAGGCGACCAGCACGTCGCGAGCGTGCGGCGAGAGGCTTTCAAGATTTTCTTTGTTGAGCGCCGCGTTCACGCGGTCCAGCGGAATCTCGGTGCCGAATGCGCCCAGTTTGCCCTTGGTTCCAAGCAGCCCTGCAATATTTCCCTGATCCTGCGCAGAGAGGGGCGTCTTCAACAACTCCTCGTACTGTGTGGTTTTCTGACGGATGTCGCCCAAGCGATTGTTGAGCTGAGTGTCTTCTCGGACTTGCGGCTCGGTGACCGGACGGATGAAGGCCATGCCCGACTGCAGCGCATCCGTTTTGCTCATCGGCCGCGTGACGCCCGTCTTCGGATCGGTCGCATAGACCGGCTCGGCCATGCCCTTGATCTTCTGTGCGGCCGCCACTTCGATCGCTGCCACTTTTTCTTTTCCGGCCTGGACGTCGGGATTGGTTTCCTTTTTGACCGCTCCGATTTCGGCGGAGGCATCTTTGAGGGCCTGCTGGATGCCTTCGATGTCACCATTCGAGCGGGCAATGTTCATGCGCGATTCGGTGCGCCGCGCGAGCGTCGGGTCAGCCCAGTTTGAAGGAACCACGCTTGCGACTGCCGCGTGAATATCCGCCGGGCTCATCTGCGCGCCCTTGAGCTTCAGATTGTCGAGAGCGGCCTTGGCATTTTCGGCGGCAGCCTTTCCCAGGTTGGCTTGGGTCTCGGCCGACTTCGCCTGCTCCTCCGATACTTGCTTGGTGACGTTCGCTCCGTGGTTGTGCAGCGCGATAAAGGTATCGAGGTCGTCATCGCTGGGAGCCTGCGGCGGGAGTTTTGCGACCGACTCGAGCGCGTTCTGTTTCATCTGCGGATTGAGCGCCTGCTGGGAAGAAATGAAGCTCTGCAAGGTCCCCACGCCCTCGGTGTAGGCCTGCTGCCGTTTGGCCGGGTCCTTGATGTTGCGCACGCTCTGCGCCACGTCGGCGGATTTCTCGTCGATGGCCTGCAGGGTTGAGCGGGTGTTGGCGTCGAGCGCGCCGATCGATTGCCGCTGGGCGAGCTGGGCCTTGAGATAGGCGTCGGCATGATCGGGGAGCACGCCATTGCCGACCATGGTCTCGAGCGTGACTTTCGAGGGATCGCCGTTCGCGTCCTTGATGGTTTTAATCAGGCCCTGCTGACTCTGCAGCTCTTGCTGGCGCTGTTGAATCTGCTGCTGCTGCAGCTGCTGTTCGCTCAGGAGCGACTTCATCTGCAGCGCCTTCGAATACTGGGAGAGCGCGTCCGGCGACTGTACCGGTTTCACATCGAGCGCGGGTAAGGGAATCGAGGCCATCGAGTTAAGGTGCTCCGTAATCGCCCAGGGCGGAGCCGGGAACCGGATTCATCGAAACGCCCGAGAGATCCACCGGGCCGCCTTTGTTGCCGAGCAACTGCTGCATCAAGAGCAGATTCCCCACATTGCCGCCGATGCCTCCGAGCGCTCCACCGTAGGCATTGGCTCCGCCGATGTATCCGGAAGCCGTCGCGGCGGCAGCGTTGTTGAGGTTCTGCCCGATCGCCTGCGAGCCGCCGAGCAGGATGTTTCCGATCGACGATCCCGCCTGCAGGCCTGCGGAGTTGAGTTGCCCCGCCGTGGTCTGCCCGAGGCCCGCGAGCGAGGCCAGCCGGTTCCACTGGTTCGCCTGGTTTTGCTGATAGATGTTGTAGTTCTGCTGGTACTGGCCGAGCGCCCGGTTATAAACGTTGCCGTATTCGTTCGAGGCTAAGCCTTGCGCAAATTGCTGCTCGGCTTCGGCGGTGTTGCCGGAGAGCAGGCCGCCGCGCGCCGCCGCGGAGTTTTCGAGCGCGCCCAGGCCTTGCGACATCCGGAACTGATAGCCGGGATCGTTCTGTTCGGTGACGTTGGTCGGGGCAACGAAGGGCGTGGTCCAGGGCGCGAAGGGCTGCAAATTCCCGCCCAGCGGATTTGCCGCGCCAGTCGGAGCCGCGGCCGTCCCCGTCATTCCGGGAGTGACTGGCCTGCCCGTCGAGGCTCCCGGTGTGACTCCTGAAGCCGGCATCCCAAACGAGCCAGCTGAGACCGGAGTGCCGCTCGACATCCCTGGAGGCGTGACCCCCGGATGCGCGGTCAGCCCCATCATGGAGAACTGGCTGCCGGTCGGTTGCGCGGGATTCGGATTCGGAGCGGTGGGAGCTGCACCCGGAACGCTGGCAGGGAAGGGACTTCCCGGCGTCATGCCGCTCGAAGGACCCGGCAGTCCCAAGAGTTGTCCCAGCGCCAGTTCCGCCGATCCCCCGGTCTGGAGCCACGGTGCGGCATTGGTCTGCGCCTGCTGCCACTGCTGTTCCTCGAACTGCAGGGCTTGCTGTTGGGATTCGAATTGGAGCTGGGCGGCGGTCTTCGCGGCATCGGCTTGCGTCGAGGCCGCATTACTGGCCGCGCTCGCACCGATCGCTGCTCCGCCGATACTTCCAATCGCTCCGATGACGCCTAAGGCTGCAAGGGGCATGTCAGATGTCTTTCGTCCAGACGGTCACGGGTTGCTTCGTGTAGCCGAGGCGCTCTAAATAACTCTCAATGTCAGCATCTGCCGCATAGGAGAAAAGCTTGGTTAACCCGGCGTCCTTGGCTTCTTTTTCGAGTCGCATCATCAGGCGCAGTCCGAGAGTGCCTTTACGAAATCGCTCATCGATCCAGGTGCCCTCGATGTGGAAAGGCCGGATGAGCATGGTCCGCGCAACAATTGCACCGTCCTGCTTCGCGACCACCACGACACTATGCTCAGGCTCCGGTCGATAGCCTTCCTCAATCTTCAGAAGTTCGTCGTACTCCGACGAGTTGAGCCGGCGAATTTCTAGAACGCGCTCAGTGCTAGCCGTTTCCATGTGTTGGTTGCCACGCAGATGTATAGAAAGTTTTGGTCAAAGCTGATCTGGCCGGGAATGCCATTCGCCGCCGAGCTCGCCGGAGTCGAACCCACGGCGGGCGAGGTCAGGCGCGGCGGAAGCAAAGTAAACCACTGGTACCAGGCCTTTGAGGGTTTATCGCCATCGAGAAAGACTTGCTCGTGCGGCGGAGCGGGCTGAAACTTGGGAGCAGGCATCGGTTAGGCTCGCTTCGCCAGTTCCTTCGGTAAGCGCTCGCTCGGCCCGTACCCCGGACTCGCTTTCAGGTAGGCATCGATGATGCGCCAGGGAATCGGATCGGTGACCGCGATCTCGTACACCCGGTCTCGCGCCTTGCCCAGTCTTCGCCAGATCGCGCGCTTGGTGAACTCTCCCGCCTGCCCGCAATCGACCCACTGCTCCTGCGAAAAAGTGTGGGCGCCGTCGTTTGAGAAGCGCATCATCATCTGCGGACCGCGGGCGAAGATGCCGGTCTCCTGCGTCTTCAACACTGCATGCCCGCCGCCGACATCGGTCACAAAGAAATTCC
The DNA here is from genome assembly GCA_035511455.1 of Candidatus Sulfotelmatobacter sp. Classification (GTDB taxonomy): domain Bacteria; phylum Acidobacteriota; class Terriglobia; order Terriglobales; family Acidobacteriaceae; genus Sulfotelmatobacter. The sequence continues at coordinate 8,039 of DATKFH010000052.1, read as the reverse complement.
AGACGGTTTGGCCGGTAGAGGACACCATCACCTGCACATTCTGATTGTTGCCATTGAATGTGACCGGCGCGGCCTGGAGGACGCCCAGTGTCGACACAACCACCTGCCACGAAGTTCCGGCGACGGGATCATTCATGAACAAGAGGCCCGGCGAAGCCCCAGCCAGGGCGGGAGTAGTCTGCAGAATCCCAATATCGTTGACCGTGAGCGCCCAGATTGCGCCCGAGGAATCGGCGAGATAGAAAGTCGTCGGCGTTCCCGTACCCTGGAGCGGCGGAACCGGGCCTAAGCCGGTCTCGACGTCCACCTGCAGCTGGGAATGGAAAATCCATTCCTGCTCCTGCGAGATGTGCGGAGCTCTTCGCACCCGGCGGATCGGGTTGTTGTTGTCGGTGACAAACTGATAGGTCGCGCCCACGAGCGTCGGGATCGCCATCTGGTAGACGTTGCCGGTGGTGGGATCGCCGACCAGGTGCATGCCGAAGTTGAAGGTGTGGAACATGGCCCGGTGCTGGGTGAATTTGCCGAGCTTGGTGTCCCAGTAAGCGGGCTCGTTCCACTGTCCGGTGGCCGCGTCGTATTCCCAGGTCTTGCCCGCAGTCGGGAAAGAAAACACCACGCGCTCGTGGCCCTGGTCCTGATAGGAAAAGGCCACGCAGTCGGCAATCGTCGCGTAGCTCTGCATGGCAAACTCGATGGCATGATTCGAGACGCGCACGGGAACGAAACCGTTGGCGCGGCGGATCATGGCGTTGCCGCGCTCGCTCGCGTCCAGCCAGAAGAGGGAATTATCGGCCTTGGCGATCGCAGCAGCCGCACCAAGGCCGTTTTCGATGTACCCTCCCTGGATAGCATCGAAAGGAAAAGGGAAGTTGCCGGAATTGTAGTACGGCTGGATGCCCTTCGGGCCAAGCACCCAGAGCTGCTCGTGATCGACGAAGAGCGCGATCGGCGGCTCGGTGAAATTCTGCACTCCGGTGAAGCTTGCGCCCGGCCAGGTGGTCGCATCATTCGCGGCGGAGGCCTGGAGCTTGTTCTGCCCTGCGATGAGCGCGACGAAGAACCCGAAGAAGTAAGCGACTTGCGCAACCGGCAAGCCAATCGTCGCGGTTACTTCGGTCAGAGTGTTCGCCTTCAGGTCGTAGACCCAGGCACGCTGCTGGGAGGCGATGAGCAGCTGCGTTCCCCCGCCCGCCAACGAAACGGGGAGGCCATCGGAGGCAATCGCGCCGCGGTTGGTCTTGCCGCCGCCTGCCAGGAGTTCCCAGAGCGTTGTACCTTGGACCGCGAACGTCCGGCCCTGCACCGTCGTCTCGCCGCGCATGGGCGCGCCGCCCAACTGGTAGACGAGATTCAGTCCCGGCCGCGGGTAGAGCACAAAGGCGCTCTTGCCCATCTGGCTCTCGACGGCTTCGAGATACCAGTTGCGGCAAATCTGGCAGTCGGCCGAAACCGACTGCGATGCGTAGCTAGGCCCGCAGAAGCTGAAGCGTGACATGGGAAGAAAAAAGAGAGAAGGGAATTACTGAATGCAGATCACATCCACAACATCGCCGTTGGTGCCCGCGACGAACCACTGATTCGCATTCGTGCCCCGAAATCCGAAGCCGTTTGCGGTGAGTGAACCGCCGCCTCCACCCGTCACCGTCGTCAGCTGGGCGCCCTTCGAGCTGGTCGTAGCCGCGCCGCCAACGCGCATGTTATGCGCTGCGTTGTTTTGCAGATAGAGCTCCGAGCAGGGCGTGTCTGTAGTGGTGATCTGCGTGTTGGTGCCGGCGCCGATCGTAGCCTGAATGGTGACGACGCCTGGCGTGGGCGTGACCTGCGCGTGCACCGAAGCGGGCGGAATCAGTACCCAGACCTCGAAAGAAAACAGCAGGGCAGCCGCCACCAACCAGAGCGAAATTCGTTTCTTCATCGCGATCACCTTCCTGCTGGCTCATCCGTCAGCCAGTTGTAGAGATCCATCTTGGGATTCACCAGCGCCGCATCGACCGAGGCCACCGGCGGCCGGTAGTTGATGGTCTTGATTTCGCCGATCATCTCTTCCGCCGTCCTCAAGACCAGCGGGTAGCGCGCCGGATCGCCCGGAAATTCCGCCATCAGGTCCTTCGCCAGGTTGAAGCGAATGGCTTTGGTGTAGATCGGCGGGAGCTGATACTGCGTCACCAGGTCGAAAAACTGCGTGAGCACCTGCGGGAGATAGAGCGCGAAATTGACGTTAACCGTTGGGACCGGCCAGAAGCTCAAGTTGCGCGCGGGATAGGCGCAGTCGTCCCAAACCCGCAAAGGCAATGAGCCTGGCGTGTTCTTCACCGGAATATCGCGCCAGCCGCCGGGCTCGGAGGTCGCGCTGATCATGTCGAGGGCCAACTCGATAGGCTGAGTTGAACCTGGCTGGTCGATCACCGACACGGCCGAGATCTTCGACGGGCGAACGATATTCAGGTCGCCCGAGGGTCCGACCGCGTAGGTCTGCTTCAGCGCGGCCGGGGCGAAGATGAAGCGCTGCAGTCCGGGAATCATCCAGGACTGCGCCTGCCAGCTGTCGAGCATCTGGTTCAGGATCGCAAGCGCATCCTGGTTCTCGGCCGCCGAGGGCAGCTCGCCCGAACTGAGCGAGCCGATCAGGCGCAGAGAGCTATTAATGTAGTCCTGCGAGGCCCAGAACAGGCCAGGCGGGATCAGAGGCGGAGTCGCCACCGGCTACCCTTCGATGTCTCGCAGTGTAGGGCGTCTCGGGGCAGGCTTCGCGGGTTCAGCAGGTTCGGCGGCGAGGGCTTTTTCTTCCTCGGCCGATTTCACCAGCCGATCGCCCACCCACTTCGGGTATTCCTGGTGCTCGTACTCGCGCTCGACGTAGCCGGTCGGGGCGGAATCGTCCTTGGCGGGTGAGGGCGGAACGTACTCGTGATGGGTGTGGGTTCCGGGTGGTTTCTCTTGTGCGGGTCTCATGCGAAATCTCCTTGTGATTGTGAAATTCAGGATTCGAAACTTAGAGCTCGTCCGACTCCATGTCGAACATCGGATTTTCTTTGCGGATGGGCGGCTTCTCGAGCCAGCCCTTCTTCACCAGGCGGTCGAACTCTTTCGGGCTCCCGACCAGTTTGACGCGGTTGCCGCGCGCCCACTTGCTTTCCGCTTCCTGGTAGGCGGTCATCGCGTTCTGCATCTGCTCCTGCGTGATCGCCCCGATGAAAAAGCGCGCCCCTTCGGGCTTCGGCCTTGCGCCCCATTCCGGGTGATAGAGCATGCGCGGGAATTCCTGGTACTCATACATCACCGGCACGTAGCCGATGGCTTTGTTGTTGACGATGGTCCCGTCGTACTTGTGCGGGCCTTTGCAGATGCGGGCCGCACGCGGAATCGGGACGGGATTGTCTTCGAGCTTATCGACTTGCAGGACAGCGTAAGATTCGGTGCTCATGGTTCAAGTTCCTTTCGAGAAAAAATCCGGTGGCGGTTGGCTGTCGGTTGTGGGCGATCGCCGCCACCGGTCGCGCGCGCAAAGCTATTGCACTTCGCAGTAGCTGCCCGGCTGAATGGTGAGCGTGCCCGCGCCGTTTTCCGCCGCCTGCAGCTGCACCGTGCCCGAGTTCGCCCCGTTGATCAGCCCGAGCGTCACGTTGGCGACGAAGTTCGTAGTCGTCGTCACCGTTCCGCCCGTGCCCGTGACCGAAGAAGCAAACGCCGTCGCTGAACCGTAGCCGCTGGTCGTCGCCGTCTGCGCCGCGGAAGCATTGATTGCGACCGACGTCGGCGAGCCTGGTCCGGTGAACTGGAACTTCGGCCCCACCGTGCCCGATACCTGCCAGGTGAGGTTGCAATTCACCGAGTAGTTGCGGTTCGCCTGCACCACAAATGCCAGGTTCGGCACGTTCGAGTAGGTGGTGGTGGCGTTGGTATAGGAGGCGTTCACGTACAGCGTTTGCGCGATGTTCTGCGAAGGAAATTGTGGCTCCGACGCAGGAATCCATCCCGTGAGTACACTGCCGCCCGGCGTGACGAAGGTTCCGCACAGGAACTGGGTTCCCGAGATGACATTGATCCACGGCGTCACCAGAGTGCCCGAGGCGAGACAACTCCCCTGAATCGGCGGATCGGAGAGATAGAGCCCGCCTGATCCCGAGAAGCCGCCGAACTGGGGAGAGCCGACCTGGATGTAGACCACGGCATTCGCTTTGTGGAACGCGGCCTTGGTGCCTTGCTGGGCGCGCTGCACATTGAAGATCGTGGTTTGTCCAGGAACTGTGGTCAGAACCCCCATCAACTCAGTGTCGACATAAATCCAGGTGATCGGCGAGCCGTTGAAGGCTTGCTGCACCCCGGTGGCTGAGGTCAGGTTGACCGTGGTCACCAGAGCGCCCTGGGCTCCGCCGGCGAGCGAGGCTGGCCCGACCGGCATGTCGGCAGCGAGCGTGGTTTGGGTCAGCGTAGTCTGCGCGGCTGCCAGCTGCACGCCGGGCAAGAACCCAGCGTAGCCGAGGATCAGCGCGTCAAACAGCGCGTACGTAAACAGAGCAGTGAGAATTCGCTTGAGTGTTTTGGTCATTGGTTTTGTCCTTTGGAGTGATTTCTCAGCTGCTCCCTCAGCTCGCAATCCGGCAAGCCAGTTCTGGATAGAGTGTCGCCACTCCATAGAGAACGTCGCCGCGGAAGGGGAAGCGGTCCTGGTTGATGTCATACGCCCGCACCAGACGGAACGAGGCTTTCATCTCTTGGGACGATGCCCGCTCGCCGATGTCGACGCCGCCGGGTACGACCAGGTCGGCCATGCCCAGAGTGAATGCGTCCTCGTGGAAGGCGAGTCCGCGTGGGGACGGCCCGGTTCCGGAAGCGCCCTGCACCGTGATGGCTGCGGAGTTGGCCGGAGACGCCGAAGCGTTCATAAACGGCCCGGCTGTGATCAGCCCGTTGCCGGAAGGTCCAGCGATCGGAATAGTGGCCGCGCCGCCGCCGGAGGAGACAACGTTCGCGGTCACAACCCACTGCGCCAGAGCGGAGTTCGCCTGCCGGTTCTGGGCGTTGACCGAGAACACGCCGGCGAAGGAGATGATGTCGCCCTGGTTCAGGATGGCGGTCGTGTTCGGCCAGCCCGAGGTGATGATCGACGAGCCGGTTTGCCCGGCACCGTTGACCACCGGCGTGCCGCCGGCATAGGCACCGACAGTCTGTACGCGGGTGTTCTGGTCGACATACCAGTCGAAGCCCAAGAAATCGCGGGCCACCATGCCTTTTTCGTTCTGGTCGGAGATGGTGCGCTGCGGGTTGAACAGGCCCTTCACGGTGTCGACCAGAACCGCGTTCATGCCGGTTGAGAGCACGACGCAGCGGTCTTCAAAGGGCACCGACATATCGGAGAGCCGCTGCCCGACCTGCAAATAAGTCAGGGTGAGGTTCGGAACTGTGCCGGGCGTGCCGATTTCGTTGAAGACGTTCAGGTACTGGCCGAGCACGTCGAAATCGATGAAGTTCGCGAGCGTGGCGAGGCCTGGCCGGATGAAGCGCTTCGAGAAATCGTCGATGTTGAGCGCGAGATCGACGGAGGAGAACGCGAGGCCCAGGTGTCTTTGGGTGTTCAGAACTAATGGCACCGAGGTTTCGGTCGCATCTTCGATCTGGAGAGATTGTCCGAGAGCAGTGAGATAACGGGGCGGACGGCGGATGTTCAACACCGTCCCAATTTTTGCGCCCTCGATGCCGAAGCGGTCGTCGTACTGACGATTCACACGCTTCACGGCAGCGAGGTTGTTGACGAGGACCATCAAGGCCTCGTTTGTGACCATGCCGATTGTTAAATAGGTGTTCATGGGCTAGAGCCGGTCCTTCAATGCCGGCGGGAGCTGAGCTGCGCCTGCCTGCGCGCGATCCAGGCGTCGGTGTCTTTCACCAGCGTGGGATCGTCGAGTGCGGTCGGAGCCGTGGTTGTGCCGCGCACCGGCGTGGTGGGCTTCGGGGTGCGGCTGACAGGTTTGGCGCGAGCGGCCGAAGAAGGACTTGTGGTGCTCGAGGAAGACGCAGCGCTTTCCGGAAAAAGCCGGGCCTCGAGCCGGCCCACCATGCGCTGCACCCCGACCGGAGACAGGTCGGCGAACTTCGCCATGTCTTCCGGGTGATGCGCAAGGTGGTACATCAGCTCGGCCGAGTTTTCCGAATCGACCAGCGCCATCTGAAAGGCCTGGTTCGCCGATGGGCTCGAAAACTCGAACACCGGCATGCCCTTGATGGCGTCATCGAAGTCGTCATGGTCGACGCGAGCGGCCTCGAGCCGTTCCAGGTGAGCGTCGAAGGTTGCCTTCGCGTTCTCCTTGGCTTCTTCCTCGGCGGCTTTCACGTCGAGCTTGCGCTGCTCGTCGCGAACCAGCCAGCGGTTGTGGGCTGCGTTCCACTCGTCCCAACTCTTGAAGTCTTTGACTTGGGGCTCGGGATCAGCTTCGACAGCGGCCTTGGCCGGTTCGGTCTTCGCTCCGTCCGTGCGGGCTTCCGGGCGGCGGGTGGAGGCTTCGAGCGCGCGTTCAGTTTCCCTGAGCTTCGCGGTCAGCCGGTCCAGCCGCTTGCGGACGCCGGGCGGAATGTCCTTGTCTTCGTCGTCTTCCTTCGGGCTCGCAACTTTGCCCGGCTCTGAGGCGGGCGCGGTCTTGGTCTCGTCCTTTTTCACGGACGATTCCGCAGGCTTGTCTTTCCCTTTGGCTTCTTCCTCGGCTTTGGCTTTGGCGGGATCGAAGTGCTGGCGCCAGTTGGGGCCAGTCGCGTGATCGAGTTCGGCCTGGCTTTCGGTGGTCGAAGCAAGGGTGATGTCGGGCTGTTCAGTCGCGTTCGGCATGGAATTGGCTCTCCATTGGGATCAGGCGCGGTGTATGAGGCCCGCCGCTAGGCCGGGGATTTACAAAACTCGTTAGGTGTTGGTGCGCGAACCGATCGCCACGATGTTGATGGTCGAGGGGTTCACGACTTGCACGATGTAGTCGCGCGCGCTCACGGTGGCGATCGTGGTCGCGCCGCCGGTGGGATTCGAGATCGTCACACCAGTGCCACCGGCGAGTGTCAAGGTTCCGGTGCCCGCGTGCTCAATGGTCAAAAAGAAAGTGAAGTTCGCCGGCGGCGGAATTCCGAGAGCAGCGGTGAGGTCCGCGTACATCTGGGCTGCGGTGCGCGTGGTCTGGGTTCCAGGGGCGTTGGTGGTATTCACCAGCACGATGTCGAGCGCTCCGGTGATGGCACCGACGGGGAGCGTGCTGTTGGCTGTCAGCGCCAGGCTCTGAAACTGGCACTGCGAGATCAGCACGTCGCTCAGGGCGGAGGCGTCAAAGGCTCCCTGATGAGAGAGCGTTCCGAACACGATCGGGCAAGCCAGTGCGGCGAAAAATACGAGCAACAAGAGATGCATGGGGTTGTCCTTTTATTGCTGAGGTTGGGTTCCGTTCCCGTTTCCGGGTTGAGGCTGGGCTGCGGCCACCGCCATCTGATTGGTGGCCGTCTGGTCACCGAGCTCGAGATTCTGCTGGTGCCCCATGGCCGACATGGTGGCTTCGTGCACCTGGTCGCGAATCTGTTTGATCAGATCCGCATCGATTTCCCGGCGCGCGCTGGCGTCCTGGGCTTTGGTGTTGATCTCGGCGACGATGGCCGGCATGAGCAGCTTCCACTTGCCGAGCAGGATGTCGGCGTTGATCTTCATTTCTTCGATCGCCTTCTTGCCCTGCTGCTCGACCATCTTCGACTGGATGATGTTCTGCGCGTTCTGCAGTGCCTCGACCACTTGCCCATGGACCTGCTGCAAGGCGGCGAGCTGGGCCTGCGCTTTCTGGGCCTGCACCTGCGGGTCGTCGCCTTCTTCCTGAGCGAGATAGGGGTTCTGCTGCATCACCCAGAGCTTCAACCGCTTGGCAATTTCCGGCGCCTGGTTCCAGTCCATGTTGCCGACCAGGAGATCGCCAATCAGGGCGAGCACCGCGGGCTCGGCCTGGATCAGCGCCATGATCGAGGCCACCGCTTCCTGGCGTTTGGTCTGGTAGTTCGGCCCGACCGAGACGGTGACG
>DATKFH010000051.1:0-12883 GCA_035511455.1 Candidatus Sulfotelmatobacter sp. | reverse complement strand
TCGTCCCAAGTGGGGCGAATTCCCGCTCACCCAGGTAAAACCGTTGGCCGTTCGGGACTGGCTCAGAACGATCCTCGACAAGAGGGGCAAGCGTCCATTGGCCAGCAAAACGAGAGGTCACATCAAAGGGCTCATGCACCGGATCTTCGATTGCGCGATGTTGTGGGAGTACCTGCCTGCGGACCGCAATCCGATGTCTCTGGTGCGAATCGAGGGCAGTTCGAAGCGAAGAAAGAAACCGCGAGTCCTCACCCCCGAGGAGTTTTCGCTCCTCGTCGCTCGAGTGGACCGGGAACCATGTCACACCATGGTGATCCTTGCCCTCTGCACTGGGGTGAGATGTTCGGAGTTGGTCGCCCTGAAGTGGAGCGATTTTGATTGGCAAAACCTGTCCGTCTACATTCGCCGCGCGATTGTTGCAGGTCGCGTGGATGATGTGAAAACGGAATACTCGGAGGCGCCGCTGCCGCTCGATCCAGCGTTGGCAGAGGTGATCTTCGAGTGGAGGCGGAAGACCGAGTTTTCCGCCGAATCGGACTTCGTCTTCGCATCGCCCTACATGGCGGGAGAGAAGCCTTACACACCCTGGAACCTGCAGCACAACCAACTGAGTCCGGCCGCAGTCACGGCCGGCTTAGGACCGATCGGCTGGCATACGCTGCGCCACACCTACCGGGCGTGGCTGGGAGATAACGGCGAGGCGCTCACGGTGCAGAAGGAACTCATGCGGCACGCATCCATTCAGACCACGCTGAATACCTATGGCGGAGGGATGATGGACTCGATGCGGGAAGCGCATGGCAGAGTCGTGAAGCAGGCGATGGCGCGTTAATGGACGTCAGTGGACGTCAGCCCATCTAGTAAGTGCAATACAATCAATAAGATACTGGCGGAGAGAGTGGGATTCGAACCCACGTTACCCTTTCGAGTAAACACGCTTTCCAAGCGTGCGCCTTCAGCCACTCGGCCATCTCTCCGGCGAGGTTTTGTGGAGACCTCGGAGGAAGCCTCCTACCGCGGCTCCTGCTTCGCTTTTCAATTCTATGGGTGAAGTCACCGATACCGCAACTTGCCAGAAGAGAAGAGAAGAGAGAACCGCACGGGAAGACTACGAAATCTTTTCCGGATTGTCGGCTACAACGCCGGCTACGGGAGGCTGCGTCGCAGGGGCGCTCGATGCGGATGCGCCCGCGGCCGCCGCGTGCGCGGCATTGCCGTTCCCTGCAGAGGGCGGTAAGGGAGGAACTTTCGCATTGTCGACCACGTGATGGTTCAGGCAGTACAGGGCGAGTTCCAAGCGATCCGCCACGCCCAGCTTGTCATACACCTTGCGCAAATAATTCTTGACCACCTGTTCGGTGGTTCCCACACGCAACGCAATCTCTTTGTTTTTCATTCCTTGCGTCACGCAGGAAACGATGAGCGTCTCTTTGGGTGTGAGCTGTACCTTCGGTCTGGCGCCTGCCGGACGCGAGTTCTGGTTGCGGTACGCCTCCATCACCCAGTGAATGCCCTGACTATCGAGCCAGGTGTCGCCGCCAGCCACCTTGCGGAGGCAGTCCACAAACAATTCCGGCTCGACCTCCCGCGACACGATACCATGCGCACCTCGGCGGAACAGTTCCAGGGTCGCGTCTTCATCCGCACCCTGCGTCACGACCACCAGCCTCATCCCCGGGTTTTGACGGAGCAGCTCGGCCACGGCTTCAACTGGATTCTGCGCTAGGGCAGCTTCGAAGACCACAACATCGGACGAAAACTTTTTCACCGCGGACTGAGCTTGCGCCAGTGTCTCCGCCTGTCCCACTACGCGAATGTCGTCTTCGAGAGCGAAGATCTTGCGCAGGCCGGCGCGAAAGATAGCCTGGGTATCGGCCACGATCACTCGGATGAACTGGCCCTTGCCGGCTTCTTCGCCGGTTCCGAGATTTTCTTCCGCGTTGACTGGAATGCTCGCCATTCAGTTCCTACGCTCGCTCAAAGTGATACTCGTCAATGACCACGCCCACGGCGCGACGGCCACGATCCTCGAAGCTGCGCACCACGCGGCCCCGGCAGTCGATTTGTACGTCCCGCCGCGAGCCCACGACGTCGGCCGGCAACAGAATCGTGAAATCTACCATCGAGCCGACCGGGACATCGTTTTCCATCGCCAGCAGCACGCCGTTCGCCGAGATATTTTCCGTCTCTGCGGAATACGCGCTGCCCTGCGTCTTTACCGATGCCGACAGATGCAGCGGAAACCGCGGTGCGCTCTGCATCTCTTCGAAATGTCTCCGGTTCGTCTGCGCCTCAGTCATCGGTGTTGTACCCGCGTCCGCCGCCACGTCTGGAAGAACCTTCCTTCCGGCACCACTTTTCGAACGTGCCGGATTTGCCCAAACTCAAGGGCAGCGTACACCCGCGAATCCGACAAGCAAAGTTACCGAAGTCATGGAACGAAGGGTCTTAACTGCTTTTCTTTGAATGAATTAGGGTGAATCTTCAAACCAGATTGGAGCCTGAAGATTCCGCTTACGATCGGCCGATTCCGGGTCAAATCCCGGTCAATTTCCGCTGATTCACGGAGACCATTAGGGTGGCAAGAATGGCGAGGACTAAGGGCCTGATCGTGACTACTGAAGGCTGAGTGCGGGCTTAGAATTTTGTGACTTCGGTGAAGTTAAACTCTCTCACCTTCATGGCCGGAACCACCATATCGAAGGATTCTTCTCCGCACGCTCGGACTGGCGCGCTCATCGCCTCAACGTTCAAGAGCATGTGGATGAGACTCTCATTGAATCGGAAGTTGCGCACCCCGCCCTGCACGTTTCCGTTCTCGACGTAAAACGTGCCGTCGCGGGTCATCCCGGTGAGCATCTTTTCGTACGGTTCGACTTCCCGGATGTACCAGAGCCGCGTCACCAGCACTCCTCGCTCGGTCGAGGCAATCATCTGCTCAAGGGTCTGAGAATCCTGGGGCGCCGCGAATACGATATTCAGCGGCATTTCCCCCATTTCGTTGGGCAGCGCAAAACCGTGGCCGGTCGCCTCGACCAGGCCAACTTTGTTGCGATACTGCGAGCGCTTCATTCTCTCGGCAGTCGCACGCGCATAGACCACGCGTTTCACGATTCCGTTCTCCACCAAGTCAACCCTCTGCCGCTGCACGCCCTCGCCGTCAAATGGAGATCCTGAGTGCAAGGGATGCGCGACATCGTCCGAAATCGTGATGTTGTCACCGAACAGCTTGGTGCCGATCCGCCCTGTAAGAAATGAGCGCTGGTCTAGAATCGCCATGCCCGAGTAGTCCCAGAACATGAAGCCAACGATGTCGAGCACGGCCGCAGGCTCCAGAATCACCGTGTACTTACCCGCGGGAATTTCTCGCGGTCGCGCCGAATCTCGCGCCTTTCGCGCCGCGATCTCGGCCAGTGCGAGGGGGTCGAGACTCGCTACGTCCGGAGAATTCGCCTTCTGCCAGCCCGAAGAATCCGCTGCGAGCATGGTGATCGAGACTTCGGCTGAGGTCTGCGTGTGCCATCGGCTCAGTCCGCGCGAATTGAAAAGGCCGTCAATCGATTCCGCACTCGAATAAACTCCCGCGGTCGTGAGCTTGTGCCTCTCGGCTGCGCCGACAATAGTTTTGACGCCTTCAGCCCGCGCCTCAGGAGTGATGGCCGCAGTCTGCTCAAAATGCCGTGAAGGTGCCTGTGCAGAGCGGACACTCCGGTCCGCTCTGCCGCCAGCTTCGCGAGAGTCGGGCATGGGCAAGAGATCCGGGTCAGGATGCTGGACCTTCGCCAGACTCTCCGATGCCCGCACGACGTGTCGTAAACTCTCATCATCAAATTTGTTGGTCGAAGCCCGCGCCGTGCGCCCACCAAAGACCGTCCGGACAGAAACCGCGTAGTTCTCCTCCGCTACGTTCTGATGAATCGTGTTGTTGGCGAAGCGAGTCAGGGCGAAACGCCCACCCGAGAAAAGAACCTCGACTTCATCCGCCGTCGAGAGCTTCTTGATGCGAACGAAAATGTCGCCAGCTTGATCTATGGTCAGCATTCTGTGACAAACATCACGAACTCTTATAAGCGCTCCCAACCTTGATCCCGTGAAATCGCGATGGCGCCGCCCCATGCCCTGTCCCCATCACCTGCTGCGGCTGGCCCTTCCCACAATTCGGAGTACCCCACAGTGTCCATTCCTCGCTTGAGCAAATCGCATCCAGCGAATTCCAGAACTCCGTTGTAATCCCGGAATACGACGGATTCTTCACCATCCGCACGCGCCTGCCCTTCTTGATCTCCCATCCAATCTCGCAGCCGAACTGAAAGTTAAAGCGCTTGTCATCGATGGACCACGACCGGTTCGTCTGCATGAGGACGCCGCGATCGGTTGAAGCGATCAACTGCTCCAGGCGTAGCGGCTTTTCTCCCGGTAACAGGCTGATGTTCGTCATGCGGATCATCGGCAGCCGGTTCCATCCTTCCGCGCGGAGTGTTCCGCCGGAACGGTTTTCGCCGATCGCATGTGCCGTCTCCCGTGAACTCAGATACCCCGTAAACAACCCCTTCGTAATTATGGGTGTGCATTGTGCGGGGACGCCTTCGTCGTCAAATCCGAAAGTCCCCAGCCCCGGACCATGCTCCTGTCGCGCATCCGCGACGACGTTCACCAGGCCGCTGCCATAACGCAAAGTGCGTAGTTTATCCAGCGTCAGAAACGAAGTTCCCGCAAAATTCGCTTCCATCCCCAGCACGCGATCCAGTTCGATCGGATGCCCGACCGACTCATGAATCTGCAGCCCCAACTGTGAACTGTCGAGGATGATGTCAAACTTCCCTTCCGGACACTGGTCTGCCTGGTGCAGCGCCACGGCTTCCTCCGCAATCCGCCGCGCGTTCTCCACCAGCTTCAACTCATCTATCAGTTCATATCCCTTGTTCTGCCACTGCCCACCGTAGGAATTCGGATACGACCGCTTCTGTATCTCATTTCCGGCAAAGGCGTACGCCGCATATCCCGCGCCGGTCGACACCTTGGTCTGATGAATGTCGGCCCCCTCAGACGACACAAACCACTGCTCTTCCCGATTAAAGTTCAGATTCGTTTCCGCCAGAGTGATCCCTGCCACGGATCGCAATTCGGCATCAATCTTCAGCAGCAGTCCGATATTCTGTTCGACCGAGACGCTAAAGGGATCGATCTTGTATGGCGTGGACCACTCCGCCGCGACCGCCTTTTCCGGAGCCAGACGCACATCCTCCCGCTTGACCCGCGCCGAAGCACGGGCGATCTCGACGGCTCGAGCCGCGGTCGCCTCCACCGCCCCCCGTCCAAGTTCCGCCGAGGCGGCGAACCCCCAGGCCCCATCGGCGATGACACGCACGCTCATGCCTACCGACTCCGCGTCCGACGCGCTGCCCACTTTGCCGTTTTTCGTCGTCAGCGCGCGGCTGCGCTGCGCCACAATCCGCCCGTCCGCGTATCTCGCCCCGCGCAGTGCAGCCGTGTCGAGCGCCCAGTTGGCAATATGTTTCATAGCGAGAATTCCAAATCTAACACAGCAACCCCCGAGCCCGTACTAAGGCCAAAGCAGTGCCGAACATGGAATCGATGTTAACCACCGCACGTCAGGCTGTGACCGAGGTCACTGTCCGCTTTTGCGCAGCCATCCAAGGGATGGTGCGCGTGGCCACTACGTCTGCGGATTCGTCCGCTGCGAAGGAGTCCTGATTTATTTGCATTTCTTTCTAGGATAACCCGACCAGTTCTTTGGCCGAGAACTCTGTTTCCGGACACCGCGGAACACCTCAGTTCGCCTCCCGACGATCCCCGCAGCAGCAAGAAGGCAGACTTGGCCGGCCCCGGCATTGGCGACTACGACGAACTGGAGAAGATTCTTCCCCATGACTGCAATCCTCTGTTGACGCCCAAAGAGACCCAAAAAGCAATTTTCCTTCTGAACCACTACATCGAAGACAATCTATGTAAGGAACTTAGCCTGATGATGGTCGAGGTGCCCTCGATCGTTGACGCCGGAAGCGGCGTCAACGACATGCTCGACCGCGACGGCTCCCGCACTCCTATCCAGTTTCATATTTCCAACGATTACGGCAAGCACCCAATCGATGCCCAGGTCATGCAGGCGGCAACCAAATGGAAACGAGTGGCCCTCCGCCAGTTCGAATGCCGCAGGGGAGAAGGCATCTGCACCGACATGCGCGCCGTGCGCAAGGACTACTTCCTCGACCACGACCATTTTGCCTACGTCGACCAGTGGGACTGGGAACGCGCCATCACCTCCGAGCAGCGTAACCTGGAATTTCTAAAGTCGATCGTACGCAAGATCTGGAGAGTCCTGGTCGGCGCGGAAAAGTTCGCGCAGGAAATGTTCCGCGAACTGCGCAGGCCGCTATCCCAATCTCCCGGAAGAACTCACCTTTCTTCACGCCGAGGGACTGCTCGCCATGTATCCCGCCCTGCCGCGCAGGCGCCGCGAAACGGTCATTCTGCAAAAGTATCCCGGCCATCTTCATCATCGGAATCGGCTGGCCGCTGAAAGACGGCTACCCGCATGAGATGCGTGCCGCCGACTACGAGGACTGGATCACCGATACCGGCAAGCAAACCCTGCGCGACACGCACGGTCTCAACGGTGACATTCTGGTCTGGAACCACGTCACTCAGCGCCGCCACGAACTCACTTCGATGGGCATTCGCGTCAACGCCGAAACCCTCCGCCAGCAGCTCGAGATGTCGAATCTGCGCGATAATCTCAGGTTCCCCTATCACCAAGCCATTATCAATAATGAAGATCGACTGTGGATCGGCGGCGGCATCGGGCAATCCCGGACGCTGATGCTACTTCTGCGCAAAGCCCACCTCGGCGAAGTCAGCGTCACCGCGCGGCCGAAAGTGTTGAAGGGAATGTGCGCAAAGAAGAATATCTTCCTGCTGGAATAAGATCGTGCTCTTTGGACGTGGTTGAAAGGGGGCGGTGCCAGCCGCCCTCTTTCAGAGGGGAAGGGAGCCACCTTCTCCCAGTTGCGGCGGGTCCGCCACGACAGGCCGGCAGGGCCGAAACAATTTAGCCCAGCGCTTCAGCGCTGGGGTATCGGCCTCGAGATTTTGACCAAGTCCCGGAGGGACGACACAGTGTCGCATTCATACTCCAGCAACCGAGTCCACGTAGTCTTCAGCACAGAGGGCCGAAAACAATCTATCTCCAATGACTTCCAACCGAAGCTCTGGGCCTATATGGCCGGAATCGCCCACAATCAGGGCTTCGAAGCCATGATCATTGGCGGCGTCCGCGATCATGTACACGCCCTGCTCGTTCTGCCGCCCCGACCTTGCCGCTGGCAAAAGCCCTTCAATTCCTCAAGGGAAGCTCGTCCAAGTGGATCAATGAAACCGGTGAGCCGTTTGTTTGGCAAGAGGGATACGGCGCCTTCCGCGTAAGCGCTTCGCAGACTGCCGATCTCGTGCGTTACATCCAAGACCAACGGACTCACCACGAGAAGAAGAGTTTTGAAGAAGGGTTTACAGAGTTCTTGAAGAGTTACGGGGTTCCCTACGAGCCAGCCCACGTACTCGGGCGGCTGTGTCGTCCCTCCGGGACTTGTTCTCCCGCACATCCACCCACCCACCGCTGAAACGCTGGGCTAAATTCTTTCGTTCCTGGCGGGACTGTAGCGCCGCCGCATAGGCACAACAACTGAATCCACTTACGGTGTCGCGTGCGCCTCCGCCAGCGCCTTCCGCACCGCCAGCAACTCTTTTAACACTCCGCGCAGCTTGGTCGATTCCAGCGCGTTCGCCCCATCCGACTTCGCTTCCTTCGGATTGTCGTGGACTTCCATGAACACGCCATCCGCACCCGCCGCCACTGCCGCGCGCGACAGCAAAGGAATGTACTCCGGTTGTCCACCGCTCACCGCAGGCCCTTTGTCATCGGCCTGCGACGACGGTAATTGCACTGAGTGGGTAGCGTCAAAAACCACGGGCGCAAACTTGCGCATGATGGCGAGCGATCGCATATCTACAACCAGATTGTTGTATCCGAAACTCGCTCCACGTTCGGTGAGAAACACGTGCGTATTGCCCGCGTCTCGGCACTTTTCGACGGCGTGACGCATGTCCCAGGGCGCCACGAACTGCCCTTTCTTGATGTTCACCGCCCGCCCGCTCAAAGCCGCGGCCACCAACAGATCCGTCTGCCGGCTCAGAAACGCGGGAATCTGCAAGACGTCCACGACCTCAGCCACCTTCCCCACGTCCGCGGTTTCGTGCACGTCGGTCAGCACCGGCACCTGCAACTCATCTCTGATTTTGCGCAGAATCCTCAGGCCCTCTTTCAGCCCTGGCCCTCGAAAACTGCGGATCCACGTGCGATTCGCCTTGTCGTAGCTGGCCTTGAAGATGAACGGAAATTCCAGCGCCCGCGTGACGCCTTTGATGATCTCCGCCATGCGGATGGCGTGCTCTTCGCTCTCGATCACGCACGGCCCGCCGATCAGAAACAATTCGCCCGAGCCGATGTGGATGTTGCCGACTTGGAAGGAAGTAGGCATTGGCAAAAAGTGGCCACGGATTTTCACAGATCCCCACGGATAAAACAAATAGAAGGAAAATCCGTGTGGATCCGTGAAAACCCGCGGCGCTCCGGCTTAGATCCGCACTTTCTCCGGCCTGTGGAACATCTCCACCTCGGCGATTTCTTTCTCCGCCTTCCGCTTCAACCCGTGTTCATACGCCGCCCCTATAAACGTGCGGAACAACGGATGCGGCTCCAGCGGTTTCGACTTGAACTCGGGATGGAACTGGCATCCGATGAAGTGGGGATGACCGGGCAACTCCACCATCTCGACATAAGTGCCGTCCGGCGTCGAACCGGAGATGCGCAGTCCGGCCGCTATCATCGGCTCTTCGTATTCGCGGTTGAACTCATAGCGATGCCGGTGGCGCTCGCTGATCTCCAGCGTGCCGTAAATCTTGTGCGCCAGCGTGTTCGGTTCAATCTTGCAGGTCCATGCCCCCAGCCGCATGGTACCGCCCAACTCCTCCACGCCACGCAACTCGCGCAACTTGTAGATCACGCGGTGCGGCGTAGCCGGATCGAATTCGCTCGAATTCGCATCTTCCAGCCCAACTACATTGCGCGCAAATTCGATGCACGCCGTCTGCATGCCCAGGCAAATGCCGAAATATGGCACCTTTTTCTCGCGCGCGTAACGAATCGCGATCAACATGCCCTCGATTCCGCGTTTGCCAAATCCCCCCGGGACCAAAATCCCGTCGTAGTCTTCCAGTTGGGCCTCGTAACTTTTGTCGGCGGTCTCGAGCCCTTCCGCCTCAATCCAGTTCAGTTGCAGCTTCAGATTGTGCGCCAGCGCCCCGTGGACCAAGGCCTCTTTGAGCGACTTGTACGAGTCCTCGTACTCCACGTACTTGCCGACGATGCCGATCGTGACCGTATCCTTCGGGTTGTACACACGATGGACAATATCCTCCCACTTCGACAGATCCCGGTCTTTCGCCTCCATGTGCAGGCGCTTCAGCACCAGCGTGTCGACGCCTTCATTGGCGAACACCAGCGGCACTTCGTAAACTGAAGCCACGTCTTTGGCGGTGATGACTGCCTCTTCCGCCACGTTGCAGAACAGAGCAATCTTTGACTTGATTTCCTTGGCCAGAAAACGATCAGTCCGGCAGAGCAGGATATCCGGCTGAATCCCGATGCTCAGCAGTTCCTTCACCGAGTGCTGGGTCGGCTTGGTCTTCAGTTCCTGCGCCGCCGCAATGAACGGCACCAGCGTGACATGCACAAATAAAGTATGTTCGCGCCCCAATTCCTGCCGCATCTGCCGAATCGCTTCCATGAAGGGCAGCGACTCGATGTCGCCCACCGTGCCGCCGATTTCCACGATGGCGACGTCCACTTCCTGCGCCACCTTCTTCATCGCGGCCTTAATCTCGTTGGTGACGTGGGGAATCACCTGCACCGTTTTGCCCAGATAATCGCCGCGCCGCTCCTTGGCGATAATCTGCTCGTAGAGCCTGCCCGTCGTCCAGTTGTTGTCGCGAGAAAGTTTGGCGTGCGTGAAGCGCTCGTAGTGGCCCAGATCGAGGTCAGTCTCGGCCCCGTCGTCGGTGACGAAGACTTCGCCGTGCTGAAACGGCGACATGGTCCCCGGATCGACGTTCAGATAGGGATCGAACTTCATCAGGTTGACTCTCATCCCGCGGCTCTCCAGCAGACAACCGATGGAAGCCGCGGCCAGTCCCTTGCCCAATGAGGACACAACTCCGCCCGTCACAAAGATGTACTTCGCTGGCATCTCTTCCTCGCTCTAAATTGTGTTTGGAAAATTGTGCAGGTGGCGTGCACGATCAATTATGGCAGAAAAGCCTGTGGAAAGAAACGGAAGAAAATTGCAAGTGGTGGCTCAGTTAAAAGGGAGTAGCCATTTCTCTGGTTGTTTGGAGCGGGCACTCTTGCCCGCTTCTTGTGCAGCGCCGGCAGTGGCGGGCTGGAGCGCCCGCTCCACACTCGCTGGGGGAGTCATCCTGAGCGTAGCCGTTTTTCAGGCGGAGCGAAGGATCTCCCCGTCAAGACCATCAAATTTCAATGCTGAATCCCGCGAGCGTCGCGTCGCCCGCGCTACGGCGCCTGGTAACGGCCGCTCGCCAGAATTCTTGCGATCCAGTCGGCATAGGGAAAACCGCAGCCCGCAAGGGCTTTAAGTTCCTTGTCGACATCGTACTCCACGCGCCGGATCGTCGGCTGCAGCTCATCCAGCAGAAAATACGTGGCGCGACGATCGCCGTCGTAGGAAAGACTGACACTCCCCGAGTTGGCGACGACCATGCCGGAGACGCTCCGGACGTAGGAGCGATGGATGTGCCCGTGGACCGCGATTGTCCGACCAAGCGGTCGGTATACCGTCTCCAGCTCCCCGTCGCTCGCCTCCGGCATGGGACAACGCCACGGACTGTTGGGGCTGGCATGGACCAGCGCCAGCGGCCCGCGCATCTGTACGCGCGGAAGCCCCCTCAGCCATGCCAGCCTTTCTTCTCCAAGCACCCCGCGAGTCGCCGCCGCCATCTCTTCAATGGCGGCGACCAGCGGCTTCATCTGTGGGGTTTGGTTCGCAAATTCCGTCAGCGATTCAGGCCTGGCAAGCATTTCGTCGGTATTGCCCAACACTCCCTGCCAGCCGAGGTCGCGAATTCGATCAACAATCTCCCGAGGACTTGACCCGCCGTCGGCCAGATCGCCGCCATGCAGAATCAGGTCGGGAGAGCTTTGCCGCAGATCCGCCAGCACGGCCTCGAACGCCGTCCGGTTGCCGTGGATGTCCGATACAGTCGCGATGCGCACCAGGTTGTTGCGCCCCCTGCAGAGCACGATATCACCGGATATCACCGGGACCGTGTTTGACTATCCCGGACATTCCAGCGAAAATAAGGCCCGGCACTTCTCTCGAATCCCAGTTCCTGGGCTTCCCGACGTGTGGGCCTGTGGCGCAGCTGGGAGCGCGCTTCCATGGCATGGAAGAGGTCGTCGGTTCGATCCCGACCAGGTCCACCATATTTTCAACTACTTACAACTTTTTCGACCAATCGGTTGGCAGCATTTGGCAGCAAATCGCAAAAACATTTTCAATTTGCTCCCAAGTTTTCCGGCTTCACCCGCAGTTCCTGATGAATCGCGTTTACGGTTGCGCGCACGCTCTCGGGAATCTCCTGCATATACACGTCGGTCGTTGTGGCCGCGCGTGAATGCCGCAAAAGACCCTGCACATCCTTCACTGTCCCTTTCTTCTGAGCGAGCGTTGCAATCGTTCTGCGTATGACCTGGAACGTCAGCTTCGGCAGTTCAAGCTCACGCGCCAGTCTATGCAGAACGCGCTTCCGGTAGTTGCCGGTGTCCATAAACCCGCCCTTTGCGTCGGGAAAGATGAACGCGTCGGGCGAAGCGTCCGGACATTCCTGCTTCCAGAGCCACAAGTCTTCCGCCAGCTCTTTCGGCAGGTGCACCCAACCCAGGCTTCTCTTGTTCTTGCCCCATGGCCGAATCGCGCCTTTGTAGACGGTTTCGACCACTTTCATTCTGGACTCTCCGTACTTGAACGAGTTCCATCGAAGGGCAAACAGTTCGCTCGGACGCAAGGCGTACGTCATGTCGAGTTCGAGCAAGATACGATCACGCAGCGCGAGCGCGCCGAGCGCATCCCGCAGTTGCTCCCACGTGAGCGTGGTCTTGTCCGTCTCGCGCAAGTGAGCCGGAGGGCTGACCTTCCGCGCGGGATCCTTGACGAGAAAGTCCTGTTCGACTGCCTCAGCAAAGATGTCTTTCATGTACGCCTTGATCTGCAGCACCCTGTCTTTCGAACGCGTGACGCCCAGTTTGTTGAGGTGCACTTGCAACGTGAACCGATCGAAGTTTTCCAGAGGAATGCCATCGAAAGCATCGATGAGATCCTTCTTGATGATCAACTTCTTCACCTTGGCAGTTTCGGGTCTCCACTTCGCCTCTTTCAAAGGAAAGAAGCGATTGCGGACGAACCACCCGAAGGTGACCGCGCCGTCATTCATGACGCGGCCTGCCGGAGTGTGGCCGTTCTGTTTTGCGATTTCCTGTTCCAGTCGCTCCCTAGCCTGAAATTTCGTCAGCTGAGATTTCTGACCAAGGATTACCTGCAAAGTGTCGACTTTCTGTTCGTTTTTGATCGGATCGAGCACGGTTCTGCGGTAATACCCGTACCACATCTTGCCCCGTAGCCTGACCCAACCCCGTTGGTGCGATGTTCCCATCCGTTCCTCATTTTTCTGTGGGGGAACAAGTGGGTGTCGCTATTCTACGGCCAGAGTTCCTGTGGCGGGATGCGGAAAATCG
>DATKFH010000050.1:0-2829 GCA_035511455.1 Candidatus Sulfotelmatobacter sp. | reverse complement strand
TCCCTTGGGCGCATTCATCTGCGGTGTTGGCGTGGTCTGGATTGTGTACCGAACTGTGTCCAAACCGTGGACACCGCACGGTGACCGCCGTGAGTTGGCGGGTTCGGACGCCGGACTTCAGCCCGCCATGCGCTCTTACGTGCGCCGAACCAGAGTCCAATAAGAGTCCGTTAACGAACTCAAAAAATCCGGCCTTGTAGAGTCAGCAGCTTGGGATCGTCAACAACGACACCGTGGACGCTAAATTCTGTATTCCCAATCCACGTTCAATTTATCCATTGGCAGTCGCGACGGGCAGTTGCGTCCGGCGCTCGACGTTTGCCTGGCCTGGCCTACTAACGGTCCCTTCAGGTTTGATGGGCCGCCAGATGCCGGCCGCAAGCCCACTATCAGCACGGCAACGAGTTTCGAATCCGAAGGTACACTAGCGAGATGCCTTTCCGAAATACTGGAGCATCGCGATGACAAACATTCAATCCTCAGGAATCGAGGAGGGTCAGCGCCGCCTCAACGGCCCCCAGACCACCGGCCGTGATTATCGCAACTTGTCGCAACCGGCCCACGCGATGACAAGCGATGACGATGTTGCAGTGCCGATGCGTGACGGAATCACGTTGTTGGCCGATGTGCATCGTCCAGCGAAACCCGGCCGATACCCCGTACTCGTTGCAGCATCTCCCTACCCGCGCCAGATTCAAAATCTCGGTGCACCAGCCGGTTTCATCGAAGCCGGCGCCACCGACTTCTTCGTTCCTCGCGGCTACGTGCACGTCATCGCGAACTGTAGAGGTACGAGCGGCTCCGGTGGCACATTCGGATTTTTCGATAGCCAGGAACGCCGGGACATGTACGACCTCGTCGAATGGGCCGCGCAACAACACTGGTCGGACGGCAACGTCGGGATGATCGGAATCAGTTACTTCGCCGGAACGCAGATGGAAGCCGCTGTGGAGCGCCCTCCGCACCTGAAAGCGATCATGCCTATTGCCGGGACATTCGATCTCTACGAATCGGCCACGCACCACGGTCTGATGAGCAGCGGTTTCATCACGCCGTTCCTCTACATGATTGGCATGACGTCCGGACACACCAACAAGCTGTGGCGCAGCAAGTTGATGGACGCCATGCGCGCGCTTCTCCTGACGCCAGGCATTCACAGAAAATTCGAACATGCCAACGGCGAGGCGGCCATCGCTGGTCTCAAGGTCCTGCTCAACCTGCACCACGATCCCCATCCATGGGATGATCTCTGGCGCGCCATTGCCGCGGAGCATCCATTCCGAGATGCCTGGTGGGAAGATCGCAACTTGCTTCCTCTGCTCGATCGAATTGAGATACCGGTCTATATTGGATGCGATTGGCAGAATGTCCCACTCCACCTGCCCCATACTTTCACCGCCTACGACCGATTGACCAACTCTAGGCATGTCCAGGTTGCCATGATGGGGGAATACGGGCTCGCCTGGCCGTGGGAGAGCCTGCACATCGAGGCGCTCGCCTGGTTCGACCAGTGGCTTAAAGGGCAGAATACAGGCATTCTCGACGGCCCCCGTTTGCGGTACGTTTTGCCGGAAGCAGAGGGCTGGCGAACCAGCGATGTCTGGCCGATCTCCGAGGCAGTACATCATGCTTACGCTCTGCGGGCTGACGGAGCTCTTGGTGAAGACGAAGGACAGTCCGGCTCCAGGATGTACATGAATCTTGGAGGCGGTCTAAACCGCCCTCGTCCGAGCGAGACGGATCCTCCCTTGTCTTTGCAGTGGACGTCGGCTTCGCTCGTGCATGACCTTGATCTGATCGGTCCAATCGAATTGCAGCTGGATGTGGCATGTACGGCCCCGGATACTGCCTTCATTGCGCTCTTGCAGGATGTGGACGCACAGGGGAATGCAACAAGCGTGACAGCTGGTTACCTTCGAGCCGGTTTGCGGAAGGTAGACGAGAGCGGAAGCAAACCGGGGGCGCCGTTTCTTCCATGCCGGGTCTTCGCACCAGTGCCAATCGGTGAGAAGGTCAGCTATCGGGTTCCACTAGTTCCCAATGCGCGGCGGTTCAAGGCGGGTCACCAAATTCGGCTCCATGTCACAACGGACGATCAGAACAAGGACACACCCGCCTTACTTGAATTCAGGCACGGCAGCGTGGGTACCAGCTCGTTCAATACCGTCTGGTCATCATCGCGGTTGCTTCTGCCAGTGTTTGCATAGCCCGCGCGTGAAATGGCGGGGGCTGTCGACGAAGGAAACTATTCGTCGGAGAACGCGACGATCTGTCCGAAAAATGTCACACTCTTCGGACAAATAGGACCGCCCACGATCGCGTCGAGTACGTCTTGAATTGGGAGCAGGTGCGCTCCCGAGGCGAGTTCACCTGCTTTCCCGACCGTATCAAAACCGTATCAAAAGCCTATCTGAAACGACCATTGGGGTTGTCCGTCGAGCGAAGAGCAGATTCCCCAGGTTATTGGAAAGACTGAAAAAACGGGAAACGGAATGGACGGTTTGGAAAGGAGCTTCACGCGCCCAAGGCAGGTGCGCTACCAGGCTGCGCTACGCCCCGACATTTTTTGCTTCTTTGATTTTAAACCACTTCCCATATTTCCGATACTGTCCGGCCGCCCAAATCGGGCAGAAATCGCTCCCACCGTGATAAAACCCCATCAGTTGGCCTTCACCGTATCAAAACCCGCGCGGCTTTCGTTCGCCTTGCGATTGATCTTCCGCAGTGCCTCCCTTTTCATCTGCGAGTGCTTCTTAAAGACCGTCGCGTCGCCTCACCGCAATAACTGGGCCACGCGTCGGCGAAAGCGGACCATTTCGTCGATCGACC
>DATKFH010000049.1:0-4864 GCA_035511455.1 Candidatus Sulfotelmatobacter sp. | reverse complement strand
CATTGCCGGTGTCAACACGATTCAGGTGGGCAACCTGGTGGGGCCGTCCACAGTCCTTACCGCGGTTTCGCAGGTAAGCCCGATCAAAGTTTATTTCCCCATCAGCGAACAGGAATACCTTCGAATGGCAGACGGTGGCGCCCCAGGCAGCGTGGACTTCATGACTCACGCGTCACGAATCCCGTTGCAATTGTCCTTGGCCGATGGGAGTACCTACCCGCATCCAGGCAAGATCATCTTCGCCGATCGCCAGGTGAATGTGCAGACGGGAACCATCCAGATCGTGGGCGAGTTCCCCAACTCGAGAAATCTGTTGCGACCGGGCCAGTACGCGCGGATTCAGGCGCCAACCGGAAACATTGATGGAGCACTGCTGGTGCCGCAGGCGGCAGTGAATCAGGGGCAAGGAACGTACCAGGTCACTGTCGTCGGCACCGATAACCGTGCGCAGCTCCGTACCGTAGCGGTCGGGCCGAGAGTTGGCACGCTTTGGGTGATCACATCCGGGCTGCAACCTGGAGAACGCGTTGTGGCGGTGGGCGCAGACAAGGCAAAAGAAGGCGAAGTGGTGAATCCCACGCCGTACAAAGAAACGGGGGAGCGCTAAGCCATGGCGAATTTTTTCATTCGACGGCCCATCGTCGCGATCGTGATTGCGATCCTCACGGTCATAGTCGGCGTGATTACGATCGTGACCTTGCCGGTAGCGCAGTTTCCAAACATCGCCCCACCTGAGATCCGGTTACAAGCCACCTACCCCGGCGCGGACGCGCAGACTCTCGAGCAAGCTGTCGCCACACCGATCGAGCAGCAAGTCAGCGGCGTGGACAACATGACCTACATGTATTCGCTAAACGCCACGGCGAACCAGCAAACGACGTTGCTCGTTGATTTCGATCTCAGGACCGATCCGAACACGGATTTGCTGCTCACGCAGTCGCGCCAACAGCTGGCCAACGGCCAGTTGCCGCCGGAGGTGAACAACTACGGAATCACACTCAAGAAGTCGACTACTGCTCCTCTCATGCTGATCGCGTTGTACTCACCGCATGGCACCCGTGATTCGAACTATCTGGCTAATTACGCCTACATCAACCTCAACGACCCTATCGCACGCTTGTACGGCGTTGGCCAGACGCAGATCTTCGGCTCGGGCCAATATGCCATGAGGCTATGGGTCAAGCCTGACCAGTTGGCCAAGCTGGGCATCACCGTCACTGACATTGTTAACGCACTTCAGGCCCAGAACACTGTGAATCCGGCCGGCCAAGTCGGGGGCGAGCCAGCTCAGAGCAACCAGCAATTCACCTATGCGGTGCTGGCTCAAGGCCGCCTGACTTCGCCGGAACAGTTCGGCAATGTGATCGTGCGCGAAACACCGAATGGCGGGACAGTTCGAGTCAGAGACGTCGCCCGCGTCGAGTTAGGCACGCAGGACTACAGCCTGATCTGTCGCTTGAACGGCAAGCCTGCTGCCGGCATTGCCGTCTACCAGTTACCCGGAACCAACGCTGTTCAAACAGTTGCGGGCGTCCGGAAGCTCATGGCGCAGATGAAGCAACGCTTCCCGCAAGACATCGATTACACCGTTTCGCTCGACCAGACACTCCCGGTCACGGAAGGCATGAAAGAAATCCTTTGGACACTTGTGATCGCAATTGTGCTAGTCATCTTTGTTGTCTATCTCTTTTTACAAGACTGGCGCGCCACTCTGATTCCGATGCTGGCCGTTCCTGTCTCTCTGGTGGGGACCTTCGTGATCTTTCCGCTGTTCGGTTTTTCCATCAACACACTTTCTCTCTTCGGCCTGGTGCTGGCCATCGGTCTGGTAGTCGATGATGCCATCGTGGTTGTCGAAGGCGTTCAGCACCACATTGAGGAAGGACTCAGCCCAAAGGATGCCTCCATAAAGGCTATGGGAGAACTTTCCGGCCCAGTGGTTGGTATCGCCCTGGTTTTAGCCTCAGTGTTTGTGCCGACAGCTTTCATACCGGGCATCACTGGCAGGCTGTATCAGCAATTTGCCATCACGATCGCGATCTCCGTGATGCTTTCCGCATTCAACGCTCTCACGCTCAGCCCCGCACTTTCTGCGCTGCTGCTCAAACCCAAAAAGCAGACTCTCGGGCCGCTTGGAAAGTTCTTTGGGTGGTTCAACGCTTATTTTGAGCGTTCCACGGACAGCTTTGTCCGTCTCTCCGGTGACCTGATTCGCAAGGCTGGTGTAGTAATGGTGTTGCTTGTGATGGCAGGGCTTGCAGGATGGTTCTTTAGCAAACATCTGCCCACCAGCTTCCTACCCGACGAAGACCAGGGCTACGTCTATATCAACATGCAGCTGCCGAATTCGGCTTCAATGGAGCGGACGAGTGCAGCTGCAAAACAGGTGGAGGACGTTCTCGCAAAGACACCAGGAGTTCAATACACGACCAGCGTGGTGGGTTTCAGTTTGCTCAGCCTCGTCCGAACATCATATAACGCGTTTTTCTGGGTAAGTCTGAAGCCCTGGGACGAGCGAAAAAGCCGGAGCGAAGAATATCAAGCCATCAAGGCACGCTTGAACGAGGAACTCAGGCGGCTGCCAGAAGGGACGGTGTTCAGTTTCTCACCACCCGCGATCCCCGGCGTCGGTACTGCCGGCGGCGTGAGCTTTGTCCTGGAGGACCGCGCAGGCAAAGATGTCAACTTTCTTACGGATAACCTGAAAAAGTTTATGGCGGTCGCTCGCAAGCGCTCTGAGCTTGGTATGGTCAGCACCACGTTTATCCCGAGCGTTCCGCAAGAGTTCATCGATGTGGATAAGGACAAGGTGTTGAAGCAAGGCGTTAATTTGACCGATGTCTACAACACCATCCAAGCCTACATGGGAGGATTATTCGTCAACTACTACAACGATTTCGGCCGCACCTGGCAGGTGTATGTGGAGGCCGAAGCTCCTTACCGTGCGACGACTAACGATCTCGGACAATTCTATGTCCGCAACGGACAAGGGCAGACGGTGCCGCTTTCTGCGCTGGCAAAATTCGAGAACCGTTCCGGGCCAGAGTTCACCATGCGCTACAACGAGTATCGCTCCGCGCAGATCAATGCGAGTGCTGCGCCCGGTTACAGCGCTGATCAAGCTAGAGCGGCACTGGTGGATGTTTTTCGCCAAACCATGCCCCGCGAAATGGGATACGACTGGCTGGGGATGTCATACCAGGAGGTAAAGGCCGAAGAAGGAGTACCGGCTTCAGTCATCTTCGGATTCTCGCTGCTGTTCGTTTTCCTAATTCTGGCGGCTCTCTATGAAAGCTGGACAGTGCCGTTTAGCGTGCTGCTCAGCACGCCAGTCGCAGTATTTGGCGCTCTCGCTGCGCTCTGGCTGCGTCGCGTTGTAGTCGGCCTTTACCTTCCTCAGTACATGGTTCAAATCGAGAACGATGTCTACGCCCAGATCGGCCTGGTGATGCTCATCGGGCTGGCTGCGAAAAATTCGATTCTGATCGTCGCGTTTGCTAAGGAGGACTACGAACGCGGTATGTCCATCGTCGATGCAGCACTTTCAGCGGCGAGGCTTCGCTTCCGCCCTCTCATGATGACGGCGTTCGCCTTTATTCTCGGCTGCGTGCCGCTGTGGACAGCTTCCGGAGCAGGCTCGGTAGCACGCCAAATCATGGGCACGGCGGTGATCGGAGGGATGGTCGCGGAGACCTTCATCGGCAGGTTCTTTGTTCCCGCGATTTTTTATGTGGTTGAGAAACTCTCCGGCGCTGATCGAAGAAGAGCGTTGCCACTCATGCCCGCCGAAGCGCCCAGCCAGGGGGACTAAGTTATGAAGAGAACTGCACTCCTGGTAATTCTAGGCGTCCTCATTCTGGAGGCTGGCTGCATGATGGGGCCGAAATACCAGCGGCCAATTGTGGATGTCCCGCAACAATACCGTGCACCCGCTCCACAACAGGTCGCTCAAGCCTCGTCGCTGGGCAACGAGCAATGGTGGCAAGTCTATCAGGATCCGGTGCTCACACAGCTGATCCACACCGCCATTGCGCAAAATTATGACGTGCGCATCGCCGCCACACGTGTGCTTGAGTCGCAGGCGCAAGTCGGCATCACCCGCGCCAATCAGCTCCCGTCCGCGAGTCTCGGCGCGAACATTTACAGCCAGCAAAACGCAAAGGTGTCACATCTGTTTCCCGAATACGACGTCAATGCGGGCCAACTCAACCTGTCTGTGATCTGGAATCTGGACTTTTGGGGAAAATACCGGAGGCAAACCGAAGCAGCTCGCGCCCAGTTACTTGCGACCGAGTGGGGACGGCGAGCGGTAATTTCTTCGCTAGTGGCCAATGTAGCGACGGCTTATTTCCAGCTGCGCGCGCTCGACAGCGAGCTTGAAATCTCGCAGCGCACGCTGGCATCGCGGCAACAATCCCTGAAGTTAACTCACGTGCTTGAGAACAATGGCTCAGGCTCCGGGCTCGACGTGAGTCAAGCAGAGCAACTCGTCTACACCGCTTCGGAGACGATCCCGGATCTCGAACGGCAAATTCAGCAGCAGGAAAATGTGCTCAGCATCTTGCTGGGCGAAAATCCGCAGTCCATTCCTCGCGGCCGTTCGATCACGGAGCAACCCGCGCCGGAGAATGTCCCCGCTGGTCTGCCCTCGGAATTGCTTGAGCGCCGGCCGGACATCCGCCAGGCAGAAGAAAACGTGGTCGCAGCCAACGCACAAATCGGCGTCGCCAAAGCCGCTTTCTTCCCCAGCATTTCCCTGACTGGGACGGGAGGGTTGGAGAGCAACGCCTTGAATCGGTTCCTCAGCCAGCCTTCCCAGACGTGGTATGCGGCCTTCAGCGTCAGTCAACCGCTCTTCGAAGGC
>DATKFH010000048.1:0-5481 GCA_035511455.1 Candidatus Sulfotelmatobacter sp. | reverse complement strand
C
The DNA here is from genome assembly GCA_035511455.1 of Candidatus Sulfotelmatobacter sp. Classification (GTDB taxonomy): domain Bacteria; phylum Acidobacteriota; class Terriglobia; order Terriglobales; family Acidobacteriaceae; genus Sulfotelmatobacter. Next base: position 5,480 of record DATKFH010000048.1, on the reverse strand, counting down.
AACGCGTCGCGCAACTTCTTGACTGCGGAGTTCAAACCCACGTCGAAGTCCACAAACGTGTCGAGAGGCCAAAGCTTCTTCTTCAACTCCTCGCGTGTGATCAGCTCGCCCGGATGTTCGAGCAGCATGGCCAGAACCTGGCTGATGGTGAAGCTTGATTTTGATGCCTTGCTTTCGTAGCTCACCCGAACGCAAGTCCGCTTCGAATGCGTCGAAGCAAACCTGTTCGGAGGGAGTAGGCGTTGCCATGACTAGCTCGAGATTTCTCTGAGTTTACCACACCGTCTGGCAAGTAAGAGAGGGGCCAGTCTGGGTCACAACCCTTTTCTTTCCAGCAATCTGCACGATCATAAATATCCCAGCCAAAAGCCAGCCGCCAAACATTGATCCGAACACACCTCTCCAAGCAAGGTTGGCAGCACTAAACTGTCCGTGTAAGGACAGAAAGCAGGGGGTCTTATGAACCAAGAAGAAAAAGCATGGGAATATGGCAAAAGCTGTTTTTGGAGGTCGCTTTTCTGGCCCTCGCTTGTGTCTCAGCATGGGGGGCAGGGGTCGCCACCGCAAGTTTTACCAATACCCGTACCGGGCAGGGATGTTTTTCTCCCGGCCCAACCCATACTGAGCGGGGCGTGTACTAACGGAACGTACTCAGAAGTGAGATTGATAGTGAGTCATGACTGAAGAGAGGACACCAGTTATGAAAAGTCCAAGGAAATTAATGCTGCTCATCGCCATCACGCTGCCGACCTTACATGGCTGCGGATCACAGCAAACGCAGATTCCTTCTGGCCAGCAGCCTGTGTTGCTGAGCATCTCTCCCACTGACGCGACAGTAGCTCAGGGGGCCACGCAGGAGTTTTCCGTCTCCATCACGGGAACCAGCAACACAGCCGTGACCTGGTCGGTTGTGGAGGGCGCGACGGGTGGATCGGTTACCACTTCGGGTATCTATACCGCGCCCAACGGGCCGGGAACTTACCATGTAACAGCTACGAGCCGGGCCGATGCCACCGTCGTAGCCACGGCGACAGTTACTGTGCCCGCCGTTTCTATCTCGGTTGCACCCACTGCATCGGTGGTTAATCCCACGCGCACTAGGCTGTTCTCTGCAGATGTCGAGGGTACTATCAATAAAACGGTGATGTGGGCTTTGCAAGAAGGTTCGGCAGCGGGAACCATCAGCGGTGGTCTCTACACCGCGACTGCAACACTCGGCACCTTTCACGTCGTCGCAACCAGCGCTGCGGACCCGAGCAAGAGTGCAGTCGCTTCCATCGTTGTAATCAATACGGCAGGCTCTTTTGGTTCAGTGCAAAGCATGATCAAGGTGAGCGGTGTCCACACGGCCACACTTCTGCCGAGCGGACAGGTCTTGGTTGTCGGCGGCTGTGGTGGGCAAGACTACTTAGAGGTGGGCCAGCCGGATGCTGAACTGTTCGACCCAGTGACCACGTTATTCACCGTAACGGGCAGCATGGAATCCCCACGCTGCCGCCACACCGCCACTCTCCTGCCAAACGGAAAGGTGCTAGTGGTCGGAGGATTTGGCGCCGCCTGGGACGGACCTGCTGCCGCGACGAATTCCACAGAACTCTACGACGCTGCCACTCGTACGTTCACCCAGACGGACAGCATGGCACAGGCTCGCGCGGCTCATACAGCCACGCTTCTGCCAAACGGAAAGATATTGATCACAGGAGGCGCCAGTATCGGCGGTTGGGGATTTCCCTTTTACGGCAGTGCTATGGCCGGCGCCGAGATCTACGATCCCGCGACTAACACCTTTACCGCAACCGGGTCAATGGGAACCGCACGCTTCGGCCATACGGCGACGCTGCTCCCTAGTGGCAAGGTTCTGATCACAGGCGGATTCACTTCTGCTGAAGTCAACCAACAAGCCGCCAGCCTCGCCAGCACTGAGGTCTACGACCCAGCAACAGGGACATTCAGCCCCGCGGGAGACATGGCCGTAGCACGTGGCGGGCACGCGGCCACGCTCTTGCAAGATGGAAGAGTATTGATCACAGGAGGATACGCTGCGGCGGGTCCATCCACAACCGTCGCGTCGAGCGCCGAGCTATACCAACCTTCAACCGGTGTGTTCGCCTCTGCGGGGAAAATGACGGCCAGCCGTGAAGAGCACACTGCGACGTTGTTAACGAATGGCCAGGTCTTGATCGCCGGTGGAGCGACAGCTACGGAAGTAATGGCAACGACAGAGCTGTACGACCCTGCGATGGGCATGTTTGCGGAAACCGACAGTATGGCTACCCCGCGCACTGGGCACTCTGCGACGGTGCTTCAGGACGGCACGGTTCTGGTATCCGGCGGTGACCAGTCTGATGGCTCAGTCATCCCCGTGTACTTGAGTTCCGCAGAGATCTATATGACTCTGCGTTGAGGTCCGTCCGCGAGTTGATTCACTGAAGCGTATGGTTCACCTCAGCGGGTCGAGTGGGTTGGACAAGAAAACTGCCTCAAAGGGAGGAGCATTGGGCTTGCCAAGTCCAGATTCTTCTCCCTCTTCGCCCGCTGGCGACTTTCCGGAGGAGCTACATGCTCGTTTCGTCCCGCACGCTTTGAGATCGGTTTCCTCTTCCTGCCGAACATGCGGACCAGGAAGACAGTCATTCCGGGGTACGTGCACCGTGGTCTGTTGGCTGGAGGGATTCATGAAACATCAACGCGTGCTAACCAGTGGGCTCGTAATTTCAGCAATTGTGAACATCGGATTCCTTGCTGGGTGCGGAGGCGGCACGGCTTCGACTGGTGGCGGGGGTAATCCCGTCCCTACGATAACCGCGATGTCGCCAACCAGTGCCGTAGCCGGCAGCGCAGCAGGTTTCACGCTGACCATCAATGGGGCCAATTTTATGGCAGGTTCGATGGTCACCTTTGGCGGTACGATGCCCACCACTACGTTCGTCAGTTCCACGCAGTTGACTGCAGCCATCCCTGCTGCCGTGATCGGGTCAGCCGGCACAGCGTCCGTGACGGTGACCAACCCCACGCCGGGAGGAGGCACTTCCAATATGCTGAATTTTGCCATTAACAGTGGGACGAACCCTATTCCCATGATCAGTTCCCTTGATCCAAGCTGCGCCCCGGTCGGGGCACAGACCTTCACTCTGGCAGTAATGGGAATAAACTTTGCCGCGAGTTCGGTCGTGCGCTGGAATGGGAAGGATCTGTCGACAACACTTAATGGCGGGCCTCTCGTGGCGCAGATTCCTGCGGGCGACATCGCCGCGACCGGGACGGCCACCGTCACGGTCTTCAATCCCGCACCGGGCGGAGGCGTCTCCAACTCCGTAACTTTTAACATAGTTGCAGGTGGAGTGGGTCCGACATCATTGGCCGTAGACCCGACTGGAAAGTTCGCCTACGTAGCGAATGAGGGTTGCCCTGATGCTTTTGCTAGCAATGTGTCCATGTACACCATCGACGCTTCCAGCGGGCTCTTAACGTCTGTAGGGCCACCTGTGACTACGGGCGATTTCGGTGCCGACTCAGTGGCAGTAGACCCTTCTGGGAAGTTCGCCTACGTGGCGAATTGGGGCGAAGGCAACACGGCAGGCAGTGTGTCCATGTACACCATTAACCCAGCCGGCGGGGCCTTGACGCTCACAGGAACCATCGTGGCTCCTTGTGCCCCTCCTCCGAGTCCGGGTTCTTGCGCACCATGGTTCCTAGCCTTGCACCCATTGGGCAAGTTTGCTTATGTCGCGAACGAGGGCGGTTTCACTCCAACAAGCGTCTCGATGTACACGATCAATGCCACGACGGGAGCGGTAACCCTCATCGGGACTATAGCTGCAGACGGCCGCGCCGTCTCGGTGGCCATCGATCCCTCTGGCAAGTTCGCGTACGTCGCGGACGGCGGCGACAATTCAGATGGCTCCAAAGGTGTCAACGTCTCGATGTATACCATTGACGCCGCCACCGGAGTCTTAACATCAATAGGAAAAATAGCGGCGGGAATGTCTCCTTTCTCAATCGCCATTCATCCGAACGGAAAGTTCGTCTATGTGGGGAATTCCGGCTCAAATGACTTGTCGATTTACACCATCGACGCAACATCGGGAAAACTCACACTGACGGGAACAGTGGCTGGGATTCTCGGGATCGTGATCCATCCATCGGGGCAATTCGGCTATGTCAGTACCTCAATCTACACGATTGACACGACAACGGGGGCCTTAACGTTCGCGGGAACAACAGGGGCAGGGTCGTCTCCCGGCCCGAGCACTATCCATCCATCAGGCAAGTTCGCGTACGGGATGGACCATAACTCCAATACCGTTTTTATGTACAGCATCGATGCTGCTACAGGGTCTTTGACCCTTATAGGAACAATCGGCACATGAAGGGCGCCCAGCTCTAGTGCCACTTGGGTCAAGTGCTTCGTGTATTTGGCGAGCACCAGTGCAAATGAGCCATGCCAAGGTCAGCTGAGTCGCAACCGCCTAGTGCAAGACCAAGCGGTCTTCTCGAAGCCCTGCGACTTTCTTCGCGAGCAGGAACAACTCCGTGCAAAGATTCGGCAGTTCCATGAGGGCGAGGGGATTGCCGAACCGGACATATTGATCTGAGCCAACGCGATTACTCTCGGTTGTCCGTCACCCGACTAGAATCGCCGATTCAACCCAACCCACCCTCAGTCGTATCGCGGCTATCGAGTTGTGTCTGTCTCGGCTGAGCCGCGGTATCGATTCGGCAAGAAATGTCGAAGTGGGTGCCCTTCGAGCAACGGTGAACACGGGCTACCTCACAGCGGCAAGGTTCGCAACGTCATCTCGACCACGTGCTGCAATTCACCTCGGCTCGCCCCGCCCGCTGCCTGGACTGCCATTCCGTAGACTACCGTCGCGAGGTAGCGCGCAAGATCCGCAGGGTTCACGGTGGCCGACAGGTCACCGTCTGCTTTCGCACGCTGCAGGCGCCGGCGTAGCGCAGCCTCACCCGCCGCGCGGCACGCGACCAGTTCCTTCCGGATGGAATCGGCCGCCTCGCCACAGGCGAGCGCACCTTGCACCATGAGGCATCCACCGGGGTTGCGCGAAGCCGTGTTCAAGTCGGCGGCACCCCGCAACAATCGTTCAACGACGGCACGCGCGTTCGTCTCCTTCAATGCTTCTTGGGTGTAGGCCGCCGGCCCGTTCAAGTACCGGTCAAGCACCTTGCGAAACAGCGCTTCCTTGTCGCCAAAGGCCGCATAGAGGCTCGGACGGTTGACGCCCACAGCTTTGGTCAGGTCCGACAGGGACGTGCCTTCATATCCTTTCCGCCAGAACACCTGCAGTGCACGGTCCAAGGCGCTATCGATATCGAAGGACCGGGGACGCCCCATCCGCCCTGAAGATTTGCTCCGTTTCATACTATCTAGGATGCTCCTTCTGTACCTATCGGTATAAATATTGTAACCATCCACTCGCCGCGACATCCATACTGTACGATACAGAAGTACCATACGAGAG
>DATKFH010000047.1:0-4573 GCA_035511455.1 Candidatus Sulfotelmatobacter sp. | reverse complement strand
GGATCCTCCGCAAGTGGCTCTTCTTCCGTAAAATCGCGGTGTGAACTGTGGAGAGCTAAGGTTCAGCAGATGGCGGATGAGGGTTCGGTCCCGGAGGACTATCAGGAGTGAAACCGATGCGCTTCAGCATTGGAGAAATTTCTGGATTTGACATGAACAGTTTCCACAACAGGCCCGTGCGATAATTTTCAACGATCACCGTGATGGGCGCTTGGTTGAGCCCCATGTAGATCGGCGCAAACCAATCGTGGTCAAGATTGAACGCATCGCGTGGGCCATAGATTCCCCACAGACGATCTCCCAGATCGCGATAGAAATGCTTGAGCGCGGCCATAGAAGCTTCGGGAATGTACGGAAATGACGCGAGCGCGCCGGTAGGCGTCATGGTTCCAGTGTCATTGTTGGGATCGGGCGCGTGCGGCACGTAGCCCCACGGACCGTCGCTGGCCGTGAGGCCCCACGAGTCTGGTCCGTAACCTTTGTGATGTTCCGGGTTCTCGACGCAGTAAGCGCGATTGATCAATGCCAAGTTGCGGCTGTTTTCGAAGTAATCCGTGTAGCGGTCGCGGATTCCGCGCGGATCAAATCCCATGTAGGAATAGTGCGCGAAGAAGAGCGGGTTTCCTTCTTTCGTGCCGACGTCCAGCTTGATTCCGTAAAAGGTTTTGCCATTTAGAAAGTCGTTGTCCCTGGAGCTGACTCCCGCCCCGTCGGCCCAGCCCGTGTAATAAAGGCTGGCTGGCACGGAATGAGTCGGCGAAGCGATCGCGAGGAGATACACGATCATTACTTCGTTGAAGCCTGTGAGGCGGTGATTGATGTACCACGACCAGTGCGGCGACCAGTGCCAGTAAAGCGCGTCACTTTGCGGCGACTGGCGATACCAATCCCATTCCACGGTTTCCCAGAGGTGTGAGATGCGACCATACAGAGACTTCTCCTGGTTGCTGGATTGATTGAGATATCGGCGCGCAGTTAAGAGTCCTTCCATCAGGAAAGCGGTCTCGACCAGGTCCCCGCCGTCGTCGAACATGTCAAAGACTGGTAGGCTCGCGCCTGTGGCGTCGTCCATGAAGTGAGACCACGCGCCGTGATAGCGCGGAGCTTTTTCCAGGAAGCTGACGATCTTGTTCAGGCGCTCGATCCCGTGCTCGCGAGTGATGAAGCCGCGGTCCATTCCCACAATCAATGCGAGTATGCCGAAACCACTTGCGCCCGTGGCGACGATGCGGTCATCGCCGGGAATATTTTCTCGCGTCATGCCAGAGTGCGGTCCGGAGGATTCCCAGTAATAGCGGAAACATTCGGTCTGCAGCATCGTAAGCAGCTCATCATCGGTGAGTGGCCGCGTGGACGCGCTAGCGGCAGGGGACATCGGCGACAGGACCCCATCGGAAGTGGATGCAGCTATCTTGTAGGACGCAGTTTGATCGGTCTTGCCTAGGAAGTCGGTGTATCGCTGCAAGCCGCGTTCCTGGATTCCGATGGGTGCGTAGAAGTTGCCGTCGAGAGAGCGATAGATTACATAATGACGGAGGCGATCCGAGGCGACCGGCTTCCACGCAATATCAATGTGGCGCTCGTAACCAGTTGCCGTGACACCTCCTGGTGCCGGCAGTGCCGTTGGCGAGGCTACGGTCTGCGAAGATTCGATGGCGATCTGGTCAATGATCAAAGTGTGTGGCGCAGCATCGGCGGAAGACTGTGAAAAAATCACCTTGCCTAGGTGACTGGCTTCGAAAGGCCGAATAGAAGCTGTCGTGAAAGCCCGCAACGGTATTTTGATGTGAACCCACCGGGCGGCTGGCAGACCGGCGGAAAACTTCGCCAGTGGAAGCGGGCCGGAGAAATTCTGCCCGATATCCTCGATCCGTACGAGCGGCAGATCCGCCGAACCTATGCGCTGGGGACCAAAGCACCAGAAAGAAAGCACGTCGCCTTGAAAACGAATCTCGCGATTGCGGAATTTGACCACGTCAATCTGCGCCGCCCAACCGCCGCCGGGCTGAGAAGTCCATTCGAGGCGCAGGGCATTCGGCGGCGTGAAAAATGTATGAGTCTCGACCGGAAGCTTGCCATCAAGAAGCGTCAGCAGGCTTGGCGCGGTGGCTTTGCCGGCACTATAGAAATAAGAATCGGACGTCAGGCTATTGTCGAAAAAAACGTGCCGATAATATTCGGTATCCGCGCGAACCGAAGCGGCAACCACCAATAACAGCCCGAGCACGGCAAGTCGGAGCAATTGCACAGTCGCAGGAATTCCCGGGTCCCGGTGAATCGCCATTTTTCGTAGTGAGCAGATCATTAGCAAGCTCTTCCCCAAGCACAAGACTAGTCGAACCACAGATTCCTAGTGCACGCGGCCCTTGAATCCAGATATCAGAGATACGAATCGTTGACAACCAAAAACCTGATATTTATACTGCGCAACATAAGCAGTTAAACGATTTAGCTGGGGAAAGGCATAGTTTGGGTGGACCGACCCCCCAGCGTGGGGTGATAGATGAAAGCTTCTAGAATTCTTCTCGGCTGGGCAATCCTAGTGTCTTTTTTTAGCCTGTTTCCCGCGGCAGCACGGGCGCAGTATCGCGCGGGCTTGCAGGGAGTTGTTCTCGATGCGCAGGGAGCCGTCGTCGAGGGCGCAACCATCACACTGAAGAACGTAGACACGAATCGTGAGCAGGAGACAACATCAACGGCCGGCGGGGTCTATACGTTCTCAAGCCTTCCGCCCGGCAATTACACCGTTACGGTGGAAAAGGCGGGCTTCAAGAAGAACATCCTGGAAAATGTATCGATCGCGGGCGAACAAATCCAGGCTTTAAATATCACGTTGGAACTCGGTGTGGTCACCTCGTCGGTGACCGTGAATGCGTCCGAGGCCGCCGCGATTGATACAGAAACGGGACAAGTGGGCGGCACGCTTTCGTCAAACGAAGTACAGAACCTCCCTTCCTTTGGCCGGGATCCGTTTCAGCTGTTGCGGCTTGCGCCAGGCGTTTTCGGCGACGGCGCCCACAATAACGGCGGCGGATCGCAAAATATTCCCGGCAGCGCCGGGCCCGGGGGCACCAGCGCGACGAGCAGCATTTTCCAGATCGAAAACCAAGTTCAGGCTTTCGCCGGCGGGCAGCGCAACGAAGCGAACAGCTTTCAGGTTGACGGCGTTTCGGTGAACAGTCTGGATTGGGGCGGGGCGGCGATTATTACGCCCAACGAGGAATCGGTTAAGGAAGTCAGAATTACGTCTAACTCTTACGACGCGGACCTAGGCCATGGCAGCGGTGCCCAGGTAGAAGTAGTTTCGCAGAATGGCACCAACAGCTATCACGGCAGCGCCTTTATCAAGATTGATCGGCCGGGGTTGAACGCTTTCCAGGCGTATAACGGCCCCAGCAGTCCGGGCGCGGATGAGCGCGTAAACAACCGTTTCAATCAGTTCGGCGGTAGCGTTGGCGGACCGATCATCAAAAACCGTGTGTTTGTGTTCTTCTCGTATGAATCACTGAGAAATAATTCCGTAGAAACCTCCAACCAGTGGGTGGAAACGCCACAATACCTGACAGCAGTACAAGCCCTGGGGGCGCCATTCCTTTCATCCGCTATTCTCGGTTTCCCTGGTGAAGGTGCGTCGTTTAGTAAGGTGCTTCCGTCCACTTGTTCGCAGGCAGGATTCACGACGGCAGGAAATTGTCAGCCGGCGGGAACAGGCCTGGATATCGGCTCTCTATTGACCAGTCCCCGCGGATCGCTGGACCCGACTTTTGGAACGGCTGCAACACCGAACGGCATCGGCAGCGGACTGGATGGCATACCGGACATCGAATTTGTGCAAGCGACCAATCCGACCACTGTTACCGACTCGCAATACAACGGCCGGCTGGACTACCAGGTCACGAAGTCGGACTTGGTTACTTATAGCATTTACTGGGTACCAACCGCGACCACCAGCTTTAACGGCAATATCCGTCCAGCGAATTTGTTTCACCACAACCCGCTCAACTACGCTCAAGCTTTGGTGTGGAACCACACCTTTGGTTCAACCTTGATCAATGAAGCGCGATTTAACGTTTCGCGTTGGTATTTCGACGAACTGGCGAGCAATCCGCAAGAGCCGTGGGGGCTGCCGCAAGGCACTATTACGGGATTACCCGGAAGCTTAAACAATATTAACCAGATCATATTCGGAGCCAACGGTCCGGGGATCTTCTTCAAGACCGGATACAACATACGGGACACGGTGACGAAGGTCCTGAACAGGCAGTCTCTGAAATTCGGCGTGGACATCTACAAGGAACAGAACACCCAGGTTCAAGGACCGGGCGCGCGCCCGACCTACAACTTCAATGATCTTTGGGACTTCGCGAACGATGGCCCTGTCCAGGAAAGCGGCAACTTCAACCCTGTTACCGGAGTGCCCACTACGCTCACCAGTTATGTTCGCGACAACGACATTGCGCTGTTCGTGCAGGACGATTACAAACTGAAGCCGAACCTGACCGTGAATCTCGGTCTGCGTTGGGAATATTTTGGCCCCTTCCACGAGAAATTTAACAACCTCGGCAGAGCCGTG
>DATKFH010000046.1:0-85284 GCA_035511455.1 Candidatus Sulfotelmatobacter sp. | reverse complement strand
GGCACAACACAATCCACAACAGCCGGTCGCCACGGTGGAGGCGCAAGCGACGCGGCGCGTTGTTTTGAAAAACCGCGAGTTGGTGACGAAGCGCCAGGATCTCCGTCTGCAGAGCGACACGGGTTCGAAAAGTGGAGACTACCAAAGCGAAAAGAGCGACGAAAAGAGAGCTCATCGTGGTAACCGCCATGATCTCACGAATGATCGGAACCTCTGTGTTTTCAGATGGGACGGAGTTTTCGGTAACCACAATCCCTCGCTGAATAGCGAGCTTCAAGAGATTGAGAGCCATTTCAAAAGCGCAAGGAAGTTGCAGCCGTGATGACAACCGGATAAGCCAGAACGAAAGTGATTGTTGTTAAATCTCTATTGCGCTCATTAACCAGCCAATCGACTTGTCTTTTCAATCGCTTCGCTCCTCTTTTTGGTGAAGTACCGATTGGCCGGTTAACGGAACAAAACCCCACGATGAGTGTAACGGCCTGTTCTCGCCAGTTGACGGAATCAATGCCGATTCCTGGCGAGAAATTCAGAACTTGAGGATCGGACCAAAAGTGATCGGTAGGTTTGCGTGGCGGGAGCCCTGAGCACAAACGAAGGCGGAAGTCTTAGCCCACGGTTAGCACGGTCCGCGTTCCGCATAGACCTTGAGGTCAGATCATCTCAAGAACATACACCACAGTTTTCTAGCAACCATCTGCGTTCGTGCACAGCACAGGTGCCCCGTACCTTCTTGCGCCATCCTGATGCACAGTCACTGTGACATTGAAGTTAGGCGCGGGGGGCTGTGGATAGAAGACTGAGATCAGTACTCCCGGAACACCACCCAAGCTCCGGTCCATTCTGAGAGCACAGAAGGTTATGGTCCCGAGAGCGACATCTGTCGTGTCATTCAAGGTCGCCAGACAATTCCGACTCAAGCTTCCCGTTGGCACAAATGCCCGAATGACTTGATTATTCTCATTCGGATTTAAGTGTGCACTTGTCAGGAACACCTGTGCGGAGAAAGGACCATCGTCTTGAGCCGACACAAACTGGCGAGTCACCAATAGCAGCGCAGAAAACGCCAACGCGAGAGCTACAACAACCACCCATCTTTTGTTCATAGTAATTCCTCCAATGCTGAATGCACTCTGGTCGCCCAACAATCAACAAACGAGGAGCAAATGATGCAGGGATTTGCGACAACGAACGAGGGCCGACTCAGTCGGACTCTCAGCAACAAGAGGAGGGTGCCGCTCCTGAGTGCAAGACACATTACGCCTAAAGGGACGGTTGTCAAGCAAAATCCGCGCCGGTCGTGGTTGTCATTACCGCTGTTCAAGTCTGCATTTCCCAGGCTACGGCCCGCTGCAAGTCAAAGTGCCGGCCGAAATCATAAATGGTGAATCATCGCGATTACGCGTTTTGACCCTTGGCCGAAGGTCGGGCCGATTCTCGGTGAGCGTTATCGCCATCTGGTTTCGCCATCTAGCTACGGCTTCGGCCTCGGTTTCGCGGATCTGCTTGGTGGTCAACGTGCGTCGGTGGCTACGGCGCAGCATTTCGTGGGCGATCTCATGGACAAGCGTCGAAAATTCCTCAGCTGCCTGCATCCCGGAAAGCAGCGTGATCTTTCCGGCATGCGAAAGACCGTCGAGCTTAGTTTTTCCGAGGGAATTGCTCCCGCAAGGGAGAAAAAGGCATTTTCATTCTCGCCCCGATGGGTTTCGGACTGCGCCGGGTTTCGCGCCAAACTAACCCCCAACCCGTTTGGCACTCACCGCGCTTTCACTCACGCCTGCCACCCTCGGCGTCCACCCGGAAGAGGCAGAGTGGGAAAAGAGGGGCGCAGCTACCTAGAGCGTTGCCCTGTGGCTTAGAGTCTAAGGAAACAGCGGCGACTGCACGACTTGCGTAAGGCGGCAATTCTCGTTGCGCATGTCGGATACTGGCAATTCCACAAAATTCGGAAATACCTTCCGCGCCTCGTATGTCAAGGTTCGGAGATGCAGATGGGCCATAACGAACCGGTTCAGCTCACCGCTCATGCCATATTTCAAGCGCAAGTCGAGAAGGAGTGCCTTCGCTGCAAACGTGTCTTCACTATGCCGGATGGCTCCATAAACAAAATCAACTTGCCTGTGCCGGACCGCCTTGATCGCTCCCCCATCGAGGACTAGGCCCGTTCTTAGGTCCATGGCAACCGCATTGCAATCTAGGTTGAAGGTACGCAGCACATTTTCGATCGAACAGGGGGCGCCGGTCTTCCTCAGTCCTATCGTCTCTTCCAGACGCCACACATCCCAGCTCGGGGCCCCTTCAGCAGGTAGGAGATAGCCTCCATAGCGGTTGCGACGGCCAAATGTCTGGAGCACCGCGTCGAACTCTCCCCGACATAGGCGGCCGATGACAATGTCGAAATCGCGTGGTGTTTTGTCACCCTCTCCCTCATGCTGCATGACAATGGCGTCGCGAAGGGCTCCTGCGACAACGTAGATCTCGGCTCCACAGCGGGAGAACTCGTTTAACGCTTGTGCCCGCGGGTCGGAATGGAGGGCTGTGAGAACAGCATCCCTCACCGGATTCATCTGAAGCTGCTTCATGTGCTGGTTCAGCCTTCAGTTTACCGTAGTGCTCCGCAATAGCGAACAGGTTTTGCCGCCAAGAAACTCGTTACGAAATAATGTCGATGGCGAGCCTCTTGAGAGGCCGTCTTTCACCATCGAGAGCTTCTGCCGCTTTCGTCGGATCCTCGCATACAATGGGAAGTGCTGAATGAATCGTTTCGAGTTCGCTTCTGATCTGTATAGTAGTTGGTACGGACACGAGTTTTTGAGAGCCTATGAGGAACGCAACCTTATATTTTCACTACCCATGCTTTGACGGACTCGTTTCAGCAGTTCTTGCCTGGGAGTTCCTTGAACAGCACGACGGCTGGAATATCAGTGATTTTCATTCCGTTGACTACACTCTGCGAGACCACTGGCTTTCGAGCGAGTTAAAGACGCCCTGCGCGATCGTTGACTTTCTGTATCATCCTAGCGCAGCATTCTGGGCCGACCACCACCAGACCTCGATACTCACCAAGGCCGCCGAGGAGGATTTCGAACGCCGAAAAGGCGACGCCTGCCTGCTCTTCGATGCCCGTGCGCGCTCTTGCGCCTCGCTGATTTTCCGGCATCTCCGTCGGTCTCTGGTGGACAAGCCACACTTCAAGGAGATGGTCGCATGGGCGGAAAAAATCGACTCAGCGGCATACTCGTCAGTCGAAGAAGCGATTCTGGGTGGCGCGGCTGCCCTTCGCATTAGCCGGACGCTTTCTATGGAAGATGAGAGCGGAGCGGAATATCCGCGGTTTTTGCTGCGACAATTGCGAGATCATGATCTTAGTTACGTGGCCGAACTCGACGAGGTCAAACGTCGCGAGGACCGGGTTCGCCGTGGCATCTTAAATGGCCTCCAGAGCGTGAAGGCAAAGCTCCGCGTGGAGCCGGGAGACGTTGCGGTCTTCGACGCCCGCCCGGCTGGCGATCAGGTAATCAGTCGGTACGCTCCTTATTACTTTGCGCCCAACGCTCGTTATTCGATTGCTGTCGTCCGTTCTCCCGAGGGCATAAGGATTACCGCCATGCGCAACCCGTGGCGAAGTTTCCGAAGCATTCCCCTAGGCCGCGCCTTCGCGAGATTCGGTGGCGGCGGCCATCAGAGGGTAGGAGCCGTGCAACTCCCGGTCGCACATCGCAATCAGGTTCACCATGTGGTAGAGTCGCTGCTCGCGGAAATGCGACGTCCTGCACGCTAACGGGGCAATCGCTTGATCGACAAGTTTAATTTCTACGATATCTACGGATACTTCCTCCCCGGGGCAGCGTTTCTGGCCGTGCTTTGGATCCCGTTTGGATTGGTGCGACATTCATGGCCCTCCAGCGATTGGAGTTCCGCTCTGGTCACGGCGGTCTTCGCATACATTGTCGGACACCTGATGCAAAGCGTGGCAACCAACGCGATTCCTTCTTGGAAGGCGAAAAGTACAGACACGACGATTCGTTATCCATCTGAAATCTACCTGGATGCCACGAATAACGAACTGCCCACTCCTGCCAAGCAGAAGATTAACGAACTGACGACCGCACAGTTCGGCATGACCCTTCGCGTCGACCAGACCGGCGATGCCACCATCGATAAGGTGCGCAACAATGCTTTCCTCCTAGCCCGCCAGATATTGATCCAGGGAAAGGCCGTCAGCTATGCTGAGCAGTTCCAGGGAATGTACGCTCTGACGCGCGGCCTCGTATCCGTTTTTGCTCTTGCCTCGGTTTACTGGCTAGGGTGGGCGGCGGCGATTGTGAAAAACAGATGGGTTGTGAGCGGCGCGGTTCTCGTGATGGTGGTCTCGGTTTTGATACTCATGAATATATCGGCCGTGATGTTGCGGAATATCCTCGATGCCCCCCGAAAGCGGAAGTTCGAGTTGGGATATGCTGTGTTTCTGTTGATCTCGTTTCTTACGATCGGCTATGCCTTTGGCGTCCGGTATACGACAACTCGCGGCCAGAGCGCTCTGTTGGCGTTCCTTGCCGCATGGGCGCTCATTGCTTCCCTACGTGCCTATGGAGCCTACAATTTCTTCGCAGGACGATTCGCGAGTACGGTGTGGCGGGATTACCTGGCCTACAATGTCAAAACCGCCGGCGGCAGTTCCTCGGCGGATGAAGAGAAACACTGAATGTGCGCAGCAGACGTGGCGAAATCAAGAATCAACCTTGGCCTTTTGATTCAATTGTTGCTGAGTCTGTGTGTATTGGCCGTTTTCATTTGGAAGTTGGAAAATATCGCAAGAGTTTTGTTGGCAAACCAGGAACTCACCAAACCGTCGAAGTTCATTCCGGCAGCGGAAGGAACATGGAGGTTCATCGTTTCGGGAGACTCTCGCAACTGTGGCGACGTGGTCATGCCCACGATTGCCGACCAAAGCATTGAGCGATACCAGCCGTCCTTCTACTGGCACCTGGGCGATCTTCGCGCCATCTACAAGATCGATGAAGACATGACCGCAGCGGCGGAGAAAACTGGCCAGTACCTCAGTTGCGAGTCATACCATAAGCGCGCCTGGCAAGACTTCATCGATCATCAGATTGTTCCTTTCGGAACGACGCGCTTTTACCTGGGAATCGGTAATCACGAAACGATTTCCCCCAAGACGCCAGCGGAATTCTCCTCGCAATTTCAAGATTGGCTGCTGACGCCCCGTCTTCTGATGCAGAGCCAGGACAAAGAAGAGATCGCTGCAGCGAAAAGCGGACCCTGCCGGAAAATTGCCGCTCGGCCCTATCTGTCCGCCGTTCCTTACTACCACTGGGTCCGCGGCAGGATTGATTTCATCTCTCTTGACAATTCCTCTGGGGTCTTCCCCAGCGATCAACTGGATTGGTTTGACTGCACGCTCGAAAGGGCGCACAACAATAGTGGAATCAGCACCGTGGTGGTGGGCATGCATGAAGCTCTGCCTTCGAGCAGGGCGAGCGATCACGCCATGTGTGACAACGCGATCAACGATCCGGCTCGAAAAAGGGAGAGTTGTGAAAGCGGCATGCATGTTTACGACGCTCTTGTAGAGTTTCAGAGGACGAAGAAAGTCTACGTACTTGCCAGCCATTCGCATTTCTACATGAAAGGCATCTTTGATAACCAACCGCCCAGGAACCGCTTGGACGGCTGGATCGTAGGAACGGCTGGAGCCGTACGTTACGCCCTTCCCTCAGGTACAAGGCCCGGTCCTGACGCCAAAACAGATGTTTACGGCTACCTGCTAGGAACCGTGCTGCCGAATGGGGAGATTGATTTCAAATTCCAGCAGGTAGCGGAATCTGACATGCCCGGCGAAGTACGTCAACAGTATCCGCCCGGATTGATTTCATGGTGCTACGCCCAGAACTCTCGCAATCAGGAACCGGACTCGGAGGAGACTACGAATCGTTGCAGCCCGCCGACCCCGTCGTCCCCGGCTTTGCCCGTGCCCACCAAACCATCTGGCGCCGCGGGCCACTGATTGCGATGTTTCGTGAATGCTAAAGTTCGGCTCGAACCTACGTTCCCTGGAAACGTCGACATGACACCGATGCCCAGCTTTGAGTTCTGTGCCTTTCGCTTTCTCGCCCAGTGGGAAGAAAGCGAGTATGCGCTTTACAACGCAATCAGGTCGACTCCGACCGAAAAAGACATCGGCAAGGCACTGAGCTACTTTCAGGTCGCGCGGAACTTCGAAGGCCTGAAGGAAGTGGCAAATACTGCGTTCATTGTGCAGTCCCTGCTCGAAGTACGTGCCGATCGAAGCGCTGTCTTCGCCCCACGAGAAAGTGCACAAACTCGTGAAAACCCTTGAGACACGTTTCAAACAAAGCAACCTTTCAGCAGCTTCGAAGCTCCTATGGCTTTCCTACAGACAGCCCTATATCGTCTACGACAACCGGGCGGTCACAGCGCTTCGAGATGAGTTTGGCCATAGGTTTGAGGAGCGGGACTATAGTGCGTACTCGAGGGTCTGGCGCGAGGAATATGTAATCTTCGAGGCATCGATTCGGAGCGCCGTGGAACAATTGCCGAAGGGAAGGATGTTCATGCGTGCGTGCCCTCTCTCTGATCAAGAACTTGTATGCAGGGGGAAGGAGACGTGGTTCCTGGAGCGGGTCTTCGATATATTTCTCTGGGAAATCGGCGGTGTCACGAATGGCAGCGACACGAATGAATGATAGGTTCTTGCGTTGATCAGTTGCCCAGCGAGCGGTGTCTATTCCCGACCCGCGCAATTGGATCCCGCGCTCCTGAGGACAACGGCGGTGTTTTTGGCAATCCTTTGGAGCAACGAAGCCAAGTGGCTCGCCGGCCACCGATTTGAGGTGACGGGCAGATTCAACCCCTCCAACCTGCAGGCCTGGTCTATCCATGAGATCACCCGCGTTAGAAGGACACAGTCGCTTGACGTGATTCCGTGTCGTCCACTGGCTCCGACTGGCGAAGCATCCCCAAGCTGATGAACCTGATCTTCCTCTTCGTTTTCGTAAGCCTCGTGTCGCCCGTGAATGGAATCTTCCTGAGTATCCCCGGCCTGTGCCGCACCGAGAACTTGCCAAAGCTGTTCAGCTTGATGGTGAACCCGTTCGTCCCCAAATTGTTGAGCAGCGTGTGCTCGATGCACGAGATCACGGTGTTGACAATGTGCTCTGCTTCTTTCTTCGTGGACAAATTCAAAGCCTGCTGAACCCTCCCGGCCAACTCGTCCCGGCCTCTTCGTAAGCTTTCTCGCATGAAGTTCAACTCCTTTCGAAAAAGAGGTGTCTCACCATGCTGAATACTGCGATTGGCACCCATCAACCCACTTTCCCGATGAATTTGTCTATTGAAGAGAAGCAGTACAGAACCGACCCGTTCACGTTGATGTAACGGTGCGAACCATCGGCGCGCCACAGATTCCGCACTTCCTGATAATCTCATGCCAGGGAACTGGGGGTTTCGAAGTCGTTTGCCGCCGCTGATCAACGCACAGGGAATTTCGAAAGCCTTCGGGGCCAATCCGCTTTTTCAGAACATCTCGTTCACCGTCTCGGAGGGAGATCGCATCGGGCTCATCGGTCCGAACGGGTCGGGGAAATCTACGCTTCTGAGAATTCTGGCGGGCGAGGTCGCTCCGGACGGCGGAGAAGTCGCTGCGCGAAAACGGCTCCGGCTTACCTACGTAGAGCAGGACTCCAAATTTGAGCCTGACATCACGGTGCGGTCGGTGGTCGATAGAGTGTTCGAAAGGTCTGCTGTGCCTGAATCGGAGCGGGGGACTCGCTTCGCAGAGACTCTGGGACGGGCCGGATTCGAAGATCTTGAAACGCAGGCTACCGCACTCTCCGGTGGCTGGCAGAAGCGGCTATCGATTGTCGAGGCACTGGTGCAGGCCCCGGATATTCTACTGCTGGACGAACCCACGAATCATCTCGACCTGGCGGGAATCGAGTGGCTGGAACTCGTGTTGGAGCGAGCCGCGTTCGCGTGCGTGGTCATCAGTCACGACCGTTACTTCCTGGAGAATGTTGCCACCGAGACCGCGGAACTCAACCGGGTTTATCCGGACGGGTTGCTTCGTGTGCGCGGAAACTACAGTACCTTTCTCGAAAAGAAGGAGGAGTTTCTGCATGCGCAAACGAAGCGTCAGGAAGCCCTGGAAAACCTGGTTCATTCCGAAATCGAGTGGCTGCGCCGCGGGGCGAAAGCCCGCACCCGAAAATCGAAAGCGCGAATCGACAAGGCGGGCGCACTGATGGAAGAACTCGCGGACCTCAACGCCAGGAGCCAGAGCGCAACTGCCCAAATCGATTTCTCGGCCAGCGATCGCAAGACCAAGCGTCTGGTCGAACTGCAGGGCGTCGGTTATGAAGCCGGAGATCGCGTTCTGTTTGAAGAGCTTGATTTCATTATTACGGCGGGGATGCGGGTCGGGCTGGTGGGACCGAATGGCAGCGGCAAGACGACGCTGTTGCGGCTGTTGCGCGGAGAATTAACCGCAACTAGGGGAGAGATCCGACAGTCCGACTGGTTGCGGATCGTGTACTTCGACCAGAGTCGCCAACTGGATGCAAATGTAACCCTGCGCCGCGCGCTGGCTCCGGAAGGAGATTCGGTGATTTATCAAGATCGGGTCATTCACGTGGCATCCTGGGCGGCGCGGTTCCTGTTTACCGGTGAGCAGCTGAATCAGCCCGTTGAGCGGCTTTCCGGAGGCGAGCGGGCCCGAGTTCTGATTGCTCAGTTGATGCTCCAGCCTGCGGATCTGTTGCTGCTCGATGAGCCCACCAATGACCTGGACATTCCGACACTGGAAATTCTGGAGGAGAGTCTGCTCGAGTTTCGCGGGTCGCTCGTGCTGGTTACGCATGACCGTTACATGCTCGATCGGGTATCGACCGTCGTGCTTGGCCTGGATGGGCAGGGCGGCGTCGAGAGTTTTGCCGATTACTCGCAATGGGAGACGTGGCAGGAACGCAAGCAAGCCACGCAGCCCAGCGCTCGTGTTGTCTCCCGCGATACAGCCTCGACGGCAACAGCGGCGCCGGCGAGAAAGAAACTCTCCTACCTGGAAGCTCGTGAATACGACAGCATCGAGCCTCGCATCGCCGAGGCTGAGGAATTGCTGCGGACGAAGCGGGCTCAACTCGAGGATCCGGCAATCGCCAGCGACGGTCCCCGCCTGGTCAGTGCTCACTCAGAGTTGGAGGCCGCCCAGAAACAAGTGGACGCGCTTTACGCACGTTGGGCGGAGCTTGAGGGTAAGAAAACCTGAGCGCGGGCGCGAACCAGCGACAGGATTGACCCGATTTCCGGAAAGACTCTTACTTCAGTTCGATCACTGCCAGACCATGTGCGGGGATTGGCAGTCGAAGTTCGCCATTTGTAAGGTCGCGGGTTTCCGGTTTGATTTCCGCCGCGGCACGGAGTTCCCGAATTTCATCTTGTGTCGGATAACTCGGCTCGTGCAATTTCTTGTATACCCCGTGGACGTCGCCGTGGTCCGCATCGACCCGCCAGATGGAAACGTGTCGCGCTTTTGAGTTCTTCAGGCGCAGATTAATGGTCTTGGCCTGGCCTGAATGGTCAGGCAATTCGTAATTCCATAGGGCGATCACCAGCGAACCATTCTTGCCTCTCGTCACCAGGGCGGAATCAGAATCGAGGGTGAGGCGCTGGTCTCCGAGCTTGTGGAGAATTTTGAAAGCGTCGAAGGCCGGCTTTGGAATTGAATCCTCCGCCATCAAACCGTATCCGCCATAGAAAGGCGTTTTCACCACGCCTTGCTCTTCGAACACGTCAGAAAACGACCAGTACGCCATGATGTCCACCAGACCGTCGCATTGTTGAATCGTCTCTGCCAACCATGGGCCCATATAGATGGAGTCGGTAACTTCTGGCTCATTCTTATAGCTGGCGTTGAATTCGCTCCAGATCAGCGGTAGGCCCGGTTTGGCCGAGGCTCGAATCTGGTCGTGAACCTTTTTCACCGCGCGGCAAACCATCTTGTCGCGAGGTATGTCCTCATTCGTGTTAAAGACGTCGGTCGAGCTGTCGTTGCCATAGACGTGAGTCGAAACGAAGTCCACCGGAATATTGTTCTGCACGCAGTGCTGAATGAAAGCGTCGACCCAGGCGGCTTGCGCGGTAGCGGGACCTCCCACTCTAAGCTTCGCACTCACTTTCTTGATGACAGTGACGGTGTGGTCGTAGAGTTCCCAATACGTGGACTGCTTCGGTTCGCCGGCCCAGAAGTCGAGATTCGGTTCATTCCAGACCTCGAAATACCAGGTCGCGACTTCGTCGATTCCGTAGCGCTTTAGCAGATGTTCGCCAAACGCTGTGATGAACGCGTCCCACTTCGACCAGTCCCGGGGCGGACTAACGTTGGGTTTGTACCAAAAAGCATGCAACTTTGGTGCGGCGGCGAGTTTATTCGGCGTGAAGCTTAGCTCAACAAATGGCTTCACACCATTGGCCAATAAGCCGTCGTAGATCTGATCCACATAAGAAAAGTTGTAAACCGGCTGCCCTTGACTGTCCTCATCGTAGACGCCAACCTCGTCATGAAAGATGGCATGAAATCGCACGTACTCGAAGTTGGTGACCTCGTGCACCGCGCGCAGATCCTGACGGTAACTCTCACGCAGGCTGAGAATGGCTCGACCGGAGCCAAACATTTGTTCCCAGAAGTGTGGAAACGGGTGAGCGGGGGCGGCGGCATCGATGACCACCGTATCTGAAGAACCCTGAGCCTGTGCTTTCGCGACTGGAACAACCGATGCTATCAATACGGCAGCAACGAGAAGCTGGTGGTTCCTGATGAGTCTGGGCATCCAACTTTACCCTCGAGGAGAACTTGAATTCACGAAGACAGCAAAGAATACATCAAGTGGTCGGATTCGATCAGTACGAAGTTAAGCGGCGTTCCCGCGCGGAAGCCGCGTCGACGACACGTGAGAGACGGGTTTTTCGTGGAGTAAGAGCTCCGTCGCCTGGACGCGACGGCTGCTGTGGAACCAACGCTGCACCACATTGTCACAGAGAAGGTTGGCCATCGCCAGCAGGCTCATCCCTTGATGATGTGCCATCCAGCATTTCACCAGCCGACAGCGCGACCGGCGGAAACGAGTGAAGGCGGAGAAGTCCGCGGACTCATAGAATCCGTACCGACCGAACCATCCCAGATTATTCATGCGATGAAGATTGCGCAGCGCCTCCGAAGAGTCCACAGTCAGCGCAAGGAAGGTGGAGTATGGAGAAATGATGACAGGATTCGATTCCTGTTTCATGAGGGCGAGTTGTGGAAGCCCGAAAGCGCGATACTGATAATTGCCGGCTTCATCGAGTTTGAAGTAGGCCGATTCTGAAATTCCCCAGGGCACACCTTTGCGGGCTCCGTACTCGCGCTGGCAGTCCACCACCGCAACCCTGCTGCGGTCGAGCAGTGTATTGGAGAAGGAACGCATCCACAACGTCGGCATCAGGTATTCGAACATCGTCCCCGTCCATGAAAGGAGGACCGGGCGCCCCTGCTCCAGGGTGTGCCCTCGGCCCATCCGGAACCAGCATTCCTGGGGAACGTCATCTTTGGCGATCGCGGCAAACACTGCGGTGCGGGACTCAGTCGCCAGTAAGTCATAACAAGCTGGCTCCAACTCCTGGGTCTGAGCGTTGAATCCAACCGACATCAGTTTGCGCCGGGGGTTCAGCAGAAAGCTGAAATCCATAGCATTAGCGAGTTTCGCGGCTTCTGCGGCTATGCTTCGAAGAGTCTGGGCGAGGTGGAGCGCATTCGTTCGGGCCTGGGGAAGCAGAGTACGCAGACTCTCGCAAAGACTCCTTTCTTCTTGAGACGCGGGCAGAGCCAGATCCAATTGATGATGCAAGTCGTCAATGATGTGTGGCAATTGCTCGAGGGAGCGGTCGGCCGTGGGCTTCACCCGGAGGGCCGCGCCCTCTCGCAAGGGCGCGAATTCGGGAAGCTCCCACGGAACATAGGATCGCACCAGAGTCTGAACAGCCTCAAGTCGGGCCAGCACCTGACCTCGGAACCATTGAATTTCCTCGGCAGGGCTGGATTTCGAAACCGAGCGTATTTCATCGGCAGCAGTCTCGGACAACGCAAAGACAGACGGCAGCCAGTTGCCGGTTTTGAATTCCCTTTCGTGGCGGGAAAGCTGCTTGCGAGGAAACGCCCGCATGTCGGCCAGCGTGCACAGAATGTCGAAAAGCCCGTCGGCCAAACAGCGTTGCAGCAGCGGCTCTTGCAGGCGCGCTCGACATCCTTGCTCCAAAGTCCAAAGAGAAGCCACCAGGTTACCGCTGTCGACGGAGGAAACGAAGTGCGGCGCCAGTGGTTCCAGCGTGCGCGTGTCGTACCAATTCAGGAGATGACCGCGCTCTTTGGGTATACGAGACAGAGTACTGAGTGTGCGCTCGGTTTGCGCAGCCATTTCCGGAACAGTGAAATAACCAAGTTCACAAGCAACTTGCTGCGCGTTCAACAGGAGTCCTAAATTCGTAGGAGAAACGCGAGCTGCAATCGCGGGTGGAGTCTCCTGAACATTGTCTGGTATCAGCCAGTGATGTTCCTCGCTACAAAACTCAGCAAAATAGCGCCAGGTGTGTAGTGCGGAGCGGCGCAGAAAGCGCAAATCTTTTGTCGCCAGTTGGCCCTTGGCTGGTTGAGGGGATCGGTTTAACCACCCAGAGACCAGTTTGCTGGAGGCCCACAACAACACAATGGGCAGGGCGGAAGGCAAAGCGGAAGGCTGCGCGATCCACACGAGTAGGCCGATGCCAAGGGCGAAGATCGGTGTCCAATTCAGGTAACGGTCCACGGGAGTAACACGAGAGGCCGCTTCGGATTCGGCCGCGGTCTCCCATTCCAGCAGACGCTCGCGTGACACAAAGCGCCGAAATACTGCCCGGACCACGGCGTCAAGCGAGAGCAATGTCTGGTGCACAAGAAAGGCCAGGGTCAGCAGAGTCGTGACGCTGGCAGCCAGAAACGCGCTGGCCGCTTGCCGAGCCATCTCGGACTTCTTCTCATACAAGGCCTGCCCCAGACCGAAGGCAAGCTGAAAACAGATCGGCAGGGCCAAAAGGAATACCGCCCCCAGAGTCCATGCGAGATGCTGGCCCCCGGGCACCAGCCAACCGAATAGAAGCAGCACGAACGTGGCGGGTTCGACCAGGCTCCGGCGCAGGTTATCAAGAATCTTCCAACGGGAAACCAGCGAGATGGGGTTTGGAACTCGCGCCCCAGACTCGTCGGGCACCGCGGATAGGAGCCATCCAGCAATCTGCCAGTCGCCGCGCAACCAGCGGTGTTTGCGCCGGTTGTAGGCGCTGTAGTGGGACGGGTAATCCTCGATTAGTTCGATGTCGCTGGCCAGCCCGGCGCGCGCGTATGCTCCCTCAATCAAATCGTGGCTGAGCAGCGCGTTGCGTGGGAAACGGCGATCGAGCACGCGGTGTACGGTTTCGACTTCGTAAATTCCCTTGCCGGTGAAACTGCCTTCGCCATACAGATCCTGATAGGCATCAGAAACAGCTCTTGTATAGATGTCGAAGCCCGTCTCCCCCGCATAAACTGCCGCCAACCGGGAGCGGGCTGTGCTCTGTACGCTTACTCCGACGCGCGGCTGCAGAATGCCATAGCCGGCGACGACGATGTTCCTGCCCGGATCGATGATGGCCTGATTTAACGGGTGAGCCATGGCGCCAATCATGCGCTGCGCCGATCCGCGCGGGAGTTCGGTGTCGGTATCGAGGGTGATGACGAAGCGAACCTTGGGAACAATAGAAAGGTCGCCGACTTTGACCGGGAAGCTGTCGTATTCCCCGCGTAGCAGCTTGTTCAGGTCAAGCAGCTTACCTCGTTTTCGTTCCCAACCCATCCAGCCCCTTTCGCGCGGGTTGTAAACGCGATGGCGATGGAACATTAGGAACGAACCCCTGTCTTCCCCTGCATACTTCTCGTTCAGTTCGCTGATGAGCGAAGTGCACAGATCAATCAGCGGACTGTCTTCGCGATCGCGGTGGTAAGCGTCGGGCAAGTCCGACAGGATTGCAAAATGAATGTTGGGATCGTGGTTACCCAGGAATCTCACTTCCAGGTCCTCGACCAACGCACGCACCTGCTTTTCATTCATCAGCAGCGTCGGAATTGCTACCAGCGTCATACAATCGGCGGGAACGCCTTTGGAAAAATCGAGTTTGGGAACAATGTCCGGAGGCAACAAAGCGGTAATGATGTAGTCGATGACTTGAACTGCGCCCTGAGAACTCGGCAGGAGCAAAAGCAGCATCGAAACCAGGATCAGGCCCAGGGAACTATCGCGCGGAGTCACAAACAATAGATACGCGGTAATGAAAGAGCAAGTGAGGAGGGCAATCCCGGGCAAGAAAAACTCATCAGGATAGCGGCGCAGCCAATTACGCAGCTTTTGCAGCAGGTTCGGCTTGCACCCCACCCGTGCCGAAAGGACTTCCCTTCCTTCCCCGACGAGGTAGTAGCCGATGTGCGATTCTCTTTGGGCAATCCGCGGATCCCTATATCTTCGGTCCTGGGCCTCGCGTGCCAGAGCAAGCGCTTGATCCGCTACTTGCGTCTCAGTCAGATCGGACTGGGCCGCGATGGCAGCGAGCTTGCGGCGATAGAGATCCCGGCTCTCAAAGTCCATCTCGGCGTAACAACTGACTGGATCCTGGCGCAGAGCCTGGTCGAAAAGGATCAAGGGCTCAAGGATCTCTTTCCACGAAATCTGCCCGACCTCACGCAGGCTCTGAACACAAACACCTAGCTCGCATGAGTCGCTGGCGGGGACATGCAGAAGCTTGCGGCCGCGTTCCGTTATCTGCTCGAGCAAAACCAGCTTCAGAGTCGAAACCACAGCCTTCAATTCACGGAATTCGAGAAGCGAGTTCTCCTGGAATCCCAGGCAGAAGGAGCTGAATTCGTGCTCACAGAAGTGGTAGCGCGTCGCCTTCAGGAATCCCTCGACGACGGCGAGGATTCGGGGAACATTTTCACCTTCACGGGTATGAACGTGAGGCAATCGCCGATGCAGCTTGAGGTCGGAGCTGATGGCCAGTAAGTCGGAATAGACCAGGGATTCGTTATCCCGAAGCCAGCGGACATCCTCAGTGAGCGGGGCGCGCGAAACTGAAGCGCCGACGGCCGCCATCATAGGCATCAGCTTCTTCTTCAGCCTACGGCAACGCTCCGAAAACACATGGGAAGACTTGATGCGCGGCACCCAGGGGAGGTCGGAGGCCAACTGCGCGCCTTTGGCCCGCAACTCCTGAAAGTCGCCTTGCTCTCCGACCGTAGTTGGAGAGTTGGGCGGTTCCGGGATGCTAGATCGGACGTGTGTATTCAGCAGCATCAATTGCACCTAGCGATAACTGGCAGCCTGCATTTCAAACATCTCAGCGTACCGGCCTCCCAAATGAGTCAATTCGTCGTGCTTTCCGTCTTCGGCAACCCGACCGTCTTCGATCACCACGATGCGATCGGCCATCCGCACGGTGGAGAACCGGTGAGAAATAAACAGCGCCATCTTGCTCCGGGTGAGTTCGGCAAATCGCTGAAACACCTCGTATTCACTGCGGGCGTCGAGGGCAGCGGTGGGCTCGTCCAGGATGAGTACTTGCGCTTCCCGCAGGTAGGCGCGGGCTAGCGCCACCTTTTGCCACTCTCCGCCCGAAAGATCGACGCCGCCCTCAAAACGACGCCCCAGCATCTGCCCGTAACCTTGGGGAAGCCTTGCAATCACCTCGTCGGCCAGACTCTTCTCGGCGGACAGTTGAATCAGCGGCAGATTCTCGACCTCGTCAATGCGTCCGACCGCAATGTTCTCGCTGGCCCTCATCTCGTAGCGCATGAAATCCTGGAAAATAACGCCAATTTCCCGGTAGAGGCTTTCCAGGCTGTATTCGCGAAGGTCGATGCCATCGAGCAGGACCTGGCCTTCGAGAGGGTCGTAGAGGCGCGTCAGCAGCTTGACGATGGTGGTCTTGCCCTGGCCATTTTCTCCGATGAGCGCTACCCGCTCACCGGGCCGGAGATGGAAATTGAAATGGTTAAGAATTAAGTGGCCCCCACCGGGGTAGGCAAAAGAAACGTTGCGAAATTCAAATCCACGCCGGATCGGTCGCGGCGCCGGGAGAGCGTTGGGTTTCGAACGAATGGTGGGCTCCATTTCGAGAAAGGCGATCAGGTCCGTCAGGAATAATGCCTGATCGGCGATGCCGGACAGGGTCGAAAAGATCTGCTGGATATTCGAGCTCGCCTGCAGAATCGCTCCCGCCAGAAACGTGAGCGTTCCGATGCTGAGCATTCCCGTAACCGTCCGCCAGATCACCAGGACGTAGGCACCGTAATAACCGCCGGCCCCAACAATAGACAGAAGCGCTCCGGCCACGAGCCTGCGGCGTGCCAGGGCGACGTCTTCCGAATAGATCTGATTCGAGAGCTGGGTAAACCGTCCCACGAGGAAATCTTTCAGTCCAAACAGCTTCAGTTCCTTGGCCGCCTCTTTGCTGCCTCCCAAGACGCGCAGGTAATCGAGCTGGCGACGAATCGGAGTCTGGCGGAAATTCTTGGCGTAGCTGAGAAACGCGAAGTGACTCTCTCCCAGAAATGCCGGCACCACGCCGGCGATCAGAAGCAGCAGTAGCCAGGGCGAAAAAACTACGATGGAAACCGAAAGAGAAACTGTGATCACGACCTGCTGCACCAGCCGTCCCATCGACTGGATCATGCCCAACCGGTCCGTCGCCTGAACCCGTGCCCTTTCTAAACGGTCATAAAAAATCGGGTCTTCGTAGGCTATCAAGTCAAGGTCGGCCGCGTGCTTCATGACTTGTATGCTCACGTGCCGCGTGTAGTTGTCGGCGAGCAGGGCGTCGAGGTAATCGATGGTACGGCTCAGGACGCTGGCCAAAACTGCCAGCGCGAATTCGATTCCAACCAAATACCAAAGTCGTTCCGGGACGGGTTGGTGGGTGGAGGCGACGTGCACGATGTTGTCGATGATGAGCTTGGTGACCCACAGCAGGGCCATGGGCAACAGCGAGGAAAAAATGCGGAATATCAGATTGAAAGCAACGACCGCCCCCCCCGATTCCCAGACGATACGGAGGACGACCGGAACATTGCGCAGGGCGGAGAGACGTTCCTGCCAATCGCTCCAGAAGTTTTGCCTAGTAGCCATTGCTATAGACCTACCCTGTCTTGCCAGCGGGATGGCCCGACGCCCAACTTATATCTAGTCTATCGGAACTACGCCGGAAAGCCCACTACTCCTCAGAGACCCCAGAGACCCAGCTTCGATGACAAAATCGCTGTTACAGGTTGGATGACAAGAGTTTCCGGGTTGGCAACCGGCGTCCAACAGCCGCCGCGGGGCCCGCAAGCCGTGACGCAGGGGATCAGTACTTCCTGAAGCCGGCACGCTGCATGCCGCGTTGGGCTTCTGGGGTCTTCATGAACAGGTCCCAAACAAATCCGGTCCTGAGGTTTTCGGCCATCAGTAGGGTGATTCCGGCGTCGATGCCGATCACGTCCTGGTCGTACCAGTTGTTGAGAGGATTGAAGGCATTCACGAAGCCGTACTTGCTCCATGCCGAGCCATATTTGTTGCGTATGGTCTTCAGGACCCGCAGCGTCTGTTGCGGCAGAAAAGGCAAGGAACCGCCGGTGGCGCTGGGCACTATGGTTCCATCAATCGGTCCGACGGCGGGGGGCCCTCCCCAGACGACGTAGCCATTGGGCGAATCAGAAGCCGTAATGCCCCATAGATCGTCGCTGTAGTCCGGGAACTGCTTGCCCAACTCAAGGCAGAAACGGCGATGGGCGTCGGTAGCTGCCACCGAGTTTTGAAAATAGTCGGCATACTTGTCGCGCTTTCCCCGGAAATCGAACCAGGCCTGGGAGTACTGGTGCACAAAAAGTGGTGCAAACGACCCAATGTAACGGACGCCATCGTACTCAAAGGGAAGCCGCTTCCATGCCGTCCAGGCTTCTTCCCGGAGCGGGTGAGACTCCGATCCCAGGCCAAGCAGGTACATCATCATCAACTCGCTGTAGTAGTCCCAGCGGGACGGAAGGAATCCAATTTCCGGAGTCCAACCGTGAGAAAGCAACGATGTGTCTTCGGACAGCCAAGTCCAATCCACTCGATTAAAAACCAGATCCGCTAGTTGCTGTATGGCAGGATGCCTGAAATGTTGCCGGCAGGACAGGATTCCGCACAGCAGAATCGCCGTGTCCACCGAGGAGATCTCGGAGTCCCAGACTCGCTCCCCCGTATTGATGTTCGCCCAGTGAAAGAAAAAGCCACGGTGATTTGGAAGTTTCTTCCAGAGGAAGTTCAAAGCTGGAAAAAGTCGTTCCTCAGCTGCTTTGGTGGTGATGAATCCTCGTTTTTCCCCAATGCAAATCGCGGTCAGCCCGAAACCGGTCGCCGCAATGCTAGCGACGACTCCCTGCCCATCGCTGCGCACGTTGGCACGATCCTGCACCAGCCCGGTTTTTGGATTGCCTTGTTCCCAGAAGTAGAGGAAGCTGGCACTCTCCACCTCATGCAGAAACTGATCGTCCTCGGGGGTGAGGGAGAATTGTCCGGAAGCCTGCTCCTGGGCCTGAGGCATCTCCGGGACGCCTTGATCCAGACCCATGAAGATCTGGGCAAAGGGCAGGCCGAGTCCCGCAGCCAGAAGTTGCCGCGTAACTTGCCGCCGCGACAATTTATTGTCGGGTGCTTCGCTCATCCTCGTCGTGCGTCGTGCCCTGTATGTCCGACAAAAATCTCATTGCCGGGAGGCAACTAATCATAAACAAAAAGGGATGCAACTGCTGACCCGGTGGACGCCGTTGTGTATTCTGTTGGAAGATTATCACGAGCCTTTCGCTCTTCGAATGCCTAATAAGACTGGGGTCTTGCTGAAAACGTGACGGTCCGACGGAGCTTGGCAATAGGGGTTCCTTTAGTCATCGTTGTCGCCTTGGCGGTCGGTCTCGCATTTTTTCTCCGATCGCGGGCGCGCCAGTCTACCTCGCTGCAGGGTGCGATCATGGTGCAGGATGCCGACGCCCGAAAAGAGCGGCCCATCGCCGGGGTCGAGATTTCCGAGATCAACGGATTAGCCGTTGCGCCGGTGAAGTCTGACGCCTCCGGGTTCTTCGTCATCAAATGGCGCAGGGGAATACGGCAAGGCCATGCCGTAACACTTCAATTCCGGCAGCCCGACTACCACCCCCTCGAACTTCACGAATTCGTCAGCGACAGGCTCTACGTTGTCCGCATGGTCCCCAACATGGTCGAGGCTCCGAGTGTAAGCGACGGGCCTCCGGTCAAGATTGGGAACGTGCGAGTGCGATATTCGCTCAAAACCATGAGCGCAGTGAATATCGGCAGCGTGGTGAAGACGTTTCAGATCGAGAATCGAGGCGATGTCCCCTGCAAGAACCAGCACCCCTGCTCACCGGATGGAAAATGGAAGGCGGCGCTTGGATCCGCATCGCTCGATGCGGGAAACGGTAACGAGTTTCGGGAAGCGACGGCTTCGTGTATCGCCGGCCCGTGTCCGTTTGCCAGAGTTGAATCGAATCACCTGTCGCGAGGTGGGCAGATCATCACCGTCACCGCTCGCGACTGGTCCGACACAACGACGTTTTTGTTGGAAGCTGAAGTGTTTCACCCCATGGCCAGCCAAATCGTTCACGAATTCTATCCGGTCATTTTTGGAAGGGGGCTCAGCTTTACTCTACCGACGGCCGCCGAAGGGGTGACAATCGAAGCGGACGTTGACGATCAAAAGGTCTTTTTTCCACTGGGTCCGTCCCTTCTCCTGAGTTGGGCCAATTGCAACGCCAGCGTGAATCTCGAGCAGACCCGAGTGTGCCATTGTGACCTCAAACCGGGATACCGGTTTCAATAATCCATGGCTGGCCGTCAGGGACGCATGGCGGATCTCTCCAGACCATTGCGGTCCCAGTTGCCGAGGCTGGCGCCCGCCTCATAGGTGCTGTGGCAGAAGTCCAGCAATGCCGTGCTGGGCGATTGGGCTCGCCGGACGTCCTCGTACAGGAGAAGGAATTCGCCGAGTTGCTTCTGATAAAAGGCGGCATCAGGCCGGACGCGAGCCTCGTTAAATCCCTGCGGCTCGGGCGACATGTACGAATAAAAAGCCGCGTCTTTAACGTCGCCTCCGCCCGGCCAAAAGCCGACACTGCTCACTTCGTGGGAGTAGGCTTCTCGCGTCGTGGAATCGGCGCCGGGGCGTTCTCGAGCTCTGCGGCCCGAGAAGCGGCTGACCGCAAGGTCGAAGCTTCCCCAAAAAAAATGGACTGGGCTGGACTTGCCCAGGAATTCTGCTCGAAATTGGTTGAAAACCGCGTCCACTGACATCAAGATGCGCCAGAATTTCTCCACGGATGCGGGATCGTAGGACGCGTGCACCCGATCCTGGTCGAAGGCGATCGGCTTGGGAATTTCGACCGGCATGCGCCAGATTTTGACATCGATCTCTGCGGACCGCAGCATCTTCATGAATTCCTGGTAGAAATCCGCAACCGAGCGAGGGGCGAGGGGAAGAGCTTTCAGTATTCCGTCACTCGTCTCCACCGAAAGCTGATGCCGCAGGAAATCAAACCAGATCTCAAACGATCGTTCACCATACGGAATTCGCGACGTGCTCAGGCCACGAGCCGTCACGTATAACGGAACATTCCACCAGTGGTTTACTAGCGGCGTGAGACGAAGACGAATTTTACCTACAATCTGGGTCCACATGTGAAGTGTGGAATAGGTTTCCTTCCACCCTTCCAGCGGCAGTGCCGGCCAGCATTCCGGTTGATCAGTTACAAAGAGGGACATAGGGACGGATACTAAACACATTCTTCTTGACGGCAAATAACATTATGCCTGTTTGGAAGACTTCGTGGCATTGGGAACTGCACGGAGCGTGCCGAAGATTGGTAGGAAGCTGGTGGAAATTCTGGAGAGCCTAGACGCGCCTGACTTCTCGTCACTGCGAAATCTTCGATAGCGGGAGGGACGACTGGCCGAACTCATATCGCCACCCCGTCGGAGTGCGCACGTAGAGGTCACTGAACCAGACCGTGTAGTCAAAGGGCTTGCCGTTTTCCGTACCTTTTTCCCATAGCCTGGCGGTTACCACCGCCGAATCGCCCCAGACTCGAACAGTTTGCTCACTGTCCTGCTGGCGCTCGTAGACAATTCGCCCACTCCGCGCTTCGTTGAGCAGGTCGGTTTTCCCATACGTCTTGCCGGAACCGGTTACCAGAACAAAATCGTCGGCCAGAATCTGGCCCATTGTGGTCGCATCATTATTCTTCACCGCGGCCTGATATTGGGTATCGAGACCGGCGATGATTGACCTGTCATTCGGAGAGGCGTTCGTGCTCGTTCCAGATGCTGAGGGGCGAAACATCAAGTCGAACCAGGGGTCCCAGGTCTTGCCGCCGTCCGTCGAAGCCAAGGCGGTCTCGCGAACACCGCCAGTTACGGGCTTCCAGACGCCGCGGACATACCTCTCTTTACCATCACTGAGGTGGGAGACGCCGCTTAGAATCATCTCTCCGGCCTGCAGCTTGCCTTCGATGACCAGCAGCACTCCGTGATTCGTGACCCAACTCTGATGCCATACCTGCCGCCCAGCGTCGTAGATGGTGAAACTTTCGCCGTGGGAACCGTCGCTGCCCTGATAGTCTTCCAGCAAAACGCAGCCGTCGAGGATGCGGTCGACGCGGGTGCGTGCGACGACGGTTGTGGGGTTGCCGACATCAAACGCCTTCCAGTCACCCATCCAGAAGTCGAAGCTGTGATATTCGGGACCGGCGCAGGAGGAGGCTCGCCCCGAGTCGACTGAAGCAGACCGATGAGCTCCTGAGAACTCGAGTGCCGCCAGGAACACGACCGCCAAAACTAGCACGGGTCTTAATCTCTTGGTCGTCAATGCTGCGATCTTCAGTAAGGCGATCTTCGATGCAATGACACTGAATCTTGAAAGGATACGATTCATTGTGAGTTGCTCTCTTTCTCCGCTGCTTTCACACTGAGGTAGGTTGCGGCGTCGAATCTGGGCTCAGGACGAGGCCGGCTGCGGAAGGGAACGATTTCCTGCGGTGTACCGTAGCCACGACGATGAGCGGCGGGCGAAACCGCGCACGTCTCTACCTCGCTCCATCGCCATCGGCTAGGCACTGCAGGTCTTCTGCAGGAGCAATACAGAGCGTACTCATCCGAAGAGTACAGAACAGTCGGAACCAGGTACGAGCCGTTGTGGTAAGGACTGCGTGAGAACAGATATCGGGTGCAGCACTTCGGACACTGGACGCAATGGCGAATTCGGGTAGGCACGGCACGTCGATCCAGGTATTGCGAATTCGGCGGTCAGCGAGGGGCTGAAAAGTTCCCGCCCGCACTCTGGGGACTGGTTGCGCCCTCGCTTCGTCAACATAGATCGGGTTATCGAGGGAGGTTGGACGTTTGCGGACTTCGATCCCCGGCTGTTGGACGTTTGCGGACTCCCATCCTTTACGAGTGTCCCAGAGAAGCGAACCCCGTCGAAGGAAATGGGTTCTGATTGGAGATATCGGTCAACCCGTCACCATGCTCAATGCGTGACCAATATCGCTTCAGCGTTGGGCGAGTGGCGAAGGCTTCTTCGTGTATAAAGTTTATTACTTTTCCCGAGGAGCGCACCTGTATGAATCGACGGGACTTTATCGTGAGTGGAAGCGCCACATTAGCGACTTTGCTGGCCCGGCGGGGCTCGGTAACTTTGCTGCCGGCCCAACAAGAAAACGTTCCCTCGAAGAACCCTCTCGGTCGTCTGCCACTCCTGTTCGGCACAGACTACTACCCCGACCAAACTCCTGAGAACCTTTGGGAACAGGATGGGGTGGCCATGGCCGCAGCGGGCATCACGAATGTGCGCATCGCTGAGTTTGCCTGGGCGCTGATGGAGCCGCAGGAAGGCAGCTTCGACTTCAAGTGGCTCGAGCGCGCCATTGGCATTCTTAGCGCTCATCAAATAGCCGTCATTCTTGGCACACCATCTGCAGCACCACCTCCGTGGCTCACGCAGAAATATCCCGAGGTCTTGATGGTCAATGAGCACGGCGTCACGCTGAGTCCCGGCACACGTCGCTTCACGTGTCCGACGAATGCTACCTACCGCCGCCTCTCACTCGCGGTCGCGACGGCGATGGCTCACGCCTTCTCCTCAACTCCTGGCGTCATCGGTTGGCAAATCGACAACGAATTCACCCTCGGCGAAAGTCCCCGGTGCTATTGCCGTTTCTGCCGGGAAGGATTCCAGCAGTGGCTGCGGGGCAAGTATCCATCGCTCGACGCTCTCAATCAGGCATGGGGCACCGTATTTTGGAGCAACACTTACAGTGATTTTTCGCAGATCCCGGTCCCGCTTCCATCCGGCGCTCCACCGAACCCCGGTCTGGCGCTCGATTATTACCGCTACCAGAGTGCTGCCAATACTTCTTTCCTTGAAGAGCAGCTGACCATGCTGCGCAAACTGTGTCCGGCGCACTTCATTACCACCAATAACGTCGGCGCTGCCGATTTCATTGACATGCGCGAGCTGTATCGCAACCTCGATTTCGTGTCCTCCGATAACTATCCCGGTTTTTTCGCGATTCATGCAAGCGGTCCGAACTCAGGAGTCAGCGCCCCGCAAGAGGTGGTTGTACCGATGGTCGCCTTCACCCACGATTTCATGCGCAGTGTCAAGGATGGCCAGCCCTTCCTCATCATGGAAGAACAGAGTGGCAAGGCGGGGCAACCATTCTTCTCTCCTCAACCCGAACCTGGGCAACTCCGCTTGTGGACGTACCAGGCCGTTGCTCATGGAGCCATGGGCATCAACTATTTCCGCTGGGACACTACCAATTTCGGCGCCGAACAGTATTGGCATGGGATGCTTCGGCACGACCGGTCGCACAGTCCCGGTTTTGACGAGATGCAGCAAACCATGCGCGAACTCAAATCGCTCGGTCACGAAGCCCTCAACGCCCGATACGACGCCGACCTCGCTCTCTGCTTCGATTCCAGCTCCGACTGGGCGCTTGCCATCCAACCAGGCCAGCCCAAGCTCAAGTACCTTACCGAGATACTCTCCTGGTACGGATGCATGGCCGCGTCACACGCGGGCGTCGACGTGGTTGACGCCACCCAGGACCTCGCCCGGTACAAGGTGCTGTGCTCTCCTGCGATGTATGTGGTCTCCCAGAAACAGGCCGACCATATTCGCCGTTTCGTCGAAGGAGGCGGAACATTCATGGCCGGCTTTCGTCTAGGCGTCAAAGACGAGCACAGCCGCATCGTGGATACACCCTTGCCGGGCTTGTTGCGGGATGTTATGGGAGTGGATCTCGTCGACTACGAACCAATTTACTCGGAAAAGCAGGGCGTGAAGTTCGCCGGCCCGCTTGCCGGGGCTGACGCCGAGTGCCGCATTTGGGCCGACATTCTTGATCCCAAAGACAAAGATGTGGAGATTCTCGCCACCTATACGGGCGGCCAGTACACCGGCAAGGCGGCGATCACCTCACACCGCTATGGCAAGGGACGAGCGCTCTATGTAGGCGCTCACCTCGAGGGTGCTGACCTCGCCAGGATCCTTCTTACTTTGATTCGGTCGAGCGGAGTTAGGAGCTCGATGCAGGCGCCTCCCGGCATCGAGGTCACCTCCCGGCGCACCGATCGACAGACGTGGACGTATTTACTTAACCACACCGCGAAGCCACAATCTGTCCAAGTCGATGGCCGCTATCGGGATGTACTCGACCACTCGGCAATTACGGGAACGGTCAACATTGAACAATATGGAGTGAGGATCCTGGTGCGGCCTTAGATCCGCGCAGGGCACCGGGGCCGGCGTTCAGCTGGGTATGTACTCATGCGAACACTTCCATCCGAGATTCTCGCAGCCCCTCGTATTTGCTTCGGAATTTTCGGTCGTGTGCTTAACTAACTTCCTTCTGGACGTTACGTCTACTTCTTATGAGAAGCTCACGGCTGTCCATCTGCGTCACGGCATTGCTCCTCCTGACTCTGGCCGTATCTTTCGGTCAGACCGCGGTTACGTCAGCGGTCCAGCAACTGAATGACCTGCGACAATCGCTTCGTAGTGCGCGGGACAAGAAGGATTGGGGAACCTACGGCACCTACGCTGCTCGACTCGAGGAGTTTCTGAACGGATCGCCAAGATCATTGCTGGAGATGGCTCG
This sequence comes from Candidatus Sulfotelmatobacter sp., assembly GCA_035511455.1. Lineage (GTDB taxonomy): Bacteria > Acidobacteriota > Terriglobia > Terriglobales > Acidobacteriaceae > Sulfotelmatobacter. Next base: position 59,963 of record DATKFH010000046.1, on the reverse strand, counting down.
GGCAGATCTGATGCGCGGGCACGCTGCGGAAGCGAAGGCCGAGGTTCAGCACATTCTCGACATGGGCCAGGCCGAAGATGCTCTGCTGGCTCCGCCCTTTGATGGGCTGCGCGATCTGGACGTGGCCGTGTCTGCCAATCGAAAGCCTGTTACCAAAGCAACGGTTGCGTGGGAACTGCAAGACGTCGGCTTGTTGCCCGAAGACATTGACTACGACGCTCCTACGAAGAGATTTTTTCTCACCAGCGTTCTGGAAAAGAAAATTGTCACGGTCGCCCCAGATGGGAAGGTCCGAGACTTTGCCACCGCTCCTGATCGGTGGGCCATGCTTGCACTTAAGCTCGATGCGCAGCGCCACCGTCTGTGGGCCACTGAAGTCGCACTGCGAGGATTCAGCATCGTACAAAAGTCTGACTGGGGGCGTTCCGCTGTTCTCTGCTATAACGTCGACGACGGCAAGCTCTTGTTCAGAATCGAAGGTCCCGAAGGAAGTGCGCTGGGAGATATGGCGCTGATGCGGGACGGTGTCCCCATTATTTCGGACGGCGAGGGCGGAGGAGTCTACCGGGTCAACGATGGCAAGACACTGGAACGAATCGATCGCGGAGATTTTACTTCTCCGCAGACTCCGTCGGTGAGTGCGGACGGCAGTTCCCTGTTCGTTCCTGACTATCTGCGCGGCATTGGAGTACTCTATCTAGCGACGCGGCGGGTACGCTGGCTTTCCATGGACAACAGGTTCATTCTCAATGGTATCGACGGACTCTACTTGTACGGCGATAGCGTTCTCGCCGTGCAGAACGGTTCTTCGCCCGAGCGCGTGATCTCATTCCGGCTCGACCCCTCCCATGGCAAAGTCATCTCGCAGGATGTCATCGAGTCCGCCACAGGCACGATTGGCGATCCCACCCACGGAGTGATCGTCGGGTCGGACTTCTACTACATTGCAAACTCAGGCTGGGACACGCTCGGCGACAATGGTGAGCGCAAGGCGACAGCGAAAGTCACCACGCCAAGAATCATGCGAGCCGCTCTTCCTCAGTGATCAGAATTGTGCGCGCTACCACACGCGACAAGCGTTAGCGCGGACCATCGGCTGCCCTGCTTTGCAACCAAAGGCTTTGCCAAATTCTTCGAAATTGTTTACCGATCCATTAACCCGGAACTCTGCAGGAGAGTGGGGGTTAGTTTGAACCTGCAACCGCAATGCTTGCGGCGTGGCGTTCGTGCACCAAATCTGCCCGAATCCAAGAAAGAACCGCTGCTCCGGTGTGAGACCGTCAATGGACTTCTGCGCATCGGGTGACTCTTTGGCCAGGGCCTCCATCAGCGCCGCGTAGGCAATCCGCAATCCACCGTTGTCGGCAGTATTTTCGCCCAGGGTGAGATTGCCGTTGACGTGCTCGCCCCCCACGACTGTGAAGTCGTTGTACTCTTGCACCTCGCAGTCGGTGCGCTCTTTGAACCCCTTCTCATCTTCTGGCGCCCACCAATCGCGCAGATTGCCCTCCGCGTCGTATTGCCTGCCTTGATCGTCGAAACCATGGGTGAGTTCGTGGCCGATCACAACGCCGATCGCGCCGAAGTTCACGGGATCGTCCATTTGCTGCTCGTAAAAGGGTGGCTGCAGAATTCCGGCCATGAAGTTAATGTTGTTTTGCGGGGGATAGTAGTAAGCATTGACCGTGGGCGGCGTGTAGAGCCATTCCCCCGGGTCCACTGGCTTGCCGATCTTATCCAGTTGGCGTTTGGACTCAAACTCATTACTGCGAAAAGAATTGCCCAAGGCGTCACCACGGATGATTTGGAGCGTACTATAATCTCGCCATTTGTCGGGATACCCGATTTTGTTTGTGATCTTGTGCAGCTTGATCAACGCCTGTCGCTTCGTGGTCTCTGTCATCCACGGCAACTCGATAATGTCACGCTCCAGTGCGCGTTCGAGAGCGTTGACCATTTGAAGTGTGCGCTCCTTCCCTTCGGCTCCGAATGTACGCTCAACGTAAGCCTCTCCTAAAGCCTCTCCGAGATCGTTGTCCGTGGCGTTCACACACCGCCGCCAGCGCGCCTGCTGTTCCTGCTGCCCGGCTAAAACCTGGCCGTAGAAATGAAAACTTTCTTTATCGATGTTGCTCGGGAGGTAGAGCGTTTGGGCGCTCATCACGTGCCAGCGCAGATACACCTTGATGTCGTCCAAGCTGCTGGAGGTGAGAATAGTTTGAAATTGACGGATGTATTCGGGCTCTGAGACGTCCAGGCTGGTGACGTGGGTCAGACCAACTTCAGGAATGAACTTACTCCACTCGAACGCCGGGCTGAGCGCCTGGAGTTCCTCTACACTCATCTTGTGATACACCTTGGTTGGATCTCGCCGGGCGACCCGATCGAGGGACCCCTTGGCCAACGCGGTCTCGATCCGCATCACTGTCTGCGAATCCGCGGCAGCTTCCTTCTCTTTCTCTCCGAAAAGCACAAACATGTTCTGCATGTGCTGAACATACTGTTTGCGCGTGTCGATTGACTTGGGATCATCTCTAAAATAAAAATCGCGGTCCGGAAGCCCCAGGCCTCCCTGTCCCACAACAGCGATTTGTTGCGTGGAATCTTTGGCGTCTTGCTCAGCGCCGAATCCGAAGAATGCGTTGGTGCCGTTCAACGAGAAGTGGGCCAGGAGAGAAGCCCACGCATCCTTCCCCTTCAGAGCGTCGATTCGAGCCAGTTCGGGCTGAAGGGCGGCTGTTCCTTTCTTTTCGATGCTGCTCTCGTCCATGCAGGACGCGTAATAGTCGCCAATCTTCTGCTCGTTGGCGCTGCGGCCTGGGTTCGCAGCAGTGGCTTTCTCCAATACACCTCTGAGAATCTCGCGGTTCCGGTCGGCGAGTTCGGTAAAACGTCCATAGGCGGCCTTATCGGGCGGCACTGGATTCTTTTTGAGCCACGTCCCGCAAGCGTAGTGGTAGAAGTCCACACAGGGATCAATGCTCTTGTCCATGGCATTGACGTCAAAGCCGTCCTTCAACTTGGGTAAGGAATCGCTCTTTTGCTGAGAAGCTGCCGGAGCACGGAAGATCGCCAAAGCGCAGGCGACCATCGCAACCAATGAAAAAGCCCTTCTTCGGTGACGCATCGCGATAACCTCGTCAATTGAAATTTGGGCACTCCGCTCGCGCTGCCTACCAGACTCGGCAGGCGTTGACTCGGGCCTCGGGCTGCCCTTTGTGGCAGCCGAACGCGGCAGAAAATTCCGGCATATTCGATACGGTGTTGTTGACCCTGTACTTCGGATAGGAATGCGGATCGGAAAGTACGGCTTGCCGAACCAGTTCGGGGCGATATTCTTCGCACCAGCCGAAGGCATACGCAAGGAAAAAGCGTTGCCGCGGGGTAAGACCGTCGGCTTCCTTCCCATCCATGTCCCTGCCCTGCCGTGCGAGAGCATGCTGCAGAGCCATATAGGCGATGTGGATGCCTCCATTGTCGGCCGTATCCTCCCCCAGAGTCATGAGCCCGTCCTGTTTGACGCCGGGGCCGGCCTCGGGAACCTCTTGCGAATACTGGTCGGAGATGCATTTGCCGCGAGATTCGTATTCCTTCGCATCCTTCGCAGTCCACCAATCTCGCAAGTTGCCTTGGGCGTCGAACTTGCGCCCTTGGTCGTCGAAGCCGTGAATCGTTTCATGCCCGATGACAGCCCCGATGGCGCCGTAGTTCACGGAGTCATCCTGGCTCATCTCGAACTCCGGAGGCTGCAGGATTCCAGCGGGAAAATTGATCGTGTTGGTGGGCGGGTCCTCGTACGCATTGATCGTGGGAGGAGTCATGGTCCATTCGGTGCGATCGACGGGCTTCCCGATTTTCGCCACCCAGCGCTCAAATTCAAATTCGATCGCACGCTGGCGATTCGCCAGGTAGTTGTCGCGCACGATCGGCACGCTGGAATAGTCGCGCCAACGATCCGGATAGCCGATCTTGTCCAATGTGGCCTGCCTCTTTTCCTGGGCCTGTTTTTTGCTTTCTGCCGACATCCAGTCCAGCGAATCGATGTCCTTGGCGAGTGCGGTGTTCAGGTCTTGCACCAAATTGAGAACGCGCTCCTTGTACTCCGGGGGGAAGGCACGCGCTACATACGCCTGGCCGAGAGCCTCGCCCAGGGTGAAGTCGGTGCTGTTCACGCACCGGCGCCAGCGCGGCTGGATTTCCTTTGCTCCTGCGAGCGTACGGCCAAAGAAGTCAAAGCTCTCCTGGAAGAAATCGTTGCCCAGACCCGGGGTTGAGCCCAGCAACAGCTGCCACCGGAGATAAACCTTCCAGTGCTCGAGAGGACGATGTTCGAACATACCCTCCACCCCTTTGAAGAAATTGGGAGAGGTCACAATATAGTGCGGACTGAGCGGGGCGTTCACGATCTTCAGGTACTGATCGAAGGCGAACGACGGGGTCAACCCTTTCACTTGCGCCAACGACATTGGGTTGTTGAGGTTCTTCGGATCCCGCCGCGAGATGGCATCCATGGCTACCTGGGCGAGACCGGTTTCGAGGTCCAGAACAATCTCGGCGTCGGCCTTCGCTTGTTCCGGCTTCTCGCCGATCAGCTTGAACATATTGGCAAGGTGCTTCAGGTATTTCGCCCGAATTTCCTTGGATTTGTCATCCTGGTCAAGATAGTAACTGCGGGAGGGCAAAGTCATGCCTCCCTGGTCGAACTGCGCGACATTGTGGGAAGCGTCGCCGAAATCCGGGGATCCGGTAAATCCAAACAGCACAGAGCCAGTCTGGTTGTCTTGTTGTGACCACGCTAAGGGAATAGTTTGGTGCAGGTGTGCAATTTCGGCGGCGAAATCGGACTTCGTCTTGATCCTGGCAATCCGATCAAGCTCCGGCTGCAGCCACTGTCGGCTGTGTGCGTCGATGTTCCGCTCATCCATGCAGGAGTGATAAAAATCGCCGATCTTCTGCTCGTTGGCGCTTCTGCCGGGATCGTTCGAGGAGAGCTTTTCGAGCGTTTGCCCCAGAATCGCCTGGTTCCAGATGCCGAGCGGGCCTCCGGTTCCCCAAGCTGCCTCGTCCGCAGGAATGGGATTTGCTACGTGCCACTTGCTGCAGGAGTACTTGTAGAAATCAGCACAGGGGTCCAGCCCCGTGTCCGCGATATCGGGGCTGAAGTGGGCGATTTTCGGCAGTTCCGCCGGTGGACCCGGCTGCCCCGAAGATGTGCTTTGTGCGGAGGTCATACATGTGACGTAAATCAGGACAGTCGACATCATCAGGATTCGCACCGTTCACCTCGCTGGTGGATCGTACATTTCACACCAGGGTTCTGGGAAAATTCAATTCATACCCCATGATGCAAAACAGATCATTCGCCTGCCATATTGACGGAGACGAGCCACGATTTCCGCGCCACTGGGTCGAATTGTCGTGAAATTGGGAGAGGATGCACGGCTCATGGGCTAAAGCCTAACCCCCAACATTTGGGGGACCGTCCGGTAGAACGTCAATTTTCTCCAGGAAACCGTCGAGTCGGTCACGATATCCCCGGCTCAACGGGAGATTCTTCCCATTTTTCAGAACAACCAGGAACTCCCCGTAGCCGCACCCTTGCAGGTGACGAATCCGGTCGACGTTGACAATCAGAGACCGATGAATTCTCAAGAAGCGGTCCGGGTCGAGCCGGGTTTCAAATTCAGCAATCGTCTGGCGGAGCACATGAACCTCATTGCCGACGTGGAGGCGAAGGTAGTTATGCTGCGCTTCAATCCAATCAATGTCGTCGACATTGAGGAACTCGACCTTTCCTCTGGACCGAATGACCAGCCTGTGCGAAGCAGCCAGCGACTTGTCTACCTTGCGTAGTTCTCGAGCCAGATGGGTAATCAGTTCAGAGCGATTTGTGACGCTCATGAGTTGCAATCTTGCGCGCTCCACAGCTCTGCAAAAGCGTTCTTCGTCAAAAGGCTTGAGCAGATAGTCCAGCACATTGTGCTCAAATGCTTGTACCGCGTAACAGTCGTATGCAGTGGTGAAGATGACCGCTGGAAGCATGGCTCTGGGCACACCTTGCAAGACTCCAAATCCGTCGATTCCAGGCATTTGAATGTCCAGAAACAGAACGTCTGGTCGGTAGGCCTGCAAACAACGGATGGTCTCCGCACCGTCGGCGCACTCGGCGAGAACTTGAATACCCGACGCCTTCGCCATCCGAGCGATAGCTTGCCTTGCTACCTGCTCGTCCTCTGCAATGATCGCCCGCATGTTCATCGTCCAATCTCCAGCCTCGATGCCAGGCCGGATGAGGGCAATGGCAGTTCCGGTCTTGGGCACGACTCCGTTTCAAAGGGAATCCGAACTTCCACCTCAAACTGACAATCGGAGAATTGGCGGACTGAGAGTTGCCCGCGCCGGCCGTAGAGAATTCGCAGTCGATTTTTTACGTTTTCCAGACCAACACCCAGCCGGTCCCGCTCCGAAACCGGATTCGATGCGCCGTTATCATTCACAACTGAAATCTTCAAGTTGTCGGATTCTTTGCGAATGCCGATCTCAATTTTGCTCAGGCCGCGGCGCCTGGCCACACCGTGCTTGATGGCATTCTCGACCAGGGGTTGCAGCAGCAGGTAGGGTACCGTGGCGTCGAGGTCTTCTTCGGCGACTTTAATCTCGGTTATCAGGCGGTCTTGAAACCGCGCTCTTTGAATGTCGAGGTAGGTCTGAAGAAAGCCGAGTTCCCGTCGAAGAGTGACCTTTGGTGTTTCCTCGGCTACGAGCGTCAGACGAAGTAAGTCGCCAAGCGAACAGATCATTTTCTCCGCGGCACCAGGATCCTTGCGAACCAGGGCGGAAACCGAATGCAGTGTGTTAAAGAGAAAATGAGGCTGCAGTTGAATTTTAAGAACCTGTAGCTCCGCGCGCACCAAGTTTGTTTCCAACTCCGCTGCGTGCGTCTCCTGCGCTCTCAACTCCCCGTAGTAGGCCACCACGTATCCGATAACCCCGATCAGAAGATAGATCTGGATGTCGGCTTCCGCTTCCGCAAAAACATACCGCCTAAACTGGGTGAGGAACGGATGGGACTGAGCTCCCGGAAAGACCCGTCCGCCCAGCAAGGTCTTGATCGAAACATCGATCCCCACCGTTGCCGCGATGGACAGGATGTGAGCGGGTACCAGTTTAAACAATCCTCTTCTGCCCAGCGGAAATCTGGCACAGAGAGACAAAACTAGCGGCGTGAAAAGAAAAGCCCAAATACCATACCCGACCAGGTTCATGCGAATGGCCTGGGTCCACGAGATGGGACGGCTGCGGGCGAGCAAAGATTGATAGTTGAAGCACGTGCCGAGAACAATGAATGTCGCCCACAGGCCTAACAACCCAATCCAAACTCGCACCCAGTTCGGGCGTTCGGCCGCCCACGATGGGAACTCATCACTCATTGGCAGCAATGAGACTCCCGATGCGGAAAAAGGTGAGCCCTGTGCCCTCGGAAAAATCGATAGCAAGCAGCCTCGCGGCGTCCGTGGAGCCACTTCGAAAGCAGGGGAGGGCTGGCTTTGGACCGGCCCCCATCACGATCGCATCCGAGCTAGAACGTATATTGCAGGCCGAACTGCATCTGCCGCGGCTCGTGCGCCAGGTTGGTGAGGATTCCGTACTGGCTCGGATTGTTAATGTTATTGTTGGCCGTTCTAAGAGACCCGACTGCATTCGGATCCGTGGAAGGGTCGTTGAAGCTGGCGTGGTTGAAGACATTGAAGGCTTCAGCCCGGAATCGCAAAGTCTGTTTGTCCGACCATGGCATCTTGAAAGTTTTGAGCACCGCCATGTCTGTGTTGACGTAGCGGGGCCCGCGCAGGGCGTTCCGGTCTCCAGTGGCTCCGCCAAATGGAAATCCAAAGGCGTTTAATGCGGCGGTCGGATCGGCAAAGAAATCGACCGAGTGGGTGGCAGGATCAACGTGAATGCCTTGCTTGACGGCGGATTTCGGTCCCACCAGGACCGCTGAGCCGGTCTGAGTAAAGGCAATGGGAAACGCGTTGGTTGTGGTGTTCCACGGATACCCAGAGTGAAACGTAACGATACCCGTAGTCGCCCAGCCTCCGACAACAGCATCAAGCCATTTCGGAGCCTCACCCAGCAGAGCTCGCCCACGACCAAACGGGAGTTCGTAGTCGTAGTTGGCGCTAACGGTGTGCAGCGCATCGAAATTCGAACTTGCCCGACAGACTCGCAAGTTCCTCAGATCGCAGACCAGCCCTTGTCCGTTAAAGGTCGAAAAAATGACATCGTTGGTGATGTCGGAGACGTTGTCGATCGAATGGGCATACGTGTAGTTGAAGTCAAACTGCAGGTGGTTGGAGAAGCGCTTGCGCAGGCTGACGATCAGAGAGTTATAGCTGGAGGCACCAAAGTTCCCCACATTGGCGATAGAGCCGGTCTGGTATGGCAGGCCGGTGTTGGGTAGCAGCAATCCCGCATTGGCCAGATTGACATCCACCGTCGACAAATCGCCGATCTGAAAATTAAACGGGAAGCTAGCTGCTGCCACGGCCGTGCAACTCGCCCCGAACACGCCCTGACAGTTGCCGCCCGAACCGGGAACACTCGCGATCGCGGCATTCATCTGATTCTCAAACCATGGTTGGTCCTGCGGAGTCGTGCCCGCCTGAAGTGCAGCCTGTATGTTGCCAAAAGCAGTATTTAGGAACTGCCCAGATTGAGGATCCTTGAAATTGAGCTGCTGCGCGGGATCGCCGACCGCAATCAGGCGGCGTCCGAATCGGCCAAAGTAATTCACATCCAACAGCATGTTCTTGGGAAGCTGCCTCTGAAATCCAAACGACGCCGTGATGCTATAGGGCATTTTCAGAGTGTTGTTGAACTGGAACAGGTCGTTGTTGGTAAACAAACCCGTTGAGCAAGGCTGTCCTGCGGGAACGAAGGCTCCGAGCGGCCAAAAGCTGCCGACCGGGCAAGTGGCTCCGTCGCTAATTGTTGTAAATGGGGTGAGTGACGGCCTCGGCAGAGTTCCCGGCGCAGGTGGAGCTACGGGTGAGTTGATCGATGTGAAGCGAGGATCTTTTTGGAGCGAAGTTGTTGGATCACCCGCTTTGCCATATTGGAATGAGCGGGATGTGGCGAACAACTGGCTGACCTCATCGGTTTCAAACGTCAAGGTGCTAAGGACTCGGTCATAACTGATCCCACCGCCGGCTCGGATGCTGGTTTTGCGGTCGCCGAGAATTTTGCCGAGAATCCCGCTGGTAAAGGATGGCGAGTAGGCGATTCCGATCCGGGGAGAAAAATCCTTCCAGTCCGGGTGGTAGAAATTCGGCCCATGATTCACGGGTCCACCCAGCGAATAGCTGACGAGCGGAGCCGCGTTGAACCCGTTCGTTCCGTTGGCGGCGGCCTGCTGCCGGGTCCCAAACATTTGCGGCTCGAAAACGTTGGGGACGGACTCGAAACCGTTGGCTTCAAAAGGCACGCTGTGGTAATTCCAGCGCAGACCGTAGGTGATCGTTAAATCCGAACGAAGCTTCCAGGAATCCTGCACGAAGAATTCGTATTCGTTGTAGTGATAGTCGCGGATCGCGGCGGTGTTCTGCGGAAATGGGTTGCCGGCTCGATCGAAGTTATACTGGCCGGTGTTACTCGAATACCTTCCCAGCAATACCGTGAAGTTGTTATCCCAGTTAGCCGCTACGCTGGGATCCGCGAAGATGTCGGCCGGTCTGAGCGATGAATCCAGGCTGGTGATCTGCGATTGCAGTCCGATCGTTGGAAAGTTTATGTCGTTGACGTTGGTCGAGTGTACGCGAATTGGTTTGATGTCGCCGCCGAATTGCAACGAATGTTTACCCAGGCTCCAGATGAGGTTATCGCGAACCTCCGGAACCGCCACGTTGCGGCTTTGCGCGCGAAAATCCCCGTAAGGGCCAGTAAGTCCATTGGTGAAGCCGAACTCATTCGGAGCCGTCGGCGCGAATTCAGCCGGAAAGTCATCCACCTGCCGGCTGAGTCCCACGAAGGCCTGATTGGTGATCCGGTTGTTAATGGCCCACGTCTCGCCTACGACCCAAGTGCGGTCGTGCACAATTCTTCCGATGAGCGTAGCCGGATCCTGAGGGAAGAGCTGTTGATTCTGGGTGTCGTGGTCGCGATCCCAAGTACCGCGCGCGAACAACTGATGCTTCGTGTTGAGGTTGTAATCCAGCCGCCCTACGTAGGTATTCTCATTCCGACGAAAAGGAGCAGTAAAGGCAAACCCGCCCGTGTTCACACCATCGCCGACGCTGGTATTATTGGGAACCGGGTAGCGGCTTTGTATGAAACTGACCAAGGCAGCATCCGGACCTTTTCCCTGCGGGTCGAGCGCAGCGGACTGCGCCTGCGTATACGTCGTGATGCAGTTGGGCTGAGATTGCAGGGTGGCCGATGCGCTACAACCGGACGTGCTGTTGACATAGGAAATCTGGCCGTTGCGAAAGGCGGACAGAGGAACCGTGATGTTCTGAGGCAATCCCTCGGCATCCCGGCGTCCAAGGTAGCTGAAGAAAAAGAACAGCTTGTTCTTCAGTATCGGGCCACCGACGCTCCCGCCGAATTGATTCCGCGTGAGTTGTCCTTTCTTGACTCCATCCAGATTGTTGAAGTAGTCGTTGGCGGCAAGCAGCGAAACGCGATTGAACTCGGAAACAGAGCCGTGCCACTGGTTTGTTCCACTCTTCGTGACCAGATCGACTTGCGCGCCGCCGCTGCGTCCGAAAGTTGCATCGGAATTTCCCACGATGGTACGGGCCTCCGCAATAGAATCGATCGGGGCCCGGCCGACCGTCGTGAACGACTGTCCGATGGTTTCGTCATTTACATCAAGACCGTCAAGGGTAATGTTGCCCGCGTCGGCACGGGAGCCTGTTACCGATCCGTTCTGCGCATCGGACCCGAATTGGGGAGCCTGAACGCCCGGCTGCAGTTGCAACAGGTTCGAGGCGTCGTCGCGAAATAGACTCGGCAGGTCGGAAAACTGCTTTCCCGTAATCACATTGCCGATGCTGGCGTCAATCGTATTCACGGTTGCAGAGTTTTCTGCGCTGACTTCAACGGTCTCGGCCGCTTGACCGACCGCCAGGTGTGCGTCGCGGGTCTCGGTGACGCCTACCTCCAAAGACACATTGGTGACAACCACATTGCGGAATGACTGCTTTGTGAATGTCAGCGTGTATCCGGTACCCGGTGGGACGCTAGCGAACTGATACGCGCCCACACTGTTGGTTCGAGTCGTCGTGGAAAATGCAGTCGCCGGGTTGCTAAGCTCGACCTGAGCGCCTACCACAACCGCGCCACTGGAGTCGGTGACGACTCCGGTGATCCCCGAAGTGGCTTGTGCGGCAAGGAAGGGGGGCGCACAACAAAACAGTGCGAAGACAGCAATCTTGACAGTTATAACTTGCTTCATAGCGCTTAGCATCTCCTCATGCGATGTGAAATGGCGGGCGACCTTCACCTAGTCATGCCTTGAATCAAGTGCACGTTTGACGCCACAGACATTTCGTCCTGAAATTACGCATGGACTCGCAATGCTTCTCGCACGACGTCGCCGTGCGCTCGTCCCTAACCCTCCAACAAAATGGAGACTATGGATGTGAGTCTATGAGTTGTCACATTCCGATTGATTGACAGATCTTGTGCGAAACAGAGCCTTACAAGTTGTGATGACAGTTAACATCAATAGGCGTGTGTGGACCCACGCCGAATCTCCCCAAGAGGCGGGAGGACTTTGCTGCACTCGCCCGGTGCACCGGTGCACCGTCTGGAGGCTTCCGGCGTGGTTACGAAAAAGGGCTCCCTGTGATCAATAATCATTCCTGTAATAATTCGGCCTCCAGGCCGTCTTTAGTGGTGTAAGTGAGCAACTGGAGGCGTACCCTGCGAAGCTTATTGGCAGAGGAATTGGCAATCGCGATTCCGGACGAACTCGATCGGGCCTTCCGGGCCCACCACGGTTTGGTCTTCCGCACAGCGTACCGGATCACCGGCAACGCGGCGGATGCCGAGGACGTGCTGCAGACGGTGTTCTTGCGCCTGCTCCGCCGGGCAGCCGACGCCGATGCGATGGAGAATGAGGAGAGTTACATGCGCCGGGCGGCAATCAACGCCGCGTTGGACGTGATGCGATCGCGACAGACCGATCGTACCGTGGAGCTTAAGGAACTGCCGGCTGAGGGCGCCCATAACGACCCTCGCGAGCTTCGCGAGGCGCTGGGATGTGCTATGGCCCAATTAAAGCCGCGTCCGGCAGAGATCTTTGCGCTGCGCTTCCTCGAAGGTTTCAGCAATCCGCAGATCGCGCGGATGCTCGGCATTTCACGAGTGTTGGTGGCGGTTATCGTTCATCGCACTCGGCAACAGCTCCGCAAGGCGCTTGGCGCGTATCTAGGAGGCAGGTCATGAAGAGCGAGAAGTTCGACCGTTTGCTGTCGACAATTCGAAATGAGCATGTGGATGACAAGGTGGTTGCTCAGGCTGGCGAGCGGGTCTGGAATTTGATTGCCGGGGGGTCTGCGACCGCGGACCTCGGCAGGCGCACGCTTCGAAGCTGTGCAGATTTTCAGGCGCTAATCCCAGGCTATATGGGAAAGCAGCTCGCACCCGCGCGGGCTCTGCTATTTGACGATCATGCGCATGCGTGTGTCGGATGCCGCCACGCGCTGGAGATCGCTCGGGAGGGAGAGCCACAGAAGGTTTGGCGGCTGGAAACAAAGCGCTCCGGTTCGCGGGGATGGTGGGCGGTGGGCGCGGCTGCTGTCGCTGGGGTGACCCTCGCGGTCCTCGCGTTCACGAACGGGCTTTTGCCTGGCCAGCATTCCGTTCGCGCCGCGGTTCAGACTGTGGACGGCTCGTTGTATGCCGTGTCGGGCTCTGAGATGCGGGTGGTTCCGGCAGGCTACGAGATCCGGAATGGAGACGAGATCCGCACCGCGAAAGGATCGACGGCGGTGGTGCGGCTGCTCGACGGCTCCCTGGTCGAGATGGGGGAACGCTCCGATGTTTCGATATCGCGGGCATGGAAGGGCACGACGATTCATCTGGACGGCGGCCAGGTCATCGTGCAGGCTGCGCAGCAGCGTTCGGGCCGTCTGTATGTCGCCACCGACGACGGCCTGGTCTCGGTGAAAGGCACCATCTTCTCCGTGAATCATGGTACGAAAGGCTCGCGCGTGGCCGTGATTGAAGGTGTGGTTCGCGTGGAATTCGGAGAAAACACGGCCGACCTGCACGTCGGGGATGAAGCGACTTCGGGCGGCGTGTCGAAGGTTGCGATCCAAAACGAGATCGCATGGAGCAGGAACGCCGCCAAATACCTTGCTCTGCTGGGTGATTTCGCGGTCCTGCAGAAACAGTTTGCGGCCATTCCCGGGCCTGGATTGCGGTACAACTCCGATCTTCTGCCCTACGTTCCTGACCACACCGTGGTCTACGCAGCGATACCGAATCTCGCAAATACCTTGGGAGAAGCGAGCCGGCTTTTCGAGGAACGACTGCGGCAGAGTCCGGAGTTGCGCAACTGGTGGCGGCAACAGCAAAAAGGAAATGGTCTGAAGCTGGAAGACGTGCTGAATGGGGTAAAGACGTTCAGCAGTTATCTGGGCGAGGAGATCGTGTTCGCCGTGGCGAAAGACGGAACAAGTTACACCGCGCCGGTCGTGCTTGCGAAGGTACAGCGTCAGGGACTGGAGGCCTTTCTGCAAAAGGAAGGCCGGCATCTGAGTTCAAATCCGTCCGAAGTAACTCTGCAAACCGTGCACGACCCGTGGGCCGTGACACCGGCAGCCGGTCGGCCTCTATTGGTTTATGTGAGCAACAACCTGTTGATCGCCACTGCGGACGTGGCGGAACTGCAGCATGTGGTCAGGCGGGTCCAGCAGCGTAGCGGCAGTCCGTCTGCTGAAACACCGTTTTACCAACAGATTGTCCGCAGCTACCAGCAGGGCGCAGAATGGCTTTTCTGCGTGGACATGGAACAAATTGTCGCGCAACACGTACAAGATGGTAGCAACAGCCACCCCCTGCCACCGGGAATGGGAGACGTGCGATACCTGACGATGGAACACCGCGAGGTGAGCGGCAAGACGGAGAGTCATGCCACTTTGACATTCGCGTCAGAGCGCCAAGGCGTGGCCGCCTGGCTGGCGGCGCCTGCCTCCATGGGGTCGTTGGAATTCGTTACGCCCGACGCCAGCATGGTGACGTCGGCGGTGATCAAGAACCCGAGAAGCATTATGGAAGAGATGTTCAAGATGATCGGGAGCGCCGATGCGGCCTTCACCGAGCACATGGCCGAGTTCGAGAGCAAGACTGGCGTGAATGTGCTCAATGACATCACGGCGCCCCTTGGCGGCGAGGTTACCATGGCCTTCGACGGCCCGATGCTGCCAACGCCGCGGTGGAAGCTGATCTTCGAGGTATATGATCCGGCAACCCTGCAATCGACGATCGCAAAACTCGTTGATAGTTACAATCGCGAGGCCGATCAGAAGGGGCGCCCGCTCGAGTTGGCGCAGCGGCAGGTTGGTTCCCGGATTTACTTCGTCATTACTAGTTCGAACCCGCGCAACCCGAACGCGCCGAATTCCGAGGTTGACTATACCTTTGTCGACAGTTATCTGATCGCCGCGCCAGATATGGCCACCATCTCGCGGGCGATTCAAACCCGCGAGACGGGATACACCCTGGCACATTCAGCCGGCTTTCAAGCTCTATTACCGAGCGACGGTTACACGAACTTTTCGGCGATCTTCTATCACAACCTCGGCCCGGTCGTGGGCCCACTGGCCGAACAACTGAAGGCCAGCGGGGCTCTGACCCCGCAGCAGCGCCAGTCGGTCGATGCGCTCGCGGCAAACTCCGCTCCGGGCTTGATCTATGCCTATGGCGAGCCGGATCGGATCGTGGTGGCGAGCGATACCGGCTTCATGGGTTTTGATCTGGGCACTCTGTTGACGATGGGGGATAATGGGCCGTTCCTGCCCCAGATGTTTCTGGGCAACACCTTGAGTCATCCTGCACCTCAAACTCAGTGAGTACGACGACACACCTCGGAGCAGCAGAAAGCGAATGCGAGCAGACGCCGCCTGCTGCCCCGCTGCCTCCGCTGATTGAACTGCAGGGTCTTTCGGTTAAGTTCGGCAACCGCGAGATCCTGCGTAGTCTTACGGCTTCGTTGCGCGGGCGAGCGATTGGCTTGCTCGGCCCAAACGGCGCAGGCAAATCTACCCTGATCAATACCCTCCTCGGCTTCTACAAGTCCTGTGCCGGTTCTGCCCGCGTATTCGGATACGCGATTGGAACAGAAGTCAGAAACATCCGCGGGTTGGTGGGCTACATGCCGGAGAACGACGCCTTCATCTCGAAGATGAGTGCGGTATCGTTTGTCCAGATGATGGGAGAGCTGTCGGGTTTGCCGCCGGACGCAGCCCTTGAGCGAGCGCATGAGGCGCTGTTCTATGTTGGCTTGGCGGAAGCTCGTTACCGCCAGTTGGGAACTTATTCGCTGGGCATGAAACAACTGGCGAAGTTGGCCCAGGCCATCGTTCACGGTCCGAAGCTGCTGATACTCGATGAACCGACCAATGGCCTGGATCCTTCCGCGCGCCAGCGCATGATCCGCATGATCCGCGAGATTCGAGACGGTAAGGAAATGAGGATTGTGCTCTGCTCGCATCTGCTGCGCGATGTCGAGGAGACCTGCGATGAGGTTCTGATCCTCAAGCAGGGACAGATCGCTCATTACTCGAATCTGAACCAGGAGCGTCAGGCGAACAAACGATTTCTCGAACTCGAGATTTATGGCGCGAATGCGAATGGGGATTTTACGGGCGCGATCGAGAAACTCGGGTGTGAGTGCGCTGTGACGGCAAATCGCTTGAAGCTGGTTCTCACCGATGGGATTGAAACTCGCGACATCTTCCGCCTTGCCGCGGAACGCCAGGTCCGCATCCGGCGGCTGAATTTCCGGCGCGACACGCTCGAGGACATCTTTTTGAAGGCCATGGAGTCCTGAATGCAAAGCTTGAGGCCGATGCCGAGGAGTGGCGATGGCTGTTTACAGGAATAGCTACAAGCCGTATTCCGGGCCGTTGACTCCCGCCTGGTCGCGGTGCCTGGTGCTCTTTCGTTATTCCAGGCGGAACCTTTTTCAGTCCAAATTTCAGACCGGGTTTTTTGTGGCCTGTTTCTTCTTCCCGGTATTGAGCCTTTTCACGATCTACCTCGTTCATAGCGCTAGCTTTCTGGCACAAGTGGGCATCCCCAGCCGGCTCATCTCCATCGACAATAAGTTCTTTTTCTATTTCGTGAACGTGCAGGGAGCACTTGCCTTTCTCTTGACTGCATTCGCCGGGCCCGGACTGATTTCACCGGATCTTGCCAATGGCGCGCTCCCGCTGTATTTCTGCCGTCCGTTCACGCGCGCCGAGTACGTCCTGGGCAAGTCTTCGGTATTGGCGATTCTGCTGTCCGAGATCACGTGGATACCGGGATTGATTCTGTTCGCCGTGCAAGGGAGTTTTGCCGGACCACGATGGACGTGGGACCACCTTTGGATCGCGGGCAGCCTGGTTGTTTCTTCGCTGATCTGGATCACAATCCTGTCGCTGTTCGCAATGGCCCTCTCAGCCTGGGTGAAATGGAGAATCGTCGCCGGTGCCCTTCTGCTGGCGGTGATGTTCTTCGGAGCAGGCTTTGCGCAAACGGTAAACACCGTCCTGCAAACCGACTCAGGCTATTTCTTCAGTCTCGGGTACTTAACGACGACGGTGGATAATGCTCTCTTCCGGATGGACGCCGTGCGCGCTATTTCTGTGGCCGATGCGTGTATCGCCTTGCTCGCGTACTCTGCGGTCTGCCTTGGCTTGCTCATGTCCAAGGTGCGGGCTTACGAGGTGGTGCGGTGAATGATCGCATCACCTGCGAAGACGTTTCGAAGTTCTACGGCGAAATTCTGGGCGTGAACCGCGTCAATCTTTCGATCCCGCCCGGGATCACCAGTCTGGTGGGCCCAAACGGTTCGGGCAAAACCACGCTGATGAATCTGCTGACGGGCTTGGTCAGGCCCACGCGCGGGCAGGTTCGAGTGCTCGGTTACACGACCACCGATCCCGAACATTTGTTCACCATCGTCGGCTATTCCACGCAATTTGACGCGTTTCCCAAGGGGCTGACGGGTTTCCAGTTCATTTATTCCTATCTGCGCCTGGCGGGACGAGATGCCCGGAGCGCGGAGCAACTTGCCTGGCAAGCCATTGAGCGGGTGAACCTCACCGACGCCGCCACACGAAATATCGCAGGCTATAGCAAGGGAATGCGCCAGCGGATCCGGCTGGCCCAGGCTTTGTCGCATGATCCGAAAGTTCTCGTGCTCGACGAACCTCTGAATGGTCTCGATCCCCTCGCCCGATCCGAGATGATCGCGCTGTTCCGTGAGGCGGCGGCGCAGGGCTGCTATGTGATCATCTCCAGCCACATCCTGCACGAAGTCGATGTCATTTCCGATCAGGTCATCCTGCTCAGCAACGGCTACGTTGTGGCCGAGGGCCCGATCCGCAGCGTGCGCAGCGAGATCCAGGAACATCCCACGCAGATTCTGATCCGCTGCGACAAGCCGCGAGAGCTTGCCGCCAAGATGTTGGAGGATGCACACACGATCGAAGTTGCCATCCACAAGGACGAGCGCGGCCTGCTTCTGAAAACGCGGGATGCCGACAAGTTCTATCTGACGATGAATCAGATTGCTCTGAACGGAGTTGAAATCGAATCAGTTGTCCCGGCTGACGACGATGTGCTCTCGGTCTACGGTTACTTGATCGGGAATGAAGAGGTAGTCCGATGATGAGCGTGTGGTGGCCGCAGGTCAAAGCGGTAATCCGACTGGAGCTGAAGAAGACTTTTCTCGCGAAGCGAGGTCTTTGGATATATCTGGTTGCCGCTCTCCCGGTTCTACTCTTCATCGCCTACGCAGTGGTCACTTCGACTCAGCAGAATCGAAGCGCCAACGTCGCCCGGCGGACCGAGAAGCAACTGACTTACCAGGATCTGCTGGCAGTGAAGGCGGGCATGGCTAAGGAGGAAGTGGTTCGAATCCTTGGAAAACCGTCCCTTAGGTTTCATTGGGCGGAAAATCGACCACGGGGACCGCTGACAACCCTGAACATCCTTCATGAGCAATACCGTTACTCGGACGGGCAGAACGATTTGTATGTGGAAGTGGTAGACGGCCGGGTCGAAGCAGTTCATATTCATGAGGGCTACAACCTGGGCCAGGATTCCATCGTGTTCGCCGGCGTTTTTCAGTTCTTTTTTCTTCGGCTGGCCGTCTTTTTTGGCTGCCTCGGGATCTTCATGAACCTGTTCCGTGGAGAAATCCTAGATCGCAGTCTCCACTTCTATTTTCTTGCGCCGATCCGACGAGAAGTCCTGATGGCAGGAAAGTTTCTCGCCGGCTTGATGGCCACTTGCGCCATTTTTGCCACCAGCACAGTGCTCCAGACGATTGCTTTCGTGTGGCACTTCCCTCCGATCGTGCGTGACGTCTACCTCTATCACAATCATGGTCTTGAACATGCAGCGGTATACGTGGGCGTGACCGTGCTGGCCTGTGTTGGCTACGGCGCGTTCTTTCTGGTGGCTGGAATGCTATTCCGGAATCCGATCTTGCCCGCAGCAGCGATCTTGATCTGGGAGAGTGTGAATCCGTTTCTGCCGGCCGTCCTCAAACAGTTCAGCGTAATCTACTACCTCAAATCACTGTGTCCGGTGGAGATTCCGAGCGCGCCCGGCACACCGCCTTTGCTGGCATTGCTGATATCGAACCCCGATCCCGTCTCCGCTCCGGTTGCGGTGCTGGGCGTGTTGATCGTGGCCCTGGTTGCGCTCTATGTTTCTGGCGTTCAGGTTCGGCGGATGGAAATTAACTACACGAGCGAATAGAACCACCACCTACAAGAAACGATTCAATTCGCCGCGTCTTCAATCGTCCGATTCCCGTTGACGATTGTGAAAAGCAATCCCGATCCGAGGGTGATCCACACGGCCAAATCCAAGGCCGGGCCCCACCCTCGGTGAACCGCAATGGATGCGGTCACGGTTGAAGAAATCACTCCTCCGATGCTACCCGAAGTATTCATGAGTGCCGAGAGCGAAGCGGAGTAGGAAGGGGCCAGGTCGATGCAGGTTGCCCAGAAGTTTGCGGCGGCGAACATGTTGAAGCCTGCGGCAAATGCGATCATGGGCAGAGCGATCACGGTGACCGAAAGATGGTTCCCGCTATAGAGCAGCAGCGCCGACATACCCATGCCAAGCCACACCGCTGCCGCCCTTCCCTTGCGGCGGTCGGTGGCCCGAGCGACACGATCGGAGAACCATCCTCCAACCGGGGACAACAACGCCATCGCCAGGAACGGCGCTGACGTCCAGATGGCGGCCTGCATGATTCCCAAGCCGCGCATTTTCACCGCGTAGAAATAGAACCAGTTGTAGTAGAGATAGAACGCATAGCCTTGGAAACCGTAGCCCAGAATCAATCCCCACACCGAGACGCTGCTGAGCATCTTGAGCCACGGTACGCTGGTCGCTCCCCGGTGCGTCGAGCGAGCGCCCACGTCCCCCTTCCGCGAACCGGGGTGAATGATCTCGAGTTCCGCGTCGTTTACGTCGGAGTGCTCCTCGGGCCAGTCGGTGGAGTAGAAATGCCAGAGGGCCACCACCAGAAAAGCCAAACCGGCACAGACTTCGAACGAAGCGCGCCAACTCCAATGCACCATTGTCCACGCGATGAAAACCGGAGTCAGAGTTCCTCCCAGCCCGAGCCCGCAGACCTGCAGACCGCTCGCGAAACCGCGTTCCCGGACCGAAGTCCAAGACGCGATCACCCTGGTCACGTTGGATGAAATCGCGGCCTCACCCACGCCGGTTAAGAAGCGGACCACACTAAACCCTGCGAGCACACTAATTCCAGCGAGGCTCGCAACCCGGGGTACAACCGCCATCGCGCCCGCTCCCACGGCGAAGATAAAAATGGCCACGGTAAGGGTGCGGCGCGGACCGATCCGGTCGCACACATATCCCCACGGAATCTGGAACAAGGCGTAGCCCCACAGAAAGGCGCTGAACACCGAGCCCATAGCCACGGTGTTGAAGGAAAAGTCTTCCTCGATGGTCTTTCCGGCTATGCTCAGGTTGAGCCGATTAAGCGCAGTCACCGCCATGATGGCCATGACGATTCCCATGATCCACCAGCGCACCGCGGTCGCTCGGCCAGACTGGGCAGCGCCGGCTCCAGACCAACTGATTTCCTTTTCTATGTTTGTAGTGTCCAAACGATTTCACCCTGGCTTGCACGTTCCCGGCGCGAAGTGAGCCCCTGTGAGGCTGAGCAATCTTACCGTGGTGGGGGCCGTCGAACCGCAGTACCGACTGCGGTTCCCCTCGGTTTCAAGTTCTCACCAGATCAGCTTCAATCCCAGCTGGATTTGTCGGGAAGCAGTTGAGGTCGAACCCAACACGCCGGCAGATCCGGGAACGGGATTTCCGCCGCTAAACGCGACCGAATTATTGGCATCATTAAGGAAGTTGGGGCCGGCGAAGTTTGGGTGGTTCAGGATGTTGAAGAATTCGGCCCGGAACTGCAGTTTTATGCGTTCCATCAATTGAATATTCTTGAACGCCGAGAAATCAACCGTCTTCAGCCCCGGTCCATACAAGCGATTGCGTCCCGCGTTACCGACCAACACGCCGTTCGCGACCGTGGGGGGAAGAGCGAAACAATTGACGTTGAGGTAATCGACTCCGCCATGGATCGGGTTGCAGCCTGAAACAAGGTTCGGAAAATCCATCGAGAAGTCACCGTTGAAGCCCGTATTGAGCGGGTCGCCGCCACCACCCGTGGTCACGGTAAACGGAGAGCCGGTCGTCGCCGTGACGATGGCGCCCAGTTCCCATCCCCCTAACACGTAGGACGCTGCCCCAGACTTGGGACCGGGAACATCCCAGATGAAAGTACCTGTGGCCGTTTGGCGCAGGTCAAAGTCGCAGGCGCCACCGCGATACTGCTGGCTCAGCAGGAGCGGAACGGCAATGGAATTGGAATACGTGTCGCCCGTTACCGGGGCGGAGCTGTTGTCGCGGCACTTGCCGTAGGTGTAGGACAGCTGGCCTTGCACGCCATGGCTCATGCCCTTCTTCAGTTGTGCCTGAAAGCTGTTATACGTGGATTCGCCGTCGAACAATACGGGGCGGATTCCCGCCCCACCTGGCGCGCCCGGAACCAGCCCGCCATTGGCCCCTCCCCAATTCGGGTCAAGCTGGTAGGTGTTCGAGGGTATGAGGATGCCCGCAGGCGTCGAAACCGGAGGGACGAGATTGATGTCGTCGGCAGCTACCGACAAGTGCACGGAGCGGGATCCGACATAACCAACCAAGGCGGTCCAGCCCGGGGCCACTTCACGCTGAATATTGAAGTTCCAGTTCATAACCAGCGCGCGCTTCGGGTTCTGCTGTATGTAGCGGTTACGGACTGCATTTAGATCAAAGTTGACGTTCTGGTCTATGCCGCTGCCCAGACTCGCACTCGCATCCTTACCGATGACTTGAAAAGGAAATGTGGCAGCCGTGTTCAGGCCGAACTCGTAGGGTAGGGGGAGGACGTCGAACATACTAAAACCGCCCCGAACTGAGGTCTTGCTGTTATTGGTCGGATCCCAGGCGAAGCCGATGCGGGGTTCGAAGTTCTTCAACGTCGGGTTGGTGGCGATGAAACTGCCGACGTGGACCGGTGCGCATGGACTGCTTGTGCTTGGCAGCGCTCCTGGGGTCGCACAATTCGTCAGCGTGGTGATTTCCTGGATTCGGTTATTGGCGTCTTTCGGAAGAGTCGTGAATTCGTAGCGCACACCCAAATTCAACGTGAGTCTGGGAAGCGCCCGCCAATCATCCTGTAAGTAACCCGCGAACATACTTTCGCGAATCGCCACCTCGAATGAGCCTCCCGGCGCGAGCGCGTTGAGTTGGTCTGGCTGATTGGCCAGCAGTGCATCGAGAGATGGGTAGTTGTTCATCCTTCCGTTAGGGCTTAGCTTCTCAGTTATGTTGTAGAGCATGCGCTCGAACGCAAAGCCCATCTTGATGGAATGGGTTCCGTGGGTCAGAAAGGCATCGTCATAGAGTTGACCCGAAGTCCAGCGGTGAACGAACCGGTTGAGGCCTCCCAGTCCGATTGCAGTGGTAAGGACGCCGGGGACCGAGATCTGTGGCGGCGCCGCCGCTCCCGGAGCAATGGCCAGGGCCGCATCCGTAGCGACCTGATCGCCGGATACCGGGTCGTTAATGTCTCCGCGGACCCGGCTTAGCCCGAGCCGGAGCGTATTCACAAGTGCAGGGGTGAAAATATGGGTTTCTTCGACGCTCGCCATCTGGCGCCGTGAGAACACCTGGTGCGTCGCGTTTTTTAACGGATCCAGCTGCGATTGCGGTCCAGAGTCCCAAAAATAACTGACTGCCAACTTGTCGGGGACACCAAGTTGCTGGTCAAACCTTGCGGTTGCATAGTTCTCATTGGAAATGCTGGGGAGGGCGACACCGAAGGTTTGCGTCAGCCCGTTGCTGTCTACGGGCGTGCCTGACGGGGCTTCTGGCCACAGTTTGAAGTAAGGAGCCACTGCTGGAACCGCGAGGGCGCGCTCGGCGTCGGTGGGGACGTGAATGAGTTGTGACGCCGGCCGGTTTTGACGAACCCCCTCGTAGGTTCCGTAGAGGAAGGATTTGTCCTTTACGATCGCGGTGCCGCCCGAGCCGCCAAACTGCACTCGCCGAAACGAGGGAATCGGCTGCGTAGCGCTGTCGAAGTAATTCTTTGCGTCGAACACCTTGTCGCGATCGAAGAAGAATGCGGTTCCGTGAAAATCATTGACACCGCTTTTGGTGATGGCATTGATCACCGCGCCTGACGTGCGGCCATATTCCGCCGTGTAATCGCTGGTAAGAACGGAAAACTCCTGGATGCCATCTACCCCCAGATTCAGACCGGAAGCCCCTCCGGGAGCACCATTTGAGTAATCGTTGATGCTGACGCCATTGATTCGGTACGTGTTCTCGTTGGCGCGGTGGCCGCCGTTGCTCAACTGGTTTCCGAATCCGCGGTTTCCCTTGTTAGCGCTGAATCCGGTTCCGACCTGGGTCTCAATGCTGGAAACGCCGGGTTCCAAGGCGGCAAGGGACGTCCAGTCGCGTCCGTTCAGGGGCAACTCGCGCACGGTCGCAGAGTCAACCGTTGCGCTTATCGTGGAGGAAGTCGTCTGAACATCCGGTAGAGCGCTGGTCACCTCGACCAGTTCCTTGATTTGGCCCGGCTTCAGGCTGATGTTCAGCGCCTGCTGCGCTCCGACGGTTAGCGTTACGCCTTTTTGCACCACAGTCCCAAAGCCCTGTGCCGTGACGGAAACTTCGTACTTCCCGGGCAAAAGGTTAGGGGCGGAGTAGAAGCCGTTTCCGTTTGTCGGGACTTCCCTCACTTCGGCGGTCCCCACGTTCTTGACGGAAACTTTGGCATTGGGGATCCCGGCTCCGGATTCATCCGTTACCAACCCTGACAGGGTGGCGCCAGATACCTGGGCCGGCGCGGGCATGGCCCACAATACGACCGCACAGACCGTCAACAACACGCATAGCAGATTTCCAACATCCGCTCCAGTTCGCTTATCGGTTTTCATCGGCGCCCCTGTTCCCCACCGGGATTGCTCGGCGGAGATTGAAGTGGTCCTGCAACGACTTGTTTTTTGCAATTTCCGCTAGCCCCACTGCTACCTCGAACGAAACATTCGGAAGCTGGGTCCTTCCGATGTCGGCGACTTTGCAGAAAGTTTCGCTTTGGTGCAATCCCCGATCCATCCAATCGAAAACATTTCTACCTCTCTGAAATCAACGATGAAAATAAACGAGATAACAGGGCACATCCTTTTGACCCTTGGGTGGCTGCGCAGCTATACTTCGAAGCCAGCGACTAAGGAAACGATGGGATCTCCTGTGGCGTCTGCGCGGATCGTCCGCTTCGGCGTATTCGAGGCGGACCTGAAAGCTTCGGAACTCCGCAAGCATGGCTTCCGGCTCAAGTTAGCGGAGCAGCCCTTTCAGCTCTTAGCAATGCTTCTCGAGCGGCCCGGCGAGGTTGTCAGCCGGGAAGAACTGCGCACCCGTCTCTGGGCAGATGACACCTTCGTGGATTTCGATCACGGCCTGAACAATGCCGTGATGCACGTGCGTGAGGCCCTGCTCGACTCCTCCGAGCATCCTCGGTATGTCGAGACGGTGCCACGTCGCGGCTACCGCTTTGTGGCGCCGGTTGAGCAAGCTCAAGTTTCGCCGGCCGCGGCGATCACACTCGAGCCGGTTGACGATTCTTCCGCGATTAACGTGTCGCTGACGCGGAGTTCCTCTCCTACATTAGTGCCGGCGGCGGTGGATGATCTTGTTTCGTCGAGAACGGGAATCCGACGCTGGGTGACGTTGCCTCACATCGCTGCGCTGGCTTTCGTCCTGCTGACTGGCCTTGTGGTGGTTTTGGCTTTCGCGCTCCGCGCCAACCGCGCCATCGCGACTGGGATAGCCCTGGAACACAGTACCTCCCTTGTAGTTCTACCCCTTGAAAATCTTTCCGGTGACAAGGAACAGGATTACTTTGCCGACGGCATGACGGACGAACTGATCGCGAATCTCGCGAAGATCCGGTCGCTGCACGTCATTTCCCGGTCGACTGCCATGGCTTACAAGGGGACCCGTAAGCCTCTTTCGGAGATTGCGCGGGAGCTGCATGTGGACGCGGTGGTGGAAGGAACGGTGATGCGCGTCGGAAATCGGGTGAGGATTACAGCCGAGCTGGTCCAGGTCTCAACCGATCATCACTTGTGGGCGGATACGTATGAGAGCCAGATGGGCGATGTCCTCGCGTTGCAAAATCGGGTCTCGTCAGCGATCGTAAACGAGATTCGCATTAACCTCACGCCGGAAGAGCGAGAACGACTAGCGAAGGCCCCTGCAGTATCTCCCGAAGCTTACGAGAATTACCTCAAAGGTGTTTATTACTGGAACAAGCGCTCCGACGAAAATCTCGCCAAGGCGATTGGATATTTCGAGCAGGCCACTCAGCTTGATCCACAGTACGCCCTGGCCTATGCCGGGCTCTCCGACTGTTACGCCATTATCAGTGCTGAAATCTTTGGCACCATGCCGGCGTCGGAAGCGGCGCCGAAGTCAAAAGCCGCTGCTCTGCGCGCGCTGGAACTCGATCCCACACTGGCACAAGCGCAAACGTCCCTGGCCACCGCGAAGTTTAATTACGACTGGGATTGGAGTGGGGCCGCGGAAGGATTCGAACGCGCGCTTGGCTTGAACCCAAGCTATGCCACTGCCTATCAGCGTTATTCGCTCTACCTTATTGCTATGGGCCGGGTTCAGGACAGCTTCGCTCAGATCCAGAAGGCCCGGGAGCTGGATCCCCTTTCCATCAGCATCAACTTCAGCCTGGGATGGCGACTCTACATGGCGCGCCAGTACGATCGTGCGATCGCGCAGTTGCAGAATACTCTGGAAATGGATCCCACCTATGAACTCCCGCATCTTGTTGCGGGGCAGGCGTACGAGCAGAAGGGGGATTACGCCCTCGCAATCCCGGAGCTGAAAAAAGCAGTCGAGCTGTCGCACGGCACGCCGCTGATGGTCTCAGCGCTGGCTCACGCATACGCCCGATCCGGCAACCGGAAAGAAGCTGAAAGTCTTCTCGCTGAACTGCAGACGAAATCGAAAACACACTATGTGTCTCCGTATTACTTGGCAATCGTTGGCGTTGGATTGGGCAAGAACGACCAGGCGATCGATTGGCTCGAGAAAGCTTTTGCGGACCGTTCCAACGGACTCGTGTTCCTCAAGATGGAACCGGAACTCGACGAACTACGGTCGGATCCACGGTTCACCGCCTTGCAGCAAAAACTCGGCTTCCCGGCCGTGAATTAGACCGCTCCTTCGTCGACCGCCCTAAACATGAATCCAATTCAAAAGGATGAGCACAAGCGCGCCGACCCCCACGATCATCCAAAGAGCAAGCCCTTGTAGAAGAGGACGAAGACCGACTCGCTCGAGCGTCTGCTGGTTGAGTCCGGTGCCGATCAGAAACAGTGTTGCCGTAAGCCCCATCTTTCCCAGACGGCTAAGAACACCGAAGGTCGGGCCGAAGGCCGGCAAGAGCGTGTTCAACAGAGCGGCAATGCAGAAGAACAGAATGAACCAAGGCCATTGAATGCGTGCTTTGGACTTCAACGTAACCGCCGTTACGACAGATAGAGGGACAATCCAAAGGGCGCGGGCCAGTTTAATTGTCGTGCCGACAGACAGTGCCACCAAACCGTACTTGGCGGTTGCGCCAACGACCGAACTGGTGTCGTGAATAGCCAGCGCCGACCAAAGACCAAACTGTTCCTGCGTCATATGAAACATGTACCCAACGGCAGGAAACAAGAACAGCGCAATCGAATTGAGGATGAACACAGTCCCCAGCGCCACGGCCATTTCTTCCTCGTTTGCGTCCGCGATCGGGCCGACGGCCGCGATGGCGCTGCCTCCGCAAATGGCCGTACCCGCGCTGATGAGGAACGCGGATTTCTTCCCGACTCGAATGAAATAGCCGAGCCCGAGTCCGAGCAGCATCGCGACCGTGATGCTGGCGGCCGTGTACAGAAAACCCGAGCGTCCGGCGTGAACCACTTCCTGGAGGTTCATTCCAAATCCGAGAGCTACGACGGAAGCTTGCAGCAGGAATTTGGCCAGGCGCTCGCTCTCGACGTGAAAGGGATGGGTTATGGCGAATCCGTAAATCAGTCCTCCCAGAAGCGCGATGGGCGGCGAAACCAATCCGCTTGCCGCCAGAATCAGGCCGGCGATGAAGAGGTACTTATGCATAGCTTAGAGTCTGACGCAGAGACAGAACAGCTGTCCAAGCAGTAATTGTCATTGGCGATTAGCTTGGCTTATCGGCTGGAACTGCCCGCCCGGAGCGGCTTTCGTGACGTGTTCGAAAGAAGGCGGGCTCGCTCGAGAGCGAATGTGCGAAGCGCGCCCGCCGGGCCTTGCGGCTCCGGCCCGGTCGGAGAAATGAGCGTAAAGTGACGTGTGGCCCGGACACCACTGACCCGGGCGACCTTGAGCGCGCCCAACTCCAGCTCTTTGGAAATCGCCCACCGCGAAACGAAGCCGAGGCCGAGACCGGCTTCCACCGCAGACTTGATAGCTTCGGTCGAATCCAGTTCCATCACCCGCTTGAAGGACTTCAGTTTTAAGCCCGCTCTTGCAAGAGCCGACTCGACGACTCGGCGCGAGCCTGATCCCTGTTCGCGCATTAGCAGACTGAATGCCACGAATTGCCTGTGGGATATCCGATCGAATTCGAAATCGCGGGGTGTGATCAACACCAACTCGTCCTCCATGAAAGGTTCCGTACGTACACCCCGGTCGCGTGCTGGCCCTTCGATCAGTCCGATGGAAACCTTACCTTCGAGCAGGCACCGAACAATTTCGCTGGTATTGCCGCTGTGCAGCGAGAACTGGACGCGGGGATGCTCGTCGAGGAAGGCCCCGAGGAGTCGAGGGAGAACATATTGGGCGATCGTGGTCGAAACTCCCAGAGACAGATCTCCGGATACTTTGCCATCGTCAGTGCCAAGCTCTCGTTCTGCCTCGGACATCAAGGTCGCGACTCTGTTGGCATGGCCGAGCAAGACTGATCCCTGCCGGGTCAGCGAGATGCGGCCGGCCGCCCGGTCGAAGAGGCGCACGCCAAGATCGTTTTCGAGCGCTTTGATTTGAAGCGTTACCGCGGGCTGGGTAAGGAAAAGATGTTCCGCGGCCTGGCGAAAGTTCAAGTGCTCAGCTACTGCACGAAACACCTTCAGGCGAAAGTTTTCTAGCTGTGCCACTGGCTGATGAACCGTCCGAGACACCGCCCGCACCGAGAGCGGCGCCATCAAGGATACAGCACAAGTCCCTCAGTTCGGCATGGCCTGGCACCCTCACTGCTGTATTCGAGGAAAGACCCTATTCCCCACCCGGCTCCGGTCGGGCTAAGACGTAAGGTTGGCTACAGCTTCTCCATCGCCGCCTCCACGCCCACGCGCTCGAATTCTGGCCATGCCACGCCGCCGCTTCCGCAGGTGGCGTTGGGCGATTGGAATCCTGGTATTGCTTCTCATCGTCGTGGCCTTCTGCGTGCCCACCGTTATAGTTCGCGCTCAGCCGATTCTGCGGGGCCGAGTCATCGAGACTCTCTCGACCCGCTTCAAGAGCCGTGTCGATCTTGCCGAGTTTCATGTCTGGATCGCGAACGGCGTCCACGTGAGCGGCAAGGGTTTGAAGATTTTCGGAGCTACCGACCCAAATCCATGGGAGCCTGGTGTCCAACCCTTACTGGAGATCGAGGAATTCCATTTTCAGACCGCCCTCGACAACCTGTTCCGCGAACCCGTGCACGTCGATACCGTTTTTTTGACCGGCCTCACAATGAATATCCCGCCAAAAAGCGATCGCCACGAGATGAATAGCTTGCGCCCACGCTTGGGAAGAATGAGCATAATGGTCGAGCGCTTCGTTTGCACAGACACTAAGCTCATCATTAACAACGCCCATCCTGCCAAGGCGCCGATGGAATTCGATATCAACAATCTGCGAATGAAAGACGTCGGCCCTGGTTTGCCCTTGCGCTTCGACGCCACGCTGGTCAATCCCAAGCCGGTCGGGGACATCCAGTCGACGGGGCAATTTGGACCTTTGAACGAAGAAAGCCCACGAGACTCTGCCGTTTCGGGAAACTATTCCTTTACCAATGCAGATCTCGGAACGCTCAAGGGCATCGGAGGAATCCTCTCTTCCATCGGAGCCTATGCCGGAACCCTGGGCCGCATTGAAGTGAATGGCCAGACCGATACGCCCGATTTTCACATTGCCAGCGGCCATCGCGTCCCGCTCCACGCCGACTTCCACGCCATCGTGGATGGCACTGACGGCGATACGTATCTCGATCCGGTCAGGGCAAGGGTGCTCCAGTCTTCATTTACCGCGAACGGAAGGGTTGTGCTCATGAAGAATGCGCACGGGCACGATATTGAACTCAACCTAGTGCTGGGTTACGCCAATATCGAAGATCTGTTAAAGCTGGGGGTCAAAACCGATCCGCCGATCATGACGGGCGCGGTGGCGATGAGGACCAAGCTTCGTCTTTTGCCTGGACCAACCGACGTCGCCAACCGGCTGAGACTTGACGGCACCTTCCATGTGTCGGAAGGCCACTTCAACAACGAAAAGGTTCAGAACCGAATCGATTCCTTGAGCCTGCGCAGCCAGGGTAAGCCAAAGCTCGCGCAAGCGCATGGCGAAGAGAATGTAGAGTCTGACTTGCAAGGAAGGTTCGCGATTCGTCAGGGGGTGCTCACATTTCCCTTCCTGCGCTTCCAGATTCCAGGTACGCACGCAGACTTGACGGGGCAGTACAGCCTCGACGGCGACATTTTCGACTTTCATGGAACGGTTAGGCTGGATGCAAAACTCTCTCAGATGACGACCGGCTGGAAATCAATCCTGTTGAAGCCGGCTGACCCGTTCTTTCGCAAGCACGGAGCAGGAACGGAAGTTCCTTTCAAAATCACCGGCACGCACGAGGAACCGCGATTCGGCCTGGACTTTGGACATAAGAACCAAAGCTCGCGTGTCGACCACCAAGAATCCACCGCAGTGCGCTAGCGATCCCGTTCCAAGGTCGAATCCCAGTTTCCCCTAGCATCGGTCGCTCCGACTGCGCCATTCACAACGGCTATACAGCATCTGGGGTATTGTTCGCCTGTTATCGTCACAATATTTTTCGAAAATAGAACCCCAGTCGATGACACTCCGCTTCGTCGCTGGAACTCACCAAGGAGGAACAGGATGCGGAAGGACTCATTGCGACAGCTATACGTCGACGAATTACAAGATCTCTATAGCGCTGAGACCCAGTTAGTGAAGGCCCTGCCCAAACTGGCAAGAACATCATCGAACGCCGAGTTGCGCCAGGCGTTCGAGGAACACTTGAGGCAGACCTCTGAGCACGTTTCCAGGCTGGAACAGATCTTCGACACGCTGGGAGAAAAAGCCGGCGGCAAGAAATGCGTGGGAATGGAAGGTCTAGTGAAAGAGGGCGCAGAGACGATGCAACAAAAATATGGGAACACCGTCATGGATGCTGCAATCATCGGAGCCGCCCAGAGAGTGGAGCACTACGAGATTGCCGCCTACGGGACGGTCCGGGCGCTTGCGGAGTTGTTGGGTGAAAGCAATCACGTGCCCCTGATCGAACAGACACTGGAAGAAGAAAAACAAGCCGATGAAAAGCTGACCCAGTTGGCTGAACAGCTTAATTGGCAGGCTGAAGTAGATGAAACAGACGCGACCAGCCGACAGCGCGAGAGCAAGAGTGCGTCCAAGCGGGCAGCCTAAGTTGAGGACGGAAGGGCGCATGCGCGTCCTTCCCTCAGCTTTCCACGAACGCCGCTCAGAGGATTCTGTTCGCGTGCGCCCTCAAGGGAAAATGGGTGCAGTATGTTGTGACGAGTCCGGCATGATGGAGTGGCGGCTCCTTTTGGGGCGCCGTCCTCTTCCGCAGCCCGACGAACGCAGCAATCGTCAATAGCAACCCCAGGAGAGCAATGGAGATGGTTAACAGCGTTCGGCCCGCCTTGTGATTGCCTACGATCATGTTCTCTTAGCGAACTCTCTAAACCGATTTCCCGACGGTGCTGGCACTCTCGGATCCTCGATCGGCGCCGATCACCCGCGCGTCTCCTAAAATCCCATAGTGCGCCAAATCCGACCTTCTGAACCTTCACTGCATTGTGAAGACATCGAGACCGAGTATGGGATTGAAGTGGGAGATAAACAATCCGACGATCACCGTAGGGAGAGTAGGGAAACCGCGCGGGACCGCTTCGTGGGCCGCAGCCACAGCATCCTCCTATCGCAGGGTTCAATCTGACCTCGACTGGTTGACGCCAGAACTCAGTTCTTCTCGCCACTTCAGACTTTCGGCAAAACCAATGGAACCTCTTACCACATCCCTTGCGATTCAGGCGACACGATTGCTGTTGCTTCAATCCGGGGGCCTGCGTTCATGGACGGTCAAGCACGAAGAGGTTTTCCGTGAACCCCGCAAGTATTGCCAGCGACAGACACGCACGGCTCCTAGCGCACCTCGCCGAAAGTTCTTCTGTCTGTTCACGTGCATCAATACATGAGCATCCACAGCCGTTTGCGGCTCGAGATAAGCACGAGAACCTGGAGACCAAAAGCGAAGGAAGGCGACGTCGAGCGAAGAAAGGCAGCCTGAGCGTTGAAGCAACAATTAGCTCCGTTGACCCGCGTCCACCAGGCGCGATCTGCCATAATACCCACAAGTGTGCGGCCGATATCGGTTATCGCGCATCTCCAAGGACAGTTGTTTTGCTGAAGGCACACGGATGAAAAAGCCGGTGATACGCGTGACGAAATGGCTCGGGGACATTCCCGTAGAGGCTCGTTGCAGTGCGTGTCCTGACCTTGAGTTCAAGGCGAAGGGTGTAGACCATCGGCCTAGCCGCGAGGCGTACCAGAAGTCCCTCCAGCAGCAATTCGACGCTCATTGTAAGGCCACACACACTTCCGCGAATGGTGACATCCAATCCCTGACAACGACCGACTAGTTCCCCACTTGCCCTCAAATTGCCAACAGTAAGCCTTTTATCTAAAACGATTTACGGGCTCATAAAGTCGCGCAGTTTCTGTGCAGAATCGACGACTCTGTAGCATCGGACCGCTGAAGACCGGTGTCCTCAGGCTTCAGCGGTCCGATCCCGGAGCCTCCCAGAATCGCCAATCTGACAAGGACAACCCAGAGTCTTTCGGCTGCAACTAAAGAATTAGTTACTTTTCTTGGTTTGGTTCGTCTAACCGGATGTAGGGAGGAATTGAAGGTGCCGCGAAAGCCGTCCGAGACTCTGACTGAAGCCGAACTGCGGATTATGAACGTGTTGTGGCTGAGGGGGCCTGGAACGGTTCAGGAGATCTTGGATTCGCTGACCGAGAAGCCTGCTCTGGCCTACAACTCTGTTTTGACCACCATCCGAGTACTGGAGCGGAAAGGCTACGTAATGCATTCCAAGGATGGCCGCGCGCACCTCTACGCTGCTTTGGTGGGGCGCAAAGAGGCAACACGCTCGGAGATCCGACACCTGGTCGGCCGTTTCTTTAAGAACTCCCACGAACAGCTGGTCTTGAACATCCTCGAGGAACAAGGAATAGACGCGGAAGAACTTAATCGCCTGCGAGAGATGTTGGAACGGAGCGGCGCGAAATGATGTGGCCTCACTTGGAGATGGTTGCCCAGATCGCGATCGGCCGTATTCTGAATTCGCTTCCTGAGGGATTGCTCATCGCACTGTTTGCGGGGGCGACGTTGCGCATTTTGCCGCGGCAGAATTCGGGAACACGATTCGCGGTCTGGTTCGTGGCCCTGTTGGCAATCGCCGGACTTCCCCTTGTAGGCGTCACGGGAGGGCACTCTCTTCTCCCGATGGCCGCGGCACGGCCTCTGATCACCTTGTCCGGTCCCTGGGGACTGATTCTGTTTCTGGCATGGATGATGGTCGTGTGTTTTGCGCTCCTCCGCTTAACAACGGGGATTTGGCGTCTGCGCGAACTGCGCACAGGTTGCGTCGCGATCTCGACGGCCGACCTCAACCCCGAGACAGCGAAAGTGGTCACCGACTTTACCTCGTCCAGATCAGTGACGCTGGCCATATCAGAGCGCGTTAGCGTGCCTGCGGTTGTCGGCTTTTTCAAATCGATCATTGTGATTCCGGGCTGGGTCCTTCGAGAACTGTCGCCCGACGAGCTGAACACCATCTTGCTTCACGAGTTTGCACATGTCCGTCGCTGGGATGCCTGGACGAATCTAGTGCAGAAGATCGTGCGGGCTGTTTTCCCTTTCCATCCCGCGGTGTGGTGGATCGATAGGCAGCTCTCGCTGGAGCGCGAGATGGCTTGCGACGATCAGGTGCTGGCTGAAACCGCCAATCCGCTCGGTTACGCGACGTGCCTGATCGCGCTCCTCGAGAAAAGCGTTGCACGCCGTGGATGGGCGATGGCGCACGCGGTTGTTCACCGCACACATGAGGCCTCTTTGCGCCTGGCGCAGATCCTTGACGTCGGCCGGCCGAATACGAAGAACGTCTGGAAACCAGCCATGGCTCTCATGGGTGCTTTTTCTTTGCTTTGTCTTATGGTCGTGCAACGCGCCCCCGAGTTCGTCGCATTCGACCAGAACACGCGCTCAATTCAGACCGATGAAGCACATTTGGCTGTGATCGATCAGTCTCCGGTCCCAGTCGCAGCCGGCATTCCTCGAGCTATGCGCACGGGCTCTTCGTCATCGTTCAAGAAATTATCTCGACGTCCTGCCGAGCACATTGCCGGACACCCTCTCGAAAATCGGCGCGCTGGCCCACAGATGATCGCAACACGTTGGAGCGCCGACACCCGGCAGCCGGTTGACTCGATGACCGTGGACGCCAACCAGAGTCTTCGGCCGGCATCCCAGACACTCCTGATAATCCAAACAACGGAACGCGTGGGGCCAAACTCCTGGGTTTGGAGTGTCGGAGTGTGGAAGGTGACTTTGCTGAGTGCGCCTCCGGATGGAGCGGGCAGAGTACCGGTCGCCAAAAAGACTTAGCATAAAAAATTTTGGGGAGTTACAACTAAACAATTAGTTGCAAAGGAGAAGTGAAATGCACAACTGGAAGACAAAACTGACCGGGCGCTTACTGGCGGCCGTGGTCGCCGTAGTAACCGTCGCGTCGCTTACGACTTACGAGTTCGCTAAGCCCGCGAGAGCAGCTGTGGCGGCTCCCGCTGCTGCACCCCTTGACGAAAACAGTGTCGCTGCGTTGCTCACGCTTGACCGCGCCATGGAAACGCTGGCAGCCCGGGTTACTCCCGCGGTTGTAAACGTGACCGTGACGTCGAAGCCGAGCGCGCAGCAAGCTGGCGACGAATCCTCTGAAGATATGCAGCAGTTCTTTGGTCCATTCGGTGGCAACCCGTTTGGTGGTACACCCTTCGGCCGCCAGTTCAAGATGCCGATGAACCCTCGACAGAGAGTGGAACACGGCCTGGGCAGTGGCGTGATCATCTCTCCCGATGGGTACATCGTTACCAACAATCACGTGGTGGAAGGGGCCACCGATATCCGCGTCACCATGAGCAACCGCGAAGTGCTCTCGGCGAAACTGATTGGCACCGACCCCCTGACCGACCTGGCAGTGATCAAGGTGGATGGAACGAACTTGCCCAGCGTGCCCTGGGGTGATTCGGCCAAGGTCCATCCGGGGCAAACCGTGCTGGCATTCGGCAACCCGTATGGATTCCGGTTCACGGTGACGCGGGGCATCATCAGCGCACTCAACCGCCCCAATCCGGATGCGAGCGATCGCCACAAGCCTGGGGAGTTCATTCAGACCGATGCCGCCATTAATCCCGGGAACTCCGGGGGTGCCCTGGTCGACGCGCGCGGAGAACTTATCGGAATCAACACCTTCCTGATTTCGTCGAACGGATCGTTCTCAGGAATGGGCTTCGCGATTCCGACCCAGATCGTTCAGCCCACGGTAGATACCTTGATCCGCGACGGCAAAGTCAGTCACGGAGTCATCGGAATTGGCATCTCGGACGTAACCCCGGAGAACGCCAAGTTCTTCCAGATGAGCACCGCAAGCGGAGCCATCGTGACTCAGGTTGAACCCAACTCTGCCGGGGTGAAGGCTGGCATGCGGACGGGCGACGTCATCACCAAACTAGACGGACAGCCCGTGACGGATGCCGGAGAACTGCAGATGCAAGTCGGGCAAAAACATCCGGGTGACACGATCCATCTGGAGGTCATGCGCGATGGCAAGACCATGAACATTCCAGTCACTCTGGAAGCGATGGGTGAAAACAGCAGCCGCGCGACCGCCGGCGCGGAGCACGGGAAAGGCCGCTGGGGACTCAGCCTTGATGATCTAAACCCTGCCACGCGTGACCAACTGCAGCTCCCGAGCGACGTTCACGGTGCAGTGGTAGAGGATGTGCAGCCGGGAAGTCCGGCGGACAACGCCGGCTTGCAGCGCGGCGATGTGATTGTCGAAGTGAACCGGCATTCCCAACAGTCTGCAGCCGACGTGGCCCAGGCACTATCCAACGTCCCCAAGGGGCAGGAAGCGCTGGTGCTGGTTTGGTCAAACGGGGGCAATACGTTCCGCGTGTTACATCCGACACAGGGGTAGGTTCGCGTCTGTGACTCCGCTCTGGCGTAAGCTGGGGCGGAGCAACGGCGTGGTCG
This sequence comes from Candidatus Sulfotelmatobacter sp., assembly GCA_035511455.1. Classification (GTDB taxonomy): domain Bacteria; phylum Acidobacteriota; class Terriglobia; order Terriglobales; family Acidobacteriaceae; genus Sulfotelmatobacter. Next base: position 24,493 of record DATKFH010000046.1, on the reverse strand, counting down.
ATTGAGGCTGTCCCAGTCGATACCGAAGACAGGGCCTCCCGCGCGCCTTTGCCATATGACCAAACAGAAGACGCTAGTCAAAAAAGTCAATCGGCTATGGCGCCGGATTGAGATTCATTTCAGAAGAATTTGTTTCTAAAGGCCCGATGGCGCCGCTGCGACAGGTTCAGGATCTCTCGAAATTCGGGCTCTTTGCGCAGCGGGTCCAGCAAGGGATCTGTGACGAGATAGGGATACGAGAAAAATCCGCCTTCAACACTACGACGCAGGGCACCTAGAGCGGCATCTTTGTCGCCCAACGTCGAGTACGCTTGTGCAATCTTGTAGGTCGCCTCGGGATCACCGACTCCACGTTCCCCGATCTTCTTTTCGAGGCCATGCAGGATTTCGAGTCCATCCGAGTTCCGATGCGAAATGGAATCACTGAGAGCCTTGCCGATTTGTGTGTATAGGTAAGGGTCAATATCGAAAGCACGATCGAAATCCTGGGCAGCACGGTCCCAATTCTTCTCGTGATATTCTCCGAATCCACGATAAAACAAGAAGAAGGCTGAGTCGTTGGCCTCAGGCAGGCTGGCAATGAACTTGTCGTACTCTCCTAAGTACAAATAGGCGTTCAAAGCGGAGCCATTCGACTTGACCAGTGGATCAAGCTGACGCGCGCGCTCAGACTCCGCGACCGATGCGTTCAACATACCGGCAAAGCGGTAGGCGTACCCGAGTTCCCAGTGAGCGTCGGCATGGTTAGGATTGATCTTGAGAGCATCGCGCAGCAAGGGCACCGCTTGCTCAACTTTCCCAGTGTCAACGAGCAAGTTAGCCAGGAAGATTTCGGCGTCCAGCTGCGATGGCCGTATCTGAAGCGCGCGTTCACAAGCCGCTTGTGCGCGGCGGTACTGCTCACGACCGACAAGCTCGAAAGCCGCATCCGAGGTGTACGAAGCTCCTAGATACGCCCACGCGGAAGCATAGTTTGGGTCGATTTCAGTTGATTTCTCCAGCATCTTGATCGCCATGGGAAATTTGTGCTGGCTGTGGAGGTCGACTCCTCGCAGGTAATATTCATAGGCGAGCGGATTGACCGGCGCATCTGCCCTGATCCTCTCCTCCTCGGATGGGGATAGGTTCAGTTCCAAGTCTTTGATAATCTGCTGGGCTACATTGTCCTGAACTCTCAAGAGTTTGTCGTACTTCAGATCGATCGTTCCCCTACCTAAGATCTTGTCAGTTTTGCCGTCGATCAATTGATAAGTGATTCGCAGATCTTCACCTTCACGGATAAAAGTGCCGGTGAGCAGCGCATCCACGCTTAGCTCCGTCGCCACCTTTTGGGGGTCGATCACCTGGTCCCTGTATTTCTGAACCGAAGAGGAAGGGCGAACCGCGAGGGCACTTACATAACCCAGCTTCGTGATAACGGCATCGGCGAGAGAAAACCCCAGGAAATCATCATCGGGATTTTGTCGAAGATTTTGCAGGGGCAGAATCGCCAAGGTCCTAGGCGTTACTTGCACCTGCGCGCTCGAGGATCGCCACTGATAAAACCATCTTGCGATCGAGAAGAGTGCGAAAACCATCAGAGTGAAGACGACGATCCGACCAATAGGGCGCTTTATCTCTCTTCGATCTTTCCCTTCGCGGGAAGCCGTGAGCGGTCGAGGAAACCGTGCGATCTTCCCCCAACTACTCGTACTGCTGGGAATCCCATTGCGCCGGTCGATTTCTCCGCTCGAGGACGCCACCGGGGAGCCGGGCAAATCTGATCTGAGTGTCTCTTCCGTCCGGTTTCGAACCTCTGCCACAAAGCGATAACCACGACTGGGGACGGTAACGACGTATCGCGGATCGCCAGGAGACTCGCCGAGTGCTCTACGGATCATCGACACTTGCTGGGTCAGGTTCGACTCTTCCACGAAGCTGTCAGGCCAGAGGGCCTTCATCAGCTCTTCTTTCGAGAGCATTCGTCCGCTGTTCTGAACCAGCACCAGTAGCGTGTCATAGGTTTTCGGGGTTAGCGGTACCGGGTTTCCATCTCTTAGCAATGCGTGCTGAATTGTGTCCAAGACAAAAGGACCGAACTCGTAACACATGGGACAGCTGGCTCCCTGCAATGTTGGACGGAACTGATTCGCGGTACTCATGGATCAAATGTGGCGCGGGAGTAGTTTGCACCTGAATGGTGCCAACTCTCTGCCCGATAGTGATCTGAGCCTTATCGACGTTTCCCCGTGGGGAAATACAGGTCAGGGCGTGGCGCGGCAAGTTACACTCTCGGCGCTTGCCGGGAACGAAAACGCCGCTGCGGACTTGCGGTGGTCATTCTACGACAAGAACAGGCAATGTGGAATGTGAAAACCGCCGTTCAAATGCTCTGTGCGTTCCATATAATCTGCCCCCCATCTCGCAAACCAATCCGCAACTCCCTTCGCTCCTGCCAGATACGGCGTTCCTAGTTTTTTTGGAGTTCTTTTAGAGGTCTTTTAGGTCCTTCTGAGGACGATTTCGCCTGTTCCGGGAGAGGATCCGCTCGTCGGCGCTGCTAAGCGACGACGGCCTGCGAACGCTTCGCGATGATCATCGGTTCGCGGCCAATTCTCATGACGGGAGATCGAAACGATATGACACAGATAAGAAAAACAATTCATGGTGGCAAGTGCCTGATTTTGGCTGCACTTGCCATCGCAATCGCAACAGCCGCCGCACAGCCTGTGGCGGCACAGGTCCAAAAGAAGAGCTTTAAGCTCTATCCCAACCCCAAGTTCATTGCTTGTGCAGGCGTACAGGGTGGCCCCACTCCAACGGCGTCAGTTACGGTCACGCGGGGAAATCTCGCCGACACCTTATACATCACGGGCAAGAACTTCCAGCCCAATCTGGGCTTCGACCTGTTCACCATCCAGCGCAGTGAGTTGTTGTCGAACGGCCAAGTCGATCCAAACTTCACCAACTTTGGCCAAGCCTGGTATCAAACCGACCTTCAGACCGACGCATACGGCAATTTCAACGGGACCATAAAAACCATCGTCCTGGACCAGATCTTTGGGTTCGATCCAGATGTCAAGCTGGTCCCAACCCAAGCCCTCAACGTGGGCATTTGGTTCGACGATCCCAATGCTGCTGCGGCCTGCGGCTTCAACGTGAACAACCCGACACCGTTTAATGGTCAGCACAAAGCCGGTCCGAACGCCCTCATCAGCGTACCGAACTCGACGACCAGACTCGGGCCTTTGTGCACCAAGCCGATCAAGCAGGGCAGCACCTACGTCTGCAACATCAACTAGCAGGTTCTTGTACGACACCTGGCCGTAGGGATCAGGTCAGTAAGGAACAGGTGCGCAATGAAACGATCAATATTCAGCGGACTAGCGAGGATGTTGAGTTTGTTGTTGGCAACCGGAGTTTGGGTGCTGGTTGTCGCTCGCGCAAATGGCCAACAGGAAGTGAGTCCAACGTGGTACGACCCCTGGCCCGCGGCTAAGAAAGAAGTTCCGGAGTCCTCGAGGACACGCGCGGCGAGCAAGCAGAGCGGCCGGAAGGTCCGTGCTGCGGCCTCTAAGCCAGTCGCCCGGAAAACACGGCGTGAAGCATCCGTCGATCAGCGTGGCCGTTTGCCAAGAAGACGGTCTGGGCAGTGAGCGCTGTCGGGGGATTTCTCGATTGCCGGAGGACGCAATTCAGGAGCGCTTTGAAATCAAGAACAGAAGCCGAACCGGATTACACAAAACGAAACTTTAGAAGGAGATGCCATGCAACTGCGTAACAAATGGATCGCAACAATGTCTATCTTGCTGCTGGCGGCGGCGCTGGGTACCGCTCAGTCCTCGAGCAGCGTAACTACTAACGACGTCGTGCCACGGCTGGTTAAGTTCAGCGGATCAATGAAGGATGATGCAGGTCCTACAGAGACTGGCATCAAGGGCGTGACCTTTGCACTTTACAAAGACCAATACGGCGGCGCGCCGCTCTGGTTGGAGACTCAGAACGTGCGCATCGACAGTAAAGGAAATTACACTGCCTTGCTGGGATCGACCAAGGCCGAAGGCTTGCCTGCAGATTTGTTCTCGTCCAATGAAGCGCGCTGGCTTGGCGTTCAGCCGGAAGGTCAAGCCGAGCAGCCGCGTGTGGTGTTCGTGAGCGTGCCCTATGCGCTGAAGGCTGCTGATGCTGAGACCGTCGGCGGACTGCCTCCCTCAGCCTTCGTGCGCGCGAATCCTGCGACAGCCGCAGCTGGCAGCACTGAATCTCAGTCTGCTTCGATCGCAGCAGTGGGTTCGAAGAACGCGCCGCCGGCGACGTTGAATGTCATTACTCCTCCCCCGGGTCAGCCGGCTGGATTTGTGCCCTTGTGGACCGGCGCGAGTCCGACGCACACGCTGGGCAGTTCCGTGTTGTTCGAAACCAGTTCAAAGCGGATCGGATTGAACACTAAGACGCCTGGGGCAAGCCTGGAAATCGACTCGACGAATCAGCTTGGCTTGTTCCTGCACGCACCGTTCTCGGGCAACGTGGGTACTGGGCTCGACTTCTTCACGACCGGATCGGGCGGCAGACAATGGGAGATCCTGGCTACGGGCAGCGCCGCCGCACAAGGAGCTGGAAAGCTCAACATCCGCGACGTGACCAGCGGGAAAGATATCTTCACAATCTCCAGCTTGGATGACACCGTCGGCATCGGAACCACCAACCCTGGAGGAGCGGCCCTGACCGCCGTGTCGAACAACGCAAACAGTGCCGTGCTGGGGCAAAACAAGACCAGCGATGGAAGCGGCGTGGAAGGTACCACTACCGGCATCATCGATTTTAATTCCGGCGTAATCGGTGCATCGCTGGCAAGCACCGGTGTGACCTACGGCGTGAATGGCGTCAACAACAGCACCAACTTCTTTGCCGCCGGCGTGGAAGGCGACTCGTTTGCCACGAGCGGCCAGGCCCTCGGCACCGTTGGGACCACTGCGAGCCCCAATGGCACCGGCGTGTGGGGGCTCGCACTTGGGATCAGTAACACAGGCAAAGGCATTGGCTGCTGCCCGGTGGGGGTGTGGGGCGACACTGCCTCCAACGCGGGTGGGGCCGCCGGTCTGGTGGGCACGGCCGACGACGGTCGGGCCATCTATCTCGAGAACAACAGCCCCAGCGGCGTTCCCACGGCCTTTATGCGGCAGGACGCGAGTGGCCAGTTCGCTCTTGTGGCGGGTGGGCTAAGCGCCGCTTGCACCATCGACACCAACGGACACGAAAACTGTCCCGGTAATTTCTCGACAACGGCGGCAGTGAACTCCGGCAAGCGCCAGGTGGCCCTTTACTCTGTGCAATCGCCCCAAAACTGGTTCGAAGATTTCGGCAGCGGACAGCTTGCGAGGGGAACAGCCTCAGTGACCCTCGAGGGAACCTTCGCGCAGACCGTAAACGCGGCTTCGGAGTATCACGTCTTCTTAACGGCCGAGGGGGACTGCCGTGGACTATATGTGAGCAAGAAGACACCTGCGGGTTTCGAGGTGCGTGAACTGGGCGGGGGACGGTCCACTGTGGCATTCGATTACCGCATCGTGGCGATCCGGCGCGGCTTTGAAGGCATACGCATGGAGGACATGACCGAGCGTCTGAAAAAAGCGACTGCGCCAATGCCGAACGCTTCTCCCGGGATGAGGTTCACGATGCCTAGACGGCGAGCAGTTCCCGGTGTCTCGGCCAAATCCGATGTCGCAACATACGCCAACCCAGTCGGGAGGTAGTTGACCGATACGCAGAAGCCTGTCCCCGGGCTCGAGATGAGCAGGATAAGGCCCGAGGACAGCTTCTGGTTAGCTTCGAATAACGATCTCTCCGGAAAGGGAAACAATATGAAAAGGACATTTTTGCTTGCACCCGCAATACTCCTGATGGCCGCCGCAGCTTTTGCTGCGACGACCACGCAAGAGTGGGCCCGTGGTTGGGACAAGTTTGGGGAACCTCTTAATTTAACGAAAAACAATATTAAGTGGTCAGTGTCAACCACCCGCAAACTAACTGTCATATTCGGATTCGTGGGCGCGAGACCGAGCAAGCTATATCAGGTCAGCATCAACTTCTTTTGCAGCACGTTTCCTGCAACCTTTGGTCAATATCCCACCGACGGTGGCGGCGGTCCCTGTCAGACACTCACGCGACAGGGTGTGACCAGGGACTCTGCCGAGATCGAAGTCGGTGTGGTCACGACCGACATCCACGGCAATGTGTCGTTCACGGCGGTCATTGGCCCGGTCCCATCGGGACGTTATGAGCTCGAATTCTTTGCGCGCGACGGCGCAGGATGCAATGTAAATGGTGGCGGGGGCCTCCCGACATGCCCGGTCGACTTCCAGTCGCCCGGCCCATTCGGAACCGCAACTACGATAACGGTGCCCTAAAGGGCCTTCGCTTTGAGGAAGCGGGAGCCACGCTCCATAGCTCCCGCGATGCTCGGCTTTCAGCTCAGAGCCTCTAACAAAACCTGACTAAACCTGACTATTGGGTCAGCGGCACGCGTAAACTACACATTTCAATTGGCTTTTGTCTGCGCGGCGAGATATTGCTCAACACTTTGAATCTCCCGTTCCAGGTAGTCTGAGCCGGCTCCAACTGGATCAACTTGCCGCGCGTGTTTCAGTGACTCCAGCACCGAATGATAATCGTTCATGTGGGCATAGAGTGAGGCAAGCGCACGATACGGAAGAGCTCCGTTGCAGTCAGCGGAATCACTACGGAGCACCGGACGTCGCTCTTTCCGGTAGTGCGCTTTTCGTTACGCCGAAGGCGCAAGGGATAGTGTCTCTTCTCAAAAACGTAGTTCGAGGGTTCTTTGAATGCTGACTAGTTCCCTCTGTATAAATCAGCGCCAGTCCGACCAAAATTGTAAGAGCGGCAACCGAGCAAACTGCGGAATAGCCTTCTCTTCATTGCTGCTTAATTTGACGAACAAGCAGTTGAGCGCTCCGACTCCTACCAAGATCAGCGCTCCTCCGTAGTAGTCCATGGGTGAAAATCCCTCCGGCGGAGCCTACTCGACGACGAGTCCGATCGCGTGGAAATCCCCAATGACCACGCTCACGAAGTCTCCACGCTTCACTCGTCGACCGGGGTTTGAGAAAGCCATCCAGTACGATTTGTCCGCCTCCGGTGTGCTGCTCTGACGCAGTTGCCCGACTTTCTCCATTGTCGGGATCACCAGCTTGACGCCAGCTTGCGAATCGAGGAGGATAGGATTCGTCTTCTTGTCATTGAGTGGTGCTGATTTTTTTGGGTCCAATACGCGCCAGCTAAATCGAATGAGCTCGCCCGACTCCACTGCCTTAACCCGGAGCGAATCGATTCCCCAAATAACGGAGTAATACATATGGGCTCGTCCTGGGAGCCCATTCCGCACAAAGTGGACCGGAGTGCCGACCGATGCCGGCTTTGGCGATGAAGCAGCGGTTTTGATTGGCGATTTTGGGGTTTGGCCTTCGTTTGAAACAGGTGAGGTGCTTTGTGCACACAGAGCGCCGCAGAACAGAAGACTGATCAAAATAGAAGACCGAATCATGAGGTTATCCGTTTCATCCAGGGGAGGCGAGTGGTAAAGGTACGGACCGGAAATCCAGAGTTTCCTGGATGTCCGGCCCTGTTTGAGCTGCTTAGTTCACCGTAAACGTCACCGCCGCGTTGACGGGGGTGGTGCCGTTCGGTGTGACGACGCGGACGTTTCTTGCGGTGTGTGCCGCGCCATTGGTGATCGCGAACGTCGCCGTGAGCTGAGTCCCAGCGGCATTCACGACAATGTTGCTCGCAGTGATGCCTGCACCTGCGGTTACTGAGGTCGTGCCCGTGAGATCACTACCGGTAATGGTGACCCCAACGGAGGTGTTGTGTGTCCCGCTGGTTGGAGTGATCGCTACCACCGTCGGTCCCGTCACGGTGAACGACCCGGTAAGAGTGGCGGTCCCGACCGGTGTAGTGACGCTGACGTTCCTCGTCGTCAGCCCCGCCCCAGCCGTGATCACGCAGGACGCGTTGACCGTGGTAGCGGTCGGCGTCCCCGAGATCGTGCAAGCGACACCTCCTCCACTCGTGGTCACTGCAGTAGCACCGTTCAGGTTGGTGCCGGTAAGGGTGATCGGAACAGTCGTTCCACGCGCACCCGACGTGGGACTGATCGACGTCAGCGTCGGCACCGACGCAACCGTCACTGTGAATTGCACGGTGTTGGTGGTTCCGATCGGCGTTGTAACGCTGACCGTCCTGCCCGTCAGGGCGGCACCAGCCCCGACCGTGAACGTTGCCGTCACCGTACTGTCGTTCACGACGGTGAGACCGCTGACCGTGATGCCTCCGCCAGATACATTGACCGCCGTGGCTCCCGTCAGCCCAGCTCCCCTCAGCGTCACGGGTACACTCGTGGCCCGCTGGCCGGATGTCGGAGTGATCGACGCTAGTGTCGGGCCCGTCACCGTGAACGTCACGCTGCCGGTAGTTCCTCCCGACGTTGTGATAGTAACGTTCCTGGCTGTGAGCGCCGCAGTGTTTGAGATGGTGAAGGTCGCTGTGACCGTAGTCGGGTTCACGTCGGCCAGGTTGCTGACGGTGACGCCCGCACCTGAGACGTTAACCGACTGCGTACCCGATAGGTTCGTGCCGGTAAGGGTCACGTTAACTGAGGTGCCGCGCAGACCCGACGTGGGAGAGATCGATGTCAGGGTCGGTGCAGCGACGGCGCCCTGGAACTCGAAAGCACCCACGTCAAACCTTGTCGGATTGGAGGGATCAGGCCGCGGATTCCCCAGGAAATCCGTATGGGGGTGCAGCTGTCCGACTGGCACGTAGTCGATGGCTGGTGAACTCGACTGCATAGTGTAGTTGCCGAGCACGAGGTTGGTCGATGGGTTCGACATCGACAGCGGACCCCAACTGATGTTGACCCAGTTGTTGCCCTCGTCTACGGTCGCGTTGGGCGTCAGGCTGAAGAGCGGATTGGGCGCTGTCGCGTCCGAGATTCCCGGAGGTACCTGGTAGCCTAGTCCACCGTTCTCCGGCGGAACTCGCGAGCCATTGCAATACTGGCTCACAAGCGCTGGGTTAGATCCGAGGTTGTTCAAGCCCGGATAGTCTGTGCTGTCCGTTAGCACGGAGTACCTTGGGGCAAGGGTGAACCCGGAAGCATGGTTGCTCGGTCCAGTGTCTCCGCGCACTCCGATGTCCCAATAGCTGACGCCGGTCGGGCAGGCACCGGTGGCCGTTTGGTTCGGAGCAGCAGTCCCGGTGAAGGCATTGAACAAAGACACGATGTTCTGCTGGTATTGCGTGCTCAAGGCGCCGATGCCAATGTTGAACGAGCGGTTTTGCCAGATCACATTGTTCTGCAGCATCGGGTACGAGACCTTGGTGCAGGTCCCGTTGGTGGCGCTAGCGCCTGCGTAGTGGCCATTCGGGCAGGTGATCGCCCCGGTGGTGAAAGACGACGTCAGTTGCGGACTGTTCACCATGGTCACAACGCCTGCCGGCTGAGGCAGCGTTGAGGTGCCGTTGCTAGTGATCGTGGACGGCGGTGACTGGCCGCTGGCCAACGGTGCCCCCAGGGTGTTGAAGAGCGTGCCCGACGAGGCGGTAGTATCGTTGGAAGCGATCGTGTTGTTGATTAGGTTCACCACAAGCGAGTCTTCCAGGGACACTCCAGCCCCGTCCCATCCGGCCACATTGTTAGCGATGACATTATTGGTGACCTGGACGGAGTACCATCTTTCCGGATTCGCCGGGAAGCGAGCTACGTCCGCGCCGTTAACCGCCTGGAAGCGTAAACCGCCGCCGCTGCCAGCCTCCGCACCGTTCCCCATAAGCAGGTTGGCGTTGATGACTAGGCCGGGACCGCTGCCGTCGCTCAGTCCAGGTACGCAATCGTTGTCCGTAACACTGCCGCACTCGGTGGCAACACCGTTGACAAGTGTGGTGCCATCTGGTGCTGCACCCTCAATGATCAGTCCACCGCCATTGGCTGGGATGGTCGGGTTGGTACTCTGGTTGAAGATGATGGTGTTGTGCTCGATGTCGCCGTTATAGCTGAACCCGAGCTGCCCGACGCCGCCGCCATCACCGCTGCTCATATTTCCGCACACCCAGTTGTAGTTGAACAGGTAGTAGTCGGAGCCGGTGCAGATACTGACACCGCCTGCTCCCGCTGGCGTGCCCGTGAACAATTCGTCCCCCGTCGAGGAATTGTACGTGACCATGTTGTGGTGCATGTTCACGTTCAACTGGAGGCAATACGGCAATTGAGTATTGGTGATGCTACTGTTCTGGCAGGAACCAGGTGGGGTTGTAGCGCCCGGGCCAAAGTCCGTGGGCGCCAAATATGCCTCCGGAAATTCCCCTTGGCCGATGACCATGCCACCCGAGAGCGTTCCGGAGTTGTTGTAGACGCGGTTGTTGGCAATTTGCAGGTTATGCGTCCAGCCGTGCAGGAAGATGGCCCCGCCTCCCTGAGAGCTGTCGGTAATGCCCAAGGCATCGATGCTTGAGGGATTGCACTGGAAGTTGCTCGGGTACGGATTGGGCCCGCCTGCGCCGCAATCGGCGTTTGTAAGCAGCGTGGAACCCGTCGGGAAACTAGCCTCTGCCCCGCTTCCGAAAACGTCGGTGGATCCGGCGGGGATATTTACACCCTTCGCCACGACCGTAATCGCTGCGCCTTCGTAGGCTCCCATGATCGAGGGCTCTTGCAACTGCTCGGCCAGGTTGCCGTTCACCGTAGCGTCCCAGCCGAGAATGCCTTCCAAGGGTATCCGATCCACAATCATCGTTGGATAGTTCGGGCCGCCGGAGAAGTAGTTCCAAGTGTCCCCCGTCGCCGTGGCGGGGCAGCTGTAGGTCCCGCTCGAATCGTAAGAATTCGATCCGCCGGTGGGACCGTTACCCGTGTACGGTTGACCATTGAGCGCCAATCCAAACAGACAGTTGACGCGTCGGCGCCACGGATCCAACGTGCCGGCGGGATGGGTAGAGGCGTCGATGGTGCTAGAGGCGGCTCCGGCGCCTTGCAGCCGGACCGGCTTCCACATGATTACCAGCTCACGATACGTCCCCGGAGGAACGATGATCATGTCGCCAGGAGCGGCAGCGTCAATGGCAGACTGGATCGTCTGTCCAGCAGTGAGCACCGTCGGTGTTTTGCCACCGATCGTAATAGTCACCGCATCAACTGATTGTTGGCCAGTGGCGGCCGTGATGACCAACTCACCGCACAGCGCGGCCTTAGCCGGAGCTCCGTACTGCGTTTGTTGCTGCACGGCACATTGCGGCACGCCGGTGGGCACAGTGACCGTAATCGCTGTGTCACTCCAAGCGCCCACTGTCGCTGTTTTCCCACCGATCGTGACCGTTCCCGCCGCACTACCAAAACCGTAGTGTCGGGTCACCATCTTCTGATTGAAAGGAGCAGTCTGGGCCGACGGTCCCGAGTATCCATAGTTGTTCACTTGCTGATCGCCCAAGGAATTGATTGTGAGGGTATGACCGGCGGCGCTCACCCAAGGTCCAGCAACATCGCCGGTGACGCTCGAGACCGCCGGCGTGAGATTCGGATAGGCGCAGTCAGGATTGTTGTACCCGGCTCCCACGAAGCCTGCGGTCGGTACGACCGGAGTATCCAGGTAAGAAGTCACCCCTGGCATATACGGATCTTCGTAACAGAACTGGCTGTAGAGCGGATTGAAGAGGGGATCCTTGATCGTCTGGCCGGGATTGTTTGGATCAGGAATCGGCCCGGCGTCATTCATGCAATTGATCATCATCCCGGGCGCATATCCAGTTGGGTTGGGCGGGTTTACTTCCCACGTCGAATACGTCATTCCGTTGAATGTTCCCCATTGATCGGAATACACGCGCGAGACTTCGTTTCCGGCCCAGTCCCTGAACGTTACCGGCATATTGGGCGGCGAGAATTTTTCGCCGAAGGTAGGCGCGAAGGGATCGAATTCAGACGTGAAGTCGTCCGTGATGATTCCCGTGAATTTGGAGCCGATGTGGGTCGAGGTATAGATGTAGAACTTAGCGATTGCGCCGGTCTGGTCACCCAGAGTCACTTCTTTGCGGTCGCACAGCGGACGCGTCGCTCCGGCAAAGGCAGCTACTTCGTGAGCCTGAGGGAAGATGCTCATATAGTCAGGCACAATGCGCATTTCGCCCACGCAAGGCCAGACGGCCTCGAACGGATAAGCAGGGACGGTCGAGGTTCTCGGCACAGTCCCTAAGCTCTGAGTTTGGTTCTGGGCATTGTTGGCGTTGTAACCCGGGCCCAGATCATTCGCCGACGCTACCGAGGCCTGATCGGGAATGATGAAAATGTCTCCAAGAGCGCCGAACTCCTGGGTGACCGGCGCGATGAAGTTGTCCCCGATCAGAATGTTCTTGTCTTCTTCTTTCACCAGCTCAAAGCCCGGTGGCAGTACGACTTCAACCACATACTTGCCCGGAGGCAACATGTCCTCCTTGCCGAAGCGGAATGGGTCGGTGGCGTCAGGGTCCTTGACGCAGATGGTGCAGTTGGTTCCCGTCGTATTGCCGGTTTGCGGATTCCTTCCGAGCACGCTGGGGAACGCGTAGGCGCCGTCATAGGGCGCTGGCTGGACCTGGTTCCAGTTGTGCATGCCGTCATAGCACTTGTACTGCGAGTTGGCGGGCAGCGGGGTCACCGGATTCCCACCGTGTTGGGAGTTGTAAAGATCCAGATAGTTTGGCTGGTTGTATAGCGTGAAGTAGAAGAGATCGGCAGTGGACTGACCCGGGCAGTTCATGTACGGGATGCCGTCGGAGCGGAAGCCCTGCGCCCAATCGTCCCAACTGCTCGTCTTTGTAGTGTCGACCAGCTTGAGAGTTGGAGTCACTCCATCGGCCGCGAAGCCTTCCTGATAGAGATTTATTGTGACGTGCGGAAGCAGAGGCTCCCATTGCGTCTGTACGAGCATCATGGGGTCATCAAAGGGACGCGTCGAGGCATATATAACGTGTCCAGTGATGCCACCGTTCTCGCCTGCCGCGTAGGGCGCTTTTCCGAACTCGATGAAATTGAACTGGCCGATGAAGCCTTGCCAGCCCTCCGACCAAACCCACGGTGCATCAATGCGGCCAGTCGAATAGTTCGTCGTCGAACTGGGGACCGGCCCGCCGGCGATGGAATTGCCGGTGCAATCCGCGTTGCTGCAATACACCGCGCCCGGTACGGACAGGTTAGCCGGTAGAGGAAAGGGGTCGTAGGTGTTCGCCAAGTTTTTGGCAATGACTGAGGAACCGCAGTTGGGCCAGGGTGTGCCGCAGGTAGTGCCGTCAGCCGGCCCACCCGCGTCGTAGACTGTGTGGATTCCAGTGGTCTTGTAACGGGTGGGATCGGTTTCCACGGTGTACCAGTTGAACAGCGGGAAGGTCTCGTTGAAATTGGCCACGCCGCCGAAGTCCGTCAAGAGGTTATTGGCCAGCTCGCCGTCTCTGAAACGGACGCTCACAGACGCAAGGGGAATTCCGAGCTCGGTAGACTGGTAGACGCCGTCTTTGTTGTCGTCAATGAACGTTCGGGTATTGAGATCCGACTGCCATTGCTGTTGCGGAATATCTCCCATAGCGACGGTTTTGCCGCCTGCAAGCTGTACTGGCGTCGAAAGCCCGTCCACAATCTGGTCGTTCCACTGGTCGAAGACGGTGATTCGCCAAATCCCAGGGGGGAGGCCAGAGAGCGAGAACGTGCCATCGGCGGCGCATTTGGTGAAAGCAAAGTCCTCGCCGTCCGGATCGCCCATGCTCACGTAGCACTGGGTCCAGGAGTAGGCATCGCGCGAACCGCTGCTATACAAGCGCTGATCCGGAGTCCGGCTCATGCGCTCACTCGTGATCTTGCCCGTCACCGAATTGTTACAGCTACCCCCTAAACCGGGAAGGTTGAGGTCGGTCCCGTTGCAGACACCCGGCAAGCGGCTATTGATGATCGCCGGATTAGCAAAGCCGACGGAGACGTGGAATCCCGCAGGCCCATACTCCTGGAAATAGGCCGGCTCGCCGATCTTGACGAATGCATCGTGGGCCTTCTGTCCATCCAGGGTGTTGGTTTGGAGCCATTCTTCACCCCGCGCAATGCGGTCGGCTCCGGGAGTCGCAATGACGCTATAAAATCCTGGCATCAGATTGGCAATGACGGCTTCGCCCGCCAGCGGGGACATTGTTACCCCATCGGATTCGTACTTCGGGCAGGTGACGATCTGGCCTGTAATGCCCGTTGCCGTCGGATCAGTCGTACCATTCCCGCCAAGCAGCGGGTGTGCCGATATCGGACATGCGTCCATCCCGCTGGCCGGATCAATGGTTCCCGCCAAGCTGTTCGATAGCGGCTGATTGAACATGTCGTAGGTCATCTGTCCGGTTACGTCACCGAAAGTACCCTTTTGGTCGACAAGTTCGATGTTGAACCCACCCAAGCCTGGCTCATTGGTCGCGATAATGTCGACTCCACCACCAGCATCTTGCTCGCCGTTGAGCGGAAAGTCGTCCTCGAATACTTGGACAGAAAGTTTCGCCGGCGGGTACGGAGAAGGCTGCGTCAGCGCCGTGACGGGGAGAAAGGTGGAGGTAGCAGTACATGTTCCGGTCGGAAAGCAAGCCGCCATGATCGGAGCGCCGCCCATGCCATGGCCGCACTTACCAGCGGCTCTGCCAGTGGCAGAGCAGTCCGGCGTACCCGCGTACCCGGCGCCAAACGGGTTGGCCGCGTCGCCCGGTAGGACAGAGATGTAGTAGCGCTTAGTAGGATCCAAAAGGACTTGGCTAGGAAGGACCTCGGTCTCCTGGGTGCCGGTAGTCCGGCAAACACCGTTGCCGATATCGCACACCGCCGGCTGACCGAGAAGCGTCTGGCCCGACTCGCATGACTGCGGCCCAGTGCAGCCTTGCGCCACGTACTCCATGTGGCTGGGGTGAAAATTCACACCGAAAGTGGGAGTAGCCCCTCCAGTGACCGCGGCGGGGCAGCCCGGCGCTGGAGATGTAGTGTTTGTCGTGCAGTTAGGGTTGACGTAGAAGCTCTTGTCTTCCTCGATGATCCAGCGGTAGTCGCTGATCACAGTGGTCTTGTCGCTGCCGTCTAGAACTGTGACGTTCAGACCGCTGCCTACGGGGAAAGTAACGTTCACCGTCATAGCGGAGCTGAGGGTTCCCTGCGAGTTCTTGGCCTGGAAGGTGAAAGATCCAGGACAACCGCCCACGGTAGTGCATGGACTGGCGAGCGAAGCGTTGAACCCGCCGTTTATATCCCCCGCAACCGTTAACCCTGTGCCCGTAAAGGCAGTCGCTGTCAAGGGATAGCCTGCGGCGTCTGTACAGGTTGAAAGAACGCCAGGAGTCTTTATCGCCAGATACGAAGATGTGCTCGCAGTGTACGACGTGGGACTTGTACAAGTGATCCCGCTCGCCGACTCTATCGCCGCCTTACCCAGAGTCACGCTGGCTGTTACGCCGGAGGAGCAAATCGCCGCCGTAACCGAACCGTTCGCGCAGTAGGTGAAAGAGTCCGAGGTGGTTCCGGTATTTGGTATATACGAGAAGGTGCCGTTCGCGTTGAGTGTCACCGCGCCATTACTCGGCGGATTAAGAAGCTGAACGCCGTAAACATTCGAGTCGTTGGCGATCACGCCTTTGCCTGGATCCGAGACGTGGAGCGGCGTGCATGAAGCTGCAGCGCAGGGAACCAGCGAGTTATAGGTATCCGCCCTGGCGACCGCAGCCCCGAGTGATGGAGAAGAAGGAAGCCCCGATCCGTTGATGCCGATGTAAGCTAGCATGCCGGCATCTCGCTCGATGGCGTTGCCCGAAAGGCTTAACTCGCGGTCGAACACCGCAAGCGCAGGTGCCGTAGCACTGGTCGGCACATTGATCATTACGTCGTTAGTCTTGCCGGCGGCCATAAAAAGGTCGCTCTGCACTTTGCGAACGCCCGGCGAGACGTTGCCGTCTTCAGCAATGATTGAAAAGCCACTGATACTCGAACTCGTTGACCCAACAGGGTGCGTAGTCAGTGATCCCACGATCGAAGGCACGTGCATGCGGGAGCCAGCATTCACCAACCGGACTAAGACGTTTCCGGTGCCTGGAGTAAGTCCGGTGGCGGGGCTGACCACGAACAACGAGGACGTGGGGTTGGTCCTGTTAAACGCGACTCCATTGATGAGGTAGTACAGCGGAATGTAGTTCACCGCCGGGGGATAACATTGATGGTAGGTCGTCGAACTGGGATTGCCGCAGCCGCCCGGTTGGCCCGACCACACCATGGTCTCGCTGAAACCCACTGTGTTCACAGCGATGTTGACCGAGTTGTTTTGCACCGGGTCGATTTCGCTAAACTCCAGCGGAATCTCCGCGTTGTAACTCACACCGGGGTAAGCCGTGCCGGCTGTTGTCCCATTGGGTGCGGCGGTGACCACCAGGATGCCGTACAAACCCATGGGAACTTGAATCGAAGGATGGGTGCCGGACTCAAGCAAGTAAGTGCCCGGCCGCAGCGCGCTCCACGTGAGCGCGGTCGTGGATCCGGACGCGACCTCGGTAGCAACCGATTGCACGCGTGGCCCCTGGAGTGGCGGCGTGCCAGACACGCCTGGGCCGCTGGCGCCCGCAATGGGCCAAGTCACAGTTGACTGGGCCTTGGAGTGGTCTGGACTCGCCGTCGTGGTTCGCTGCGCTAAGACGCCGAGGCCTCCTCCTATCTGGCCCACGATTACCAGCGACGTGGGAACGGTATTTGCGGTCGTGGCGCTGGCCGGGGTAAACGAGAGACTGTTCGTGAGGTTGATCGTTAAGCTTGTTCCCGTGGAGACGTAGGGAACCGTGACGACCACGGGCGACCAGCCGGCCGGAGTAGTGGTAGCGGCTGGCGCGTTCGGATTCAATGCCGCGCAAGTTGCGGTCGCACCGCTCACGGCCGCGCCGCAACTATAGCCCCACATCGGCACCGTTGATCCGTCCGGCAACGTGAGGGTGGTCGGAGCAGCGGTCAAATTGATCTGGGCCACTGCAAGCCCGACTCCAAGGAGGAGAACAGTTGCTGTTATTACCGCAGTTTTCAAGGTTGCTTTGAGATAGTTGAATCGCATTGCGGTCTCCTCGTTGATTAGTTGGACTCGTCGATGACAAATTCCCGGGAATCAACCAGCATCATCATCAGCATTCCACCTGGGAAAACGTTATTGGTTGTAATTTCGCGCTCGTTATGCGAGTGCCACATGAACGCCCAGCCGCGCTCATTGGCCGGGTTGGCTTGCATGTTGGCAGGTTGCAGGTTGGTACAGGTCAAGGTTGCACTGGAGGTGGTGGCACATGCGGGGGCTGTGGCGCGCAAGCTCGCATCCGGACCCAAGTACGGGTTGCCGCCATACCAGGCGCCATTGGTGAAAATGTTGGGATCGGGCAGAGTCATTGGCCCGCCGCCCGCCACATCGCCGAACGGATTCAGTTCCATCGGCTTGTTATGGTCCTGACACCACTCGAAATAGTTGACCGCAGTGGGAGCCCCCGTGTTGTAGCCGTTGGCGTCCGGAGTACAAGGAAGGTAGGCAAGAGGGTCACCGAAGGAATCAGGGGCGGGATGGTGCCCGTACGGATCCCAGTTCAAACCCCTGCCCGTGAAGTAGAAAATCCCATCGAATGCAGAACCCGGAGTCGTGTCGGTGTTGAACATCAGAATGCCGGCGAGGGAATTCCCAGAGGGAGTCAAAATCAAGTTGCCGTCACGCGCCAGGATACGCACGTGATTGGCGTGCTCGTGGAACGGATGTTGCCACCGTCCTTGCCCGATGCTCCGGACCAAGGTCATCTCACCCGGATGCATGTGCGGATTGCCGTTGTAGGGTTGATGCGGATACTCCGCCGCGTAGTTGGGGTCCATGACGTCCGGCATGGAGCGTCCGTTGATCAGAAAGTACGCGGGCTTGTAGGGCTCAGTCGGAACATTGAGACTGCATCCCGGAGCGCCGGCCGTGCACCCCGTCCTGGCTTGAACTTGCGCCAGGGCCTGGGCGTGAATGTTCGGATCCATCTCGGCCCACTGAAACAGGTATTCCCGGTCGTAGCACGTCTTGGGGTGGTCGTAGGCGGCCGCCGCGAGCCGGAAATCAGTTTCTTTCCAGAACACTTGAGCGGCCCTATTATTTCCAGCATTTGTTGGCGGCAGGCCCCCTGAGGTCAGAGTGCCGCAAGCTGCGGTGACGGCAGCGTTGCCCGTCGGGAGCACAACGACGGCGCCATACAGACCCATCTCGATCTGGAGGTCGCTTTCCGAGCCGCTGTAATAGGCGCGCGTTCCCGGCGAAGAAGCGACGAAACTGTAAGTCACCGATCCGCCCGGGGCCGCTTCCTGCGCTAGCAGGCCGGTTACACCGCCCGTCGCGGTCACCTGGAAACCGGGAAACACAATTGACGTGTTACCGACCGCGGCGGGCAAACTATTAGTCAAGTTAACTGTGACCGTCTGTCCTTCGGTCACGATCAACGTTGGCCCGGGGACTTGCATGGTCGGGCACGTCGCGTTGGTAATAGCCGCTGGGGCAAAGCCTGTAGGCGCGCCGTTGCAGCCGTAGCCCCACGAGTAAACCGCCGCCCCGTCCGGTTGATTGAGGTAAGCCTGTTGGGCTGTCAAGTTGAAGGTCGGGCCGGTAATGCCGGGGGTCGCAGCATAGGCCGCGGCCACGAAAAACAACGCCAACGCTGTCGCCGCCAGAAGCCATCCGCTCTTCGAGATCGCTTTCTTCATTGTCATCTCCCTCATTGCCGTGCTCCTAGTTGCAGGTGTTTCCGTAGGTGCTGCCGCCAGTAACGCTGTTGCAGATGTGGACCTCAGTCATCATTCCTCCGAAATTTTCGGCGTCGTTCGAGAGGTGGTCGAGATTGGGGGTATAGAGATAGAAGACGCTGCCCGCCGGATAGAGCTTTACCGCGCAACCCGCTGAGCCGCACCCAGCGTCGCTAGCATCCAGAATCACGTCGAGTGACTCGCCGCCGCCAAGCGTGATGGAGTTGGTGTAGAACTCAGTGTTGTTGCCCTCCTGGTCCCGCAAAAGCTTGGCGTTGAACCCGACTTCTTTCATCGGAATCCCGAGTGTGGCCAGCGTGTGATATTGCTCGACGGAGAGGTTGACGAGGCGCAGAGATGCCTTCCCACCCGCCGGAATGTTGATGAGGGCCGGCAGGGGCTGCGAGTAGTGCATTCTGCCGTCGCTCGACATAGTCGCCTGGGGACCGGTCGCGACCGTGTCCGGGTAGCTTCGCCCGTTGAGCAGGAAGTATTTGCCCCTCATATCCACAAAGGCTTCGGGATTGAAGGTCATACCCACAAAATGGAAGTTAGGATCAAAGTCGTGCATCTGGATGGGGTACTCAACGTCATAAGCCGTTGAGCCGTCGCCGTCGTTGTAGACGTATCTTTGCGGGTTACCCAGTAAATCAAGACCTTGGTTGAGACCGGTGTTGATGGCCGGCGTGAAAGCGCTGCACAGGATATCGTTGTTGGGATTGCAGGCCGTCCGCAGGTCGACTGTTGTCCCGAGGCCGTTTTGTTGCTGTAGAGCGGTATAGAGGCTGGTGCCTTGCGGGACTCGATCCTGTCGCGGGCGTACATAAAGCTGTCCAACCATGCCCATCTGCAAGTGCTCGGGGGGAGTGATATGGCAATGCCAGAAGTAGGTGCCAGCATCGGGCGCGAGATAGTAATAGGTGAAGCTGCCGCCGATGTTGATGGCCACCGAGGCGTCAGGGACGCCGTCATAGAACGAGGAAGCGTTTGGGTAACCGTGGAAGTGGATCGTGTGTTGCTCGAAAAGATCGGGCCGCATGAGCATGCCGACGTTGGTAAGTGTTAGAAACATCTCGTCGTCCTCATCAAATGCAACCAGAGGCGCCGGGATATTACCGTTCATCACTCCGACGTCCATGATTTGGCGAGGATCGACGTGTCCGTCAAGACAGGGAGCGGTGCAAGCTCCGCTGGCGATCGCATCGAGGTCGGGCATCAACCCAGCGGCACCGTTAAAAGTAAACAGCGACGGACTGCCTGGCGAGGCGCCGCTCGTTGCTCCATCGCTCATGGCCGGATCACCTGGCTTCAGCGTTCCGGGATACACGGTGTTGAAGACGTTTGGAAATTCAGTGCCTGCCTGGCCGTTCGCGATGTCCGCGAGCCCGGACAACGGTCCGAACGAAAACATAAAGGTTTGGGTTCCGTCGGCCATCGTGGAGTAGCCGTCACCACCCGACACCTGCTGACACTTGATCGCGCCGTTCACGTTCGCGGTCGGAGCGTAGAATCCATTGCTGTTGATCGCCAGCGTCGTCGGACCGGAGTAGGCAGGCTCTGCGTTGACGTTGGTTAAAGTCGAGGGGTGAGTGATAGTACTAGTCGGGCACTGAACTCGGAATGATTGGCTGTTCGCAATTCCGCTCGCAATCACAACTAAAAGGAGTGATAGAGAGAGTGCGTATCCGTTCCTCATACGTGTATAGCCTCCTTACTAACTTGCGGCCGCCACTACAGCGCCGTCGGTGCTAATGCGGCGACATTAGCAGCACTCAGTCAGGCTTATTTGCTCAACCGCAACCGCATGAACGAATTGACAGAGATTTGATGTTTCTAACATCGCGCGGCAGGCTTAACACGGTTTGTCACAACAGTGGCGTAGTCAGTGCGGCAAGACGGTACCTGTGATTGCGTGGACTTATAACGACTCAACCCTTAGCACAAAGAAAGGGAGTCAACTGATTCGTTACGAGAGAGGCTAGCATCAACAAAAAGGCCGTTTGGTTGTGTCGGGTCGGTGACGCCCCACCTGTTGCCTGAAGTGGTGATTGTGCAGCGAGGTAGAGTGTATCTTGATATGGGTCGTTAGACGGGGATACGCCAGTATATGTATCTATCCGACCACTTAGCAATTCTAGATTGGGGTCATCGCACCATATTAGATCATAGCAACGACACACAAGTTGACGACACAAACAACGTCACTCGCGCAATAACTTGTATCCAAAGCGCGCGACCGTTTTAATAAGAGCAGGCTGCGTCGGATCAGTCTCAAGCTTCTGGCGCAGAGTAAATATGTGCACGTCGACCGTGCGGCTATACGTTTTAGCGTCGTATCCCCACACAGCGCGAAGCAGTTCCTCTCTCGTCACCGTTTGCCCAGGACGGTTGATCAAATAGCACAACAAGTGAAATTCTCGCTCGGTAAGGTAGACAGGTTTGCCATCGCGTGTAACCTCTTGCCGCGGCACATCTACGTGCAGGGAGCCGATCTCATAAACCCCTCGTCCGCTGTTAGCAGGGGCCCGCCGTAATAATGCTTCCACACGAGCAACGAGTTCTTCCGCCTCGAACGGTTTGGTCAAGTAATCGTCGCCCCCCAGCTTGAGGCCCACAATCCTGTCGAGTAATGACGTTTTGGCAGTGAGAAACATGATCGGAGTCGCCAGTCCAGATTGGCGAAGGTCGCGACAAAGATCAAAGCCACTATGGTAAGGAAGCATCACATCGACGATGAGCAGGTCGAAGGAAGATGCGCTAATTTTCTCTTCGCCCTCCTCCGCGTCCTTGGCGCTGTCAACTACATAGTGTTCTCCACGAAGCCGATCGCCCAGCGTAGTTCTTAGAGCAGCGTCATCTTCGACTATCAAAATGCTGGCATTCATCTGGAAATCAAAGCCTCCTGGGTTTCAACGGAGTTTCCAAGGGGTGCCGTCCTTGCGACCTGCAAATGCGCCGTGAAAGCACTTCCTATTCCGACTTCACTGTTCACCGACAATCTCCCTCCCATTTCTTTGACGATGTGCTCTACCACCGCGAGTCCGAGGCCACTGCCGTGAATCTGCGCTGCTATTGCGCCTGGGCTTCGATAAAAAGGCTCAAAAATGTGCTGGAGTTCGGAAGAGTCGATTCCGACCCCATGGTCGGCTACAGTGATCCTGATCCCAGCGTCACCGCTACCGGGCTCGTCAAGTTCCGCAGAAATACCTATCCACCGGCTCTCACCACTATACTTGGCGGCGTTTTCAATCAGGTTCCGCAAGCATCGAAGAAGTGCTTGTTGATCAGCCAGAACACAGGGCAATCCCTCTTCCAGCAGGTACTCAACGTGAAACCCAGCCTTTCCGAGTATAGGCAGAGTAGTCTTACGAAGACTCTCCACAACGTCGCTGAGCCGCACGGCGGTTAGATGATACTTCTTCTTGCCGTCCTTCATCGAAGCAAACAACAAGATCTGGTCTACAAGATCGATCAAGTGGCGGGCTTGAGCCGCAATCAGGGACCCGTAGTGGGGTAGATCCGGCGCGAACCCGTCAGCGAGGTTCTGTCCTGCAGCAAGCATCGCCGCAAGCGGTGTACGGAGTTCGTGGGAAATGGACGCCACAAAATCCATCTGCATGGTCGCTAGGGCACGTACACGCTGGGTCGCAATTACGACCAGAAACATACTGGTGGCGAGGAGCAGGAGAACCATGGCTCCTACGAAAAGATTGGCGCGCCATACTCTAGTGATTGACGCCTCCACTGAACCTGTTCGATGTTTCAGAAACAGCATCCAGTGTTGAGTTTCTGCCGATTGCCTAATCAGCGGAAACCAGACCGGCGCCGAAAAACTGTGCCATTCTTCACCCCTTAGGGATTCTCTATTTTTCACAACCTGCCAAAAACTACCCTCTGTGCTTTCGGGTGGCGGGCCGAAGATATTCATGACTGAATCCGATCGGCCGAGGTCTGGAATCCCGAATCCCGGATCTGAAGAGTAAAGCAGGCGGGACGTTTTTCCGACTGCAACAACAGCTAGTTCGTATTCCAGTCCTTGACCGCTGACGAAATAGCGCTGAGCGAGTTCGGGAAAGATTCTGCGGGTAATGGTGTCACGGTTCAGAACAATCACGAGCCAATCAACTGGAGCCTCAGGGCGCAAAGTGCCGGTCTTGCGATGCAAAATGGGGTGGACGATCGCAGGAATGCTTTCGTCAAACTGCCATCCTGTGATCGGGTTCCTTCGCAAGTTGTGGCCTACAGATGACTCCGTTTGGCTTTCCGGCTCTGCGCTTGCCGTTGAGTCGCTAGACTCCCAGGCGCGCAATGCAATGCGGAGGTTTCCTGACTTCCGTTGCAGGTGCGCGAGCAGAGCCTGCAATCCCACGGGGGTGACCACTTTTTCAATCTTGTCCGCATCCGGGTCAAGACGCAGCAATCGCCCACCCGTTTCACGGCTCGTCTCGTAAATGTAAATATCGCTTACGACATCCGGGTTCGAGTAGATATTTTCGACGAAACCTGAGTTGCTTGCCGTGCTCCTCCACTCTTCGTAACGCCGCAAATAATCATTCCAATGGTCGCTGGCCCCTGAATCCGGGCCGACCTGAACGGCAATGCAGATGGTAGAAAGCTCGCGGTATAAATTTAGGTGCCATCTCATCATCACCGATTCCAGATCGGCACCCAATCGAACTTCCGTAGCTTGTCTGATCTGCATGTTCCAGCGGTACTGAAGTAGCGCGACGGCAATCAAAAGAACGGCAACTCCAACGAGAGCCGCCGTCCAGACGAAGCGGGCCCATCGTTTCGAACTGAGGCGCTCAGTCATAGCAGACCTTGATGCGCAATTCATATCGATTAATAAAGCTAAGGCACGCCTTCGTTCGCTGGATCGCCGTTCTTAAGTTTACATTAGTGAACGCCTCACTAAATGATTCAAGTCCGAGTGCTCAGATGAGGCGTCGACCGGTCGGCTTACTGGGGAGGACAGATGCGCAGTTTGCCAGCGACAATCAGCAATTGCAAGAGGAAAATCGAGCGAAACGTTCGTTGTTAAGTCTCTTAACATATATCATGGGTCTCTTTACAGCGGCTGGGGAATAGTAGCTGATCGGTCTGGATCAGATCTATCAACGTGAAATCGAAACTCCTGCTCAAAGGATCGCTCTTACGCGCCGCTTCCATTTTCCGCTAACTCGTCATTGTTGTCAGCCTATCCGCTATTCCGTGCTACTCCGCGGAGCGGCACCGAGGCGGCGAACCCTCCCTGCGGAGCCTCAGGTCAAGGGAGTGGCAGAAGCAAGTCGGCATAATCCGGGATTCGGCATAGTGACGGCGATACTGAATTCGGCGTAGTCGTCACACCTACCGCAGTTGACTGGATGCCGTGGAACACCAATTGCTGTTCAACAGAAACTGATGCGGCACAGCGACATCAGAACGACGATGAACATTTAAGGCGACGTGGTGACCGACGAGATGGGGCAGGCACACTCCAAAGTTGTTGGACTGGCACTGAGCCGACTGGCTTAACTGATTGCGCTGGTAAGTGCAGGCTAGTCTAACTAGGCAAGGGCTTCGCCCTTGATATCCCTTGGGGATATGGAGCCAGAAGATCAGGAGCCAGAAGCCAAGATCGCCCGCACATAAGCGTTGAGCAGCTTGCTGGTTTCTTCCAAGTTGGCCGCCAACAATTCGCTC
>DATKFH010000045.1:0-24801 GCA_035511455.1 Candidatus Sulfotelmatobacter sp. | reverse complement strand
TCTGTACTCCGCTCCACGCCACTCAAGTCTGTAGCTTGACTAGAGTCCCGCTTCGATGCGTGAGCGGGGATCGAGGTAGTCGCGCAGGGCGTCCCCGATAAAGTTGAAACTCAGCACCGCAAGCATTACGGCGAACGCGGGAAACAGCACGAGATGTGGGGCGTCGAAGAGGTGTGCGCGACCGTCATTGAGCATCGCTCCCCAACTGGCGGTCGGAGGAGGGACGCCGAGTCCAAGAAAACTCATGGTTGCTTCGGCGAGTATGGCGCCCGCCATGCCAATTGCGGCCTGGACCACAACCGGCTGAATAATGTTGGGCAGAATGTGGCGGACGACGATGCGCAGATCGCTGGCGCCGAGGGCGCGAGCGGCTTCAACAAATTCGCGTTCGCGGGCGGCCAGGACTTGTCCGCGGACAAGTCGAGCGTAACCGACCCAGCCGCCGAGCGAGAGCGCAAGCACGAGATTGAAGATGCCGGGGCCGCGGAAGGCGATGAACGCGATCGCCAGTAGAATTCCCGGGAATGACAGAAATGCGTTCATCAGAACAACGTTGACAAAGCGATCGATGCCGCCACCATAGTATCCGGCAATGGAGCCGATGATCAGTCCCAAAGCCAGCGATGTGAGGACCACGCAGCTGCCCACCAGCATGGAGATACGCGCGCCGTAGATCACGCGAGAAAGAATGTCGCGGCCGAGTTCATCAGTGCCGAACCAGTGCGCGGACGATGGGCGGTCGAGGCGTGCGGGCAGGTGGATCGCAGCGGGATCCTGCGGGGCGATCCAGGATGCGAAGAGAGCGAAGATCACGAAGACGACAACCAGCACGACGCCGATGGCTGCCAAGGGATTGTGGCGAGCATTGACAGCAACCCGGCGGCGGAGCGAGATGGCGGCAGCAGACATCGATGCAACTACCATATCACTTCAAAAATCGCGGCGGATCGTGATGATCAAGCCGGCAGTGACGGTGCCGTGGGCCACGTGCAAACCCTCTTGAGCTTTGCCGACAAACGTGTTCTCATAGGTAAATGCATGGACCGCACGCCCGGGTCCGCATTGCGCGCCGGAACCCTCCACCCTCAGCCCATTTTCTAAGGAGGAAAATCATGAGTAAAGTCTCCTATATTCCCAAGGACTACAACACCATCACACCCTATCTGGTGATCCGCGGCGCCGCTCAAGCCATCGAATACTACAAGAAAGTTTTCGGTGCCACGGAACTGTTTCGCATGAATGGCCCGGATGGCAAAGTGGGTCACGCCGAGTTGAAGATCGGAAATTCGCACGTCATGCTGGCCGACGAGAATCCCAGCATGGGGCAGGGACACACCAGTGCGGCCACCATCGGCGCCAGCCCGGTGAGCCTCTATGTATACCTTCCCGACGTCGATCGCGTGTTCGAGCGCGCGACAGCAGAGGGCGCGAAAGTCCTGAGGCCAGTTGAGGATCAGTTCTACGGAGACCGCTCTGGCTTCTTTCAAGATCCGTTCGGACATCTGTGGGGCATTGCCACTCACGTCGAGGATGTGTCCCCCAAGGATATGGAAGAACGGGCGAAGAAGGTAACACAAGCAGCGTAATTACGAGCGCAGGAGGCGGGGCGTCTGTCCCGCCTCTGCATTTTCACATCAGGCTGACGCGAACGGGTTTTGGATTTTTACGCCCGAAATCGTCTGTTGTGCGTTTAGATCCTCCGAGAGGATTCGTGTCGCTCCGCATTTCAGAGCGGAGGCAACGATCAGCGCATCCCAAAAACCAATTCGGGATTCGTCTTCGATTCGAAACGCGGCTGCAATCTCGGCAGGGGTTGCGTCGATGCACCAGATCGAGTAACTATTCACCACCGCCCGCGCGACATCCTTGGGCAGCGGAGAGGCAATCTTACGAGTAAGGTTGACATAGAATTCCTGAAGCACCTGCATGCTGAGGACGCCGGTCCGCCGCCTCCATAGCTCACGCAGAACACCCTTGGCGACGTCATGTTTGGCTTTTGCATCTACGTCGTGAGCGTAAATCAGGATGTTAGTGTCGACGAACGTCTTATCGTTCATGCCACTCGTCTCTGCTGACGCAAATCACACCACCCAGATGGAACCCTTGGTCGAGCAGCGCCGCGGCTTGGCGCTCAGCTCTTTCGTAAGCTTCTTCCTCTCCGACCAGGATCTCAATTTGTTCGGCTAAAAGACCGCTAATAGAGGAACCACGGCGGGCGGCAAGAACCTTTGCCTTGCGAATGGTCTGCCGAGGAAGGCTAACTGTAATATTTTGCCTGGTCATAACCGTGAATGCACGCAGTATACGTGCCACACGTATTATACGTGAATACCGCGCTTCACGCCAGTAAACTTGTCGGATCGATCGCTCTTCTTTACTGCCTGATCCGCGGGTTGGCCACGGAATACAGCACATCAGTCAGGAAATTCACCGCGACATACGTCAGGCCGATCGCGAGGATGCAGCCTTGCACCAGGAAATAATCGCGGCTGGAGATGGCTTGGATCGTCAGGCGGCCGATGCCGGGCCAGGCGAAGATTGTTTCCGTGACGATGGCGCCGGCCAGCAGCGCTCCGAACTGCAGGCCCAGCACCGTGATTACGGGGATCATGGCGTTGCGTAGGGCATGGCGGTAGACCACCTTGCGCTCGGGAAGGCCTTTGGCGCGAGCGGTGCGGACGTAGTCCTGGCTGAGTTCTTCGAGCATGGAGGTGCGCACCATGCGGGTGAGGATGGCGGCCAACGCGCTGCCCATGGTGATGGCGGGCAGCACCAGATTGGCGAATGATCCTGCGCCTGAGACTGGCAGCCAACCGAGTTTGATGGCGAAGAGCAAGATCAGAATCGGGCCGAGCGCGAAGTTGGGGAACGACAGGCCGAAGAGACTGACCACCGACAGCAGGCGGTCGTCCCAGCGGTTGCGGCGGCGGGCGGAGCGCACTCCGGCAGGGATGGAGAGAATGATGGCGACGAACAACGACGCCAGCGTGAGGCGGAGCGTGTGGGGATAGCGCTGGGCAATGAGTTGGCCGACTGTCTGATTGTAGCGAAAGGAGCGTCCGAAATCCCCGTGCAGAACGCCTTTCCAGTACCGGAAGTATTGCTCGCCAAGGGGGGCGTCGAGTCCGTAGGAGTGGCGGGTGGCGGCGATGTCGGCGGCCGGCGCGCCTTCGCCGAGTATTTGCTGGATGGGGTCTCCGGGGACCAAGTGGATGAGGAGGAAGACAAGGCTCACGACAAGCCAGATTACTGGCAGGGTGTAGAGGACGCGTTGGAGGACAGTTCTCAGTTGCCAGTTCTCAGTTGCCAGTTCTCAGTTGTTGATTTGCGGTATCATCCTGAGCGGAGCGAGCTCGAATGAGCTCGCGTAGTCGCAGGATCCCTTTCATCTCAACCTCAATCGGGATGCGGCAGGGAGTTCTGCTTCTGCGCCTGATCTTAAGCAGAGAAAGCCTTGACGCACCTGGAAGAGCACGGACTGGGTAGGGATCCTTCGACTGCTCGCGCCGGTTCGCTTCGCTCACCGTCGTGCTCCGCTCAGGATGACATTCGTTTGGGTTCGTGTTATTAGCACGCATTCACGTCAGTCCCCGCTCTGCTTGGCGGCTTCGGCTTCGCCCTCTACCTTCGCCGTCTTTTCTATGCGCACTCTTGCAATGCGGTGACCCTGGAGTTCTTCGACGGTGTAGCGGCGGCCTTCGTATTCGAAGGAGTCGTGCAAGCTCGGGATCTTCTGCAGGCGGGCGAGAATGAATCCCGCCAGGGTTTCGAATCCGGCGTCCCGTGGCAACGTCAGGCCGTATTCGGTTTCGAGGTCGCGGATGTTGACCGCACCCTCGAGCACCAGCGCCGACTCATCTTCAAGCGCCGGCTCGCTGGGGGAGACGTCAAACTCGTCTTCAATGTTGCCGACCAGTTGCTCAAGGATGTCCTCCACCGTGATGACGCCGGCAGTCGAGCCGAACTCGTCGACCACCACGGCGAGATGGCGGCGGCGCTCTTTGAACTCCGCCAGCAACTCGGCGAGGACCTTCGTTTCGGGCACGACCAGCACGTCGTGCATGATCTGTGCGATCTGCATGCGGGAAATCCGGGTGGCGGAGGTCTGGCCGAGGTTGCTGAGGCGAAGTCGCATCCAGCGCATGAGGTCTTTGTAGTACAGCACGCCCACGATATGCTCGGGGCCGCGCTGCGGGTCATACACGGGGATGCGTGAATGCTGGCCTTCGACGACGCGGGCCAGGGCGTCGTCGAGCATGAGGTCGGAGGGCAGCGAAAAAATGTCGGGACGGGCGACCATGACTTCCCGCGCGGTGACGTTGTCGAGTTCGATGGCGCTGTGGATCATTTCCTCCTGAAACTCGGGAATCTGGCCGAATTGGCGGCTGGCGGTCACGATGAGCTTCAGTTCGTCGGGGGAGTGGACGGCACCACCACGGCGGCCGGCTTGAGCGCCAAACAACCGCAAGACCAGGCCACCGGACCGGCGCATAAAGAAGAGGACGGGACGGGTGAGCGTAAGAAAGGCCTCCATGGGGGCAGCCACCGCGAGCGCCACTTGCTCGGCCCGCTGCAGGGCAAGGGTCTTGGGCACGAGTTCGCCGAGGATCACGTGCATGTAGGTGATCAGGCTGAAGGCGATCGCGATGGCGATGGTATGAGCATAGACGGCGGCATGCGGGACACGGTGGACGAACTGCATCCCTTCGACCAAGCGGGCCACCATGGGCTCGCCGATCCAGCCCAAGGTCAGGCTTACCATGGTGATTCCAAGCTGAACGCCGTTGACGACTTCGTCGAGGTGCTGGTGGAGGCGCTGCACGATGCGGGCGCCGATACGTCCGGCATCAATGAGCTGCTGAATGCGGGTGTCGCGGACACTGACCAGGGCAAACTCGGCGGCGGCGAAGAACGCATTGGCTGCCACCAGGAGAAGGATCAGAAAGACCCGGAGCAGCACAAAGGCGATCATGGATGGGTAATTCTAGCACTGGAATGGCGATAGGTCGGGCCGGTGGCCATGTGGGGACAGCTGCCCTCGGCTGTCCGGTCGAGAGGACCTCGACTGGGTTGGCAGTCGGCAAGTGGCGCGTGGGAGAGACCTTCGGGCCTTCGGCCCGAAGGACAGCCGAGGGCGGCTGTCCCCACACGGCTGCCCTCAAATGAGGCGTGCAGGATCACAAAATTCCGGTCCGTATGCGCTATCCTTTTTGAAGTGCCTTGGTCTAACCGGCAGGCGGCATAGGACTTGGACAACCCGCCCGGTCGATCTCGGTCCTGAGTGGCAAATCCTGGTCCGAAAAGCTCGGAACAAACTCAAGCTTGACCACGTACAACAGAGCGAGGGCGCCAGCGCTCTCAATCTCCACCTGGCAGTACCCCGAGGAGGCGTTGTGAACGGTAACGGAAACGGCAAAAAGAAGCGTCGCAGACTGATGATCTGGGGCGGTGTCGGGCTAGGAATCGTCCTGCTGATCGCGGTGGGAGTCTTCGCCGCGACTCGCGGTGGAACCAAGATTGATCCGTCGAAGCTGGCCAAAGTGGAGAAGGGCGACCTGGCCAAGAGCGTTGTGGCCACGGGCAAAGTGACGCCGATCACGAAGGTCGAAGTAAAGTCGAAGGCCAGCGGCATCGTCAAGAAGCTGTTGGTGGACTACGGCGACCACGTCAAGAAGGGCCAGCTGTTGGCCCAGCTTGACAAGGTCGAGATCGAGGCGCAGGTCGAACAGTCGCGCGCGGCGCTGGAAGCAGCACAGGCGAATCTGAAGAGTTCGCAGGCGGACTTTGAGCGCGCCAAGGTAGACGCGGAGGGTCCGGATGTGCCGGTGCTGAAGCGAGCCTACGACCGAGCTATAGGAATGGCAAAGGACGGAGTGGTCTCCGCCTCAGCGCTCGATGACGCACAGAAGAACTACGAGATGGCGCTGAACAAGCAGAACGTGTCCAAGGCTCAGGTCACGGTGCTGAAAGCCAAGATTGCACAGGCCGACGCCCAAGTGGCGCAGGATCAGGCCAACCTTAAGCAACTGGAAGAACAGCTGAGCTACACCGACATCGTTTCGCCTATTGATGGAATCGTGCTGTCGCGCGACGTCCAGATGGGCGACGCCGTCAGCTCCATCCTCGTGCTGGGCTCTTCGGCCACGCTGGTCATGAACCTCGGCGACACCAGCGAAGTCTACGTCAAGGGCAAAGTGGACGAGAGTGACATCGGCAAGGTTTATCTGGGACAGCGGGCGCGCATCAAGGTGGAGTCTTTCAAAGACAAGACTTTCGAAGGCAAGGTAACGAAGATTTCTCCCATGGGCGTGGAGAAAGACAACGTCACCACGTTTGAAGTGCGCGTATCCATTCAGAATCCCGGCGGCGAGTTGAAGGCCGAGATGACCGCCAACGCGGAAATCATCCTGGAAGAACACAAGAACGTGCTGCAGATCCCGGAAGGCGCCATCCTATACGACAAGGACAAGAAGGCTTCGGTCGAGATTCCCAGCCCGAAGGGGAAAGAGGGCAAGGAAAAAGTTGCCGTCAACATCGGGATCTCGAATGGTGCGAAGACGGAAGTGTTGAGCGGCCTGAAGGAAGGCGACCAGGTCGTACTGCAGTAAGGACTGTTGCAGGGTTGGGTCTTAGGCCTCGGGTACTAGGTGGTAAGCCTAAGACCTGATCCTTAAGACCCAACAGCTTTTTTGGCGGCGGTTATGACTCTCTCCGAAATCCTGCGCCAGGCGATTGCCACATTCCGAGCCCACAAGATGCGGACGTTCCTCACGATGTTCGGCATCGTGTGGGGGATATCGTCGGTGATTTTGCTGGTAGGGCTGGGCCGGGGCTTCGTCGTTGACCAGAAAAAGCACATGGAGACGCTGGGCAAGGACCTCGTCATCATGTGGGGCGGGCGCACGAGCTCTCAGGTGGGTGGGCGCGCTGCCGGGCGCGAGATCCCACTGAACGTCGACGACGCCATCCTGATTCGTGACGAGTGCTACCTGGTTAAGAACGTCAGCCCTGAATTGCGGCGCACGATTCCGGAAGTGAGCCAGTTTAATTTGGCCAATCGTGGGGTGGTCGGTATGTGGCCCTCGTACCAGGATTTTCGGTCGCTAAAAGTTTCCGAGGGACGCCTGATCACCGACGACGACGAACGCGAAGGCCGCCGCGTGCTGGTTCTAGGGTCGAAGGCTTACCGGCAACTCTTCCCCGGCCAGCCGGCGATGGGTGCGACGGTGCTGGTGAAGAGCATGCCGTATTCGGTGATTGGGATTCTCCAGGAGAAGAAGCAGAATTCGAATTACAGCGGCCCCGACAACGACTACCTGTTCGCCCCCTATTCCTCCATCTCGCGCGACTTCCCTCCCCCGGAAAAACCGGGCGCGGGAATCACGCGCGGCTATCTTGACGACATTGTGTTTGAAGTGGCCGATCCGGAAGACCATGAAGCAGCGGTACTGCAGGTGCGGCGCACCATCGGCCGCGTGCGGCATTTCGACGCTCTCGACAAAGACGCCCTCTTTATCTGGGACACGATGGACGGGGCCAAGCAGTTGGCCAAGATCTTCGGCGTGGTAACCATCTTCTTCGGTTGCGTGGCGATTGTGACGCTGTGCCTGGGCGGGATCGGAGTGATGAATATCATGCTGGTTTCGGTCACCGAGCGCACCCGCGAGATCGGCATGCGCAAGGCGGTGGGGGCGACCAAGCGTGATATCCTGCGGCAGTTTTTCGCCGAGTCGGCTATGCTGACGCTGGTCAGTGGCGTTCTGGGGCTCAGCGCCGGAATCGGCATTTGCGTCGCGATGGTGGTTGTGCCGCTGCCCGACTTTGTGCCGCACCCGATTGTTTCTCCGATTTCGATTATTGCCTCGATTCTGACACTCTCTTTGATCACGGTGACCGCGGGCATGTATCCGGCCCAGCGCGCCGCCGAAATGACACCTGTGGAGTCCTTGCGCTATGAATAACAGTCGAACTCTCCGCTCCGCTCTTGTGTCCAGCCGATTTCTGTTTGCCATCGCGCTGGTCGTGCTGGCCGCATCGACGGCCGCTCTCGCTTCTACGCCTCAGGGTTCATTTGAAAGAACGCTCCAGGTGAGCGGGCCCGTGGATCTCGAAGTGCTCACCCACTCCGGTGACGTGACCGTGCGCAGCGGTTCGTCCGGCTCGGTAGTGATCCGGGGGAAGATCTACGTGAGCGAGCATTGGAAGATCTTGCCGGGGATTGAAATCGGAGGCCGAAAGGATGCGGTCCACGACATCGAACAGAATCCGCCCATCCGGCAGGACGGCAACAGCATTCACATTGATTATTTGAATGTGCACGATATCTCGGTGGACTACGAGATCACGGTGCCGGCAGAAACCACTATTCGTACACACAGCGGCTCAGGAGATCAGACCATCGAAGGCACGCGCGGCAACGTGGACGTGCAGACCGGGTCGGGTGACGTGAGGCTGAGCAATCTCACGGGCGAGATCCGGTTGCAGACGGGATCGGGCAACATTAAGGCTCACGAGATTTCGGGGCCCATCCGAGGCGGGGCGGGCAGCGGGGACATCGAAGTTGAGGAGAGTGGACCGGGCGACATCGATCTGCACACGGGCTCGGGCAATATTAACGTGCGCGGTATTCAGGGCGGCTTCCACGCAGAAGCTGGAAGCGGCGACATCACCGCAGAAGGCACGCAGAGCGGCCGGTGGGAGATTCGCACGGGATCAGGCAATGTGCACATCGGGCTGCCCGGCAACGCCGCCTTTGACGCCGATATCTCGACTAGTTCAGGCACGATCGAGGTGAATTCCCCACTTGAGATGACCGTACAAGGACGCGTGCAGGAAACCCGTAAGCAGATTCACGGAAAGGTTCGCGGTGGAGGGCCGTTGCTCTCGGTGCGGACGGGCTCGGGCGACATACGCGTTGATTGATAGAAGCGATTGCGGTTGCCACGGATTGACGCGAATAAACACAGATAAAGCTTGCGCGGATTGGTTTATCGATGAGAATCCGCGAAAATCCGTGGCGAAATTTGACTGCTTATGTTTCTGAAAGAGCTCATCACGCAAGGCTGGCAGGCGCTGCTGCGAGACCGCATGCGCTCGGCGCTGACCATGCTGGGCATCGTGTGGGGTCTGGCGTCAGTGGTGCTGCTGCTGGCCTACGGGCAAGGCCTGGGCGGCTGCGTGTTGCACGCGTTTCTGAACATGGGGAACAACGTCATCGTCATGTGGCCGGGGCAAACCAGCATGCAGGCTGGCGGACAGCGTGCCGGCAAGAAGGTCACTTACGAACTCGAGGACGTCGAGGCCATCCGCGACGAAGTGCCGCTGGTGCGCGCCGTCAGCGGCGAGATCGACCGCGATTTCGGATTCAAGATCGGAACCCGCGTGGTGTCGATCATGGTGCGTGGCGTGGACATGCCGTATGGACAGATGCGCAAGCTTGATCTGGACGATGGCCGCTATTTCACCGAGGTCGACTTCAACGATCATCGCCGGGTCGTGATTCTGGGTTACCAGGCAGCGAAGAAGGTGTTCCAGGGCGCCCCTGGCGTGGGGCAGCGCATTGAGATCGGCGGGCTGGACTTTGAAGTTATCGGGACGATGCGCAACAAGATTCAGGATTCGATGTATCAGGGGCCGGACAACGAAAATGCGTTCATCCCCTTCGCCCTGATGCGCGACCTGAAGAATCTTCGCGATCCCGACGAAATCATCATTCAACCCACCGCGCCCGAACTCAACAAGAAAGCGCTGATGGCCGTTCGCGAAGTGATTGCGCGGCGCCACCATTTCGACCCCAAAGACGACAAGGCGACGCCGGAGTGGGATACGATCGAAGACCGCAGCATGATCAACGCCTTCTCCTATGGCCTGCAAGCCGTGCTGGGGTTGATCGGAGTCTGTACCCTAGCCGTGGGCGGAATCGGCGTGATGAATATCATGCTGGTATCGGTAACGGAGCGGACGCGCGAAATCGGCCTGCGCAAGGCGATTGGCGCGCGGCCGCGGCACATCCTGGTCCAGTTCCTGCTGGAAGCGCTGGTACTTACGTTCGTGGGCGGGCTGATCGGGATGGCGGTGGCCGAATTACTGACCTGGGCGATTCCCCCCATGCCGCTGTATGACGAGTTCTATAAGACCACCGACCACGAGGGCGCCATCTTCCTGCACGCCTCGATGAGCGTCATGCTCATTTCGTTTGTGATTCTGTCGATGGTGGGAATTGTGTCGGGATTCTTCCCTGCCCTCAAGGCCTCGCGGCTGAATCCGATTGAAGCGCTGAGGTACGAGTAAGCAAGGTCCTGAAGTGCGCGGCATCCCGCATGATGAGCGAAACCACCCGATAGTATCAATTGACAGAGCCCGCCTGACCGCGCCGATCCATCATACTCAGGTTGCACGCTCACGATCACGCAGATAAACTCGATCGAATGCGAATCTTCTCGATTGGGTGTGGCGTAGTGGTTCTCCTATGCGCGGGTCGTCTGGCAAGCGGCCAAGAGAAACCAACACCACCTCAAGATTTGCAACCCTTGAAACAGTGTATCGACAAGAACCCTCCGCCCTGCGCCGACAAGCCTCCGACCCTCACTTCCGCACCCGACCCAGAATGCTCGAAGGAAGCACAGAAGCAACGATCAACGGCACCGTTGTCCTTGCGGTCGTCGTCGGCGCAGATGGTCTCCTTCACGACATCTCCGTTGTGGCGCCCGTGGGCTATGGACTGGACGAGGAGGCAGTTAAGGCCGTGAAGAAGTGGAGATTCAAGCCGGGAAAAAGTTCGGGGCAAACCCGTCTCCATTCTGATTCGCGTAGAGGCAGCGTTTCACTGTTCTGCGTGGTGAAGCGATTGCCGGCGATAACATCGCGATAAAAATAAGAATTCTTTAGCGCCACCCTCATCCATTACCTCCGTGCCTTGACCCACCACCTCCCGGCCAATTAACTTCGCTGTACGTAGTTTTGTCTGCGGAATTTTGTCTTCCAGCGAGGAAACGTTGGCGCACCGTCCCATTATTACTCTCACCACGGATTTCGGAATCAACGATCATTTTGTCGGGGCGATGAAGGGAGTCATTCTCGACATCGTGCCCGAGGCCGCGATTGTCGACATTTCGCACGCCGTGCAGGCGTTTGACGTGCTCGACGGCGCCCTGGCCATTTCCCAGGCCTACTCGTACTTTCCCCCAAGAACGGTACACGTGGTCGTGGTGGACCCGGGCGTGGGCACGACGCGGCGGCCGATCCTGGCTTCCAGCGACGGATATCATTTCGTCGCACCCGACAACGGCGTGCTGTCGATGGTGTATGCGCGCGAGGAACGCATTCAGGTTCGGCACATCACGTCGGACCATTACTTCCGCCAGCCGGTGAGCCAGACTTTTCATGCGCGCGACGTGTTCGCTCCCGTCGCCGCCTACCTGGCCAAGCAGGTCGACTCGCACAAATTCGGCGACGAGATTGAAGACTACGTGCGCTTCGCCGCCCCCAAACCGAAGGCCACCGGCGAGAACCGCATGCGCGCCGTCGTCCTCAAGGTCGACAAATTCGGTAATCTGATCACCAACGTGACACCGGCCGACGTTCCCGCGCTGTTTTCGGCGAAGCCCGCCGCGTTCAAGATTGTAGTGGGAAGCCGCGAGATCACGGCCATCCACTCCGCCTACGCCGAGGGCGCACCGGGAGAGGTTTTTGGCATTCTCGGGAGCATGGGCTATTTGGAGATCGTTGCCAACCGCGCCGCGGCGGCGCAGATCACGGGCGCCGGCAAGGGTAGCGAAGTCAGCATCATCCTCGGCGACGCTGCAGCGGCCGGAAAAAGCGCCTGACACTCGAGGCCCTGGGCTACAGCCAGCGTCTTTTTGGATTCAAGCGGCGCGGCTGAAGTCGTGCCCTTCCCAAAACCACCTAACGGATACTTCACGAACTCTTCGGTTTGGGATGGACCCAGCGCTCCATCTCCCCCGTCCACTGGAGAAAGCGCCACAACTCGCGCCGCTCGCGCCACATAAATTCCCAGAATTCCAGAAAGCCGATCTGCTTCATCTTCACGCCTGTGTAGGTTTCGATACGCCACAGCAGATACGGGCTCCGCCACGGCGCCAACTTGTGGCCCTTGGTGGCATTCCAGAGAAAACGCAGCTTGGAGCGCATGAACGCATGATAACCACAAAGGCCGCGAAGGTACACGAAGAAAGGCTGTGGGTGCTTCTCGCGCAAAGGACGCGCGAGAAATGGGGCACCCACGTTTCGGTTGCTCCCCATCCCACGTGTTAGAATCCATTCTCCGCTTGGGATTTCCACGCATGTCTGACGCAAACGCCCGCCAGAAGGCCGAAGACCACTACTACGCCGCGCTCGACTTGATGGGAGACGGCCATCTGGAACAGGCCGTCGCGGCCTATCAGGAATCTCTGGCCGCCGACCCTACGTTTACCGAAGCCATGCACGGGCTGGCGCGCGCCCTACAGGACCTCGAGCGCTACGATGAAGCTATCGCGGTGGCACAGCGGATGGCGGAGATCGATCCTGACGATGTGCTGGCCCACACCAGCTTGTCGATGCTGTATCAGAAAAAAGGGATGATCGGCGAAGCCGAGGCAGAAGGCGCGAAGGCGAGAGTGCTGGGGTGGAAGCAACAGTTGAAGAAGAGAAGCTCCTAAATTAGCTTCTAGCTTCTTTTCTACAGTCCGTACTTCTTCATCAAATGCCGGAACGAGCGGTAGGAGATGCCGAGGACGTCGGCGGCCTTGGTTTGTACGCCTCCGCTTTGGTTGAGCGCATTCTGCAGCAGGGAGCGTTCGATGCCGGCCACGTAGTTCTCCATCCCCATGCCTTCGGGAAGGGTTACGTCGCTGCCGATTTCCGGCAGAGCGCCGGCTCCTGCCGATGCCGCGGCAGCCCGCGCCTTCGGGCGCTCAGCGGGGAGTTCGACGTGCAATTCTTCGCTGGTCTCGAGCGCGACCGCGCGCTCGACCGTGTTTTCGAGTTGGCGGACATTGCCCGGCCACTCGTAGTCGCAGAGAGCGGAGAGCGATCCGCCATGCACGCGCAAGATACTGCGCCCGGCCGCGGTCACGTATTTTTT
Organism: Candidatus Sulfotelmatobacter sp.; assembly: GCA_035511455.1. GTDB lineage: Bacteria > Acidobacteriota > Terriglobia > Terriglobales > Acidobacteriaceae > Sulfotelmatobacter. Next base: position 11,717 of record DATKFH010000045.1, on the reverse strand, counting down.
CAGGAAGTGATTCACTAGCATCGGGATATCTTCGCGGCGTTCCCGCAGCGGCGGGACCAAAATCGGAATCACGCTTAGCCGGTAGTAAAGGTCTTCCCGAAACAGATTCTCCGCCACGGCTTTGTCGAGCTCGCGGTTGGTGGCGGCGATGACGCGCACGTCGATCGAGATCTCGCTGGTGCTGCCGACCGGGCGCACGGTGCGTTCCTGGAGCACGCGAAGCAGCTTGACCTGCATGGCAAGCGTCATCTCGCTGATTTCGTCGAGAAAGATCGTGCCCCCGTCTGCGACTTCAAAGAGACCGCGTTTGTTCTGGTTCGCTCCCGTGAAAGCGCCCTTGAGATAGCCGAACAGTTCGCTCTCGAGAAGAGTTTCAGGGAATGCGCCGCAGTTCACCGAGACGAAGGCCTCCGTAGCGCGAGGTGAACATACGTGCACTGCACGGGCCACGAGCTCTTTACCAGTGCCGCTTTCCCCATGGACGAGCACTGTGCTGGCCGTAGAAGCCACCGTCCGCACGGTTTGCTTGAGCTTCTCCATGGCAGCACTGGAACCGATGATGTTGTCGAGCGAGTTGCGGGTCGCGGCATCACGGCGGAGGGCAAAGTTCTGCCGGCTGAGGACGAGCTTCTCCAGAGAGCGGTTGAGAGCGAGCTTGATCTCATCGACCAGCCCGGGACTTTTGCGGATGTAGTCGGACGCGCCGCCGGCTTTCACGGCTTCAACCGCGGCTTCGTAATCGTCGACGGCAGTGATCAGAATGACGGCGGAATCGGGCGAAACTTTGTGCGCATGTCGCAGGACTTCGATGCCGTCGACGTTCGGCATCTTGATGTCGGTGATGATAACGTCGTAAAGAGCTCCGTCAATCTTGTTCTTGGCCGCCTGCCCATTTTGCACCGTTTCCACGCGGTGCCCTTCGCGGCGCAGGGAGATGTCGAGCATTTCGCAGATGGAGCGCTCGTCGTCGCAGACCAGGATGTTAGCCATGCAACTTGCCTCCAGCGGCGGCCGCCAGCGAGGGCGCGGGAACAGGCGCCTCGGCCCTGGCTGCAGCGGTGAACATGCTCTGCCCGGCGGGGACAGACCGCTCCGCCTCGACGCGGCGCAACCGCAGAACAAAAGTCGCTCCCTGTCCCGGCTTGGATCGTGCCCAGACCTTGCCCTCGTGGCCCTGCATGATCTGGTAAACGATAGCCAGTCCGAGTCCGGTGCCGCCTTCAAAGTTGGACTGGAAGGGCTCAAAGATCTTTTCGACTTGCTGCGGCGACATCCCCGTCCCGGTATCGGCAAAACTGACTTGCCAGTCTTCTCCCAGGGACTCAACCGCGACCGTCAGCGTTCCTCCACTCTTCATGGCGCGAACCGCATTTTCACAGAGGTTCCAAAAGACCTGCTTGATCCGGTCGCCGTCGGCGAAGACATACGCCTGGTTCACGGCAAACCGGCGCTCGATCGAAATGCCCGTCTCCTCGGCGGTCATACGGTGATCCACAAGAGTCAGCGTATCCTCGAGCAACTGGATCAGGTCGGCCTTCGCGAAGTGATATTGCTTGGTGCGGGAGTAAGCCAGGAAGTCGGTAATGATGCCGTTGAGCCTCTGCGACTCGCGGGTCACAATGTCGAGCAGGCGGCGATGCTCCTCGTTCATCTCGGGCACTCCCGACAACATGCTGACCGAGCCGGCGATAGAAGTCAGGGGATTGCGGATTTCATGCGCAATGGCCGCGGCCAACCGGCCTACGGCGGCGAGACGATCCTGCATGCGGACTTCGCGCTCCAGCCGGCGAATCTCGGTTAGATCGTCGAAGGCGTAGACGAAGCCGAGCTCGGCGAGTTCCGGCACTGTCAAGGCCGCCACCCTCACTCGCAGGGTCTTGCGAAACTTCGATGAGGGATCGAATCTTACCTCCGCGTGCGGGTTGCGCGACACCACGCTGGGCAGGGCGTCGAGGAACAGCTGATCGACCGGAGTACCGACCAGGTCCGCCTCGGTGCGCTCCAGCAGCCGTTGCGCGGCAGCGTTCACCAGCGTGATGTGTCCGTCGAGGCCGGTCGTAATCAGGCCGCTGCTGATCGACTGAATAATGTTTTCGTGCAGGGCCTGCAGGTTTTCCAAAGCGCCGCTCGTATCTTTGAGCTGCACGCCCACTTGCCGGAGCTTCGCCGTAAGCAACCCGGCCAGGTACGCCACCGTAAGGAACGCGAACAAATTGACGAAGATGATCGCCTGCAGAGCCTTGAAGCTGGGGTGTGTGGTGCAGTAGGAGGGAACCACGCCGTAGTAGTTCAGTTCCAGCACCATCCCGTAAAGGATGAAGGCCAGGGCCGCGACCAGCTGGGCCCACACGCGGGTCAGCAGCACGCTGGCAACGATGATAAGCAGAGGATAAAGAAAGTTGAGCGAACTGTCCCAGCCCCCGGTTTCGTGGATGACGAGGCTGACGAGGAACAGATCGGTCAGCACCTGCAGCGAAGCCTGCAAGCGATGCTCCTGCCAGAACGAGAGCAGGAGCACGTAGAACAACGACAGGCTGAACCAGAACAGAATGGTGCTCAGAAACAAACGCATCGGCAACGGCGTGGGGCTGAACTGGAACACAGCCAGCTCCATCGCCAGCAGCAGGGTCAGGATGAAAATCCGAACCTTGACCAGCCAAACCAGCCAATTGCGTTCGTCAAATGTCGATTGCATGCGGTTCGAGCGATCTCGATGGCCTGTGACAGCACAGGCGTGCAAGGTTTCAACGTTTCAGAGTTTCAAGGTTTCAAGGTTAAAGGGCGCCGAAGTTTCGAAGTCTTCCAGGCCCAACTTTGAAACCTTGAAACCTTCGAACCTTGAAACCTGCTTTTTCTAGCCAGACAGCTTGGCGATCATGGCAAACAGCGGCATATAGAGCGAAATCACGATGCCACCAATCATGACGCCCAAAAGGCCAATGATCACTGGTTCCAGCATGGCCAGCATGTCTTTGGTGGCGGCGTCGACTTCCTCTTCGTAGAAGTCGGCGATCTTCTGCAACATCGAATCCATGGCGCCGGTCGCTTCGCCCACGCCGATCATTTGCGTCACCATGTTCGGGAACACGCCACACTCGCGCAGAGGGTCGACAATCGTGCGGCCTTCTTCAATGGCCTTGCGCACCTTCATCAGCGCCTCTTCCAATACGGCGTTGCCGGAGGTCTTGGCCGTAATCGACAGGCCTTCGAGAATGGGCACGCCGGAAGTGATCAGGGTACCCAGCGTACGGGTGAAGCGGCCCACAGCGATTTTGCGCAGCAGGAGGCCCATAACAGGCAGATAAAGCAGCGCCTTGTCGAAGTAGTACCTGCCGCGAGGATGCTTGCGGATCTGCTTGACCCCGAAGAACAGGCCGAAACCGCCCACGAAGAACATCCACCAGAAAGTCTGCACGAAGGCGCTGAGCCCCATCACGATGCGGGTGGGGAGCGGCAGGTTGACGCCCAGTCCGGCAAACAGGTTGGCAAAAATCGGCACCACCCACTTGAGCAACGCGCCGACGATGAGGACCGCCATGCTGACCACCGCGACGGGATAAATCAAAGCCGACTTCACGGCAGCTCTGAGGCGCACGGCCTTTTCCACGTAGGTGGCCAGGCGCTGCAGAATGATGTCGAGAATACCGCCGGTTTCTCCGGCCTCAATCATGTTGGTGGTAAGGTCGTCGAAGACGGCGGGGTACTGGCGCATGGCATTGGCCAGAGTCGCGCCACCCTCGACCGTAGTGCGGACGCCGGTCAGGGTCTTCTGGAAAGACTGATTTTCCTGGTTGGCCGCCAGGATTTCCAGACACTGCACTAGCGGCAGGCCGGCATCGATCATGACCGAGAACTGGCGGAAAAAAACCGCGATGTCCTTGACCGCGACCTTGCCCGAGCCGAACGTGGGCAGGGAAAATTCCTTGCCCTTTTCGCGAATAGCGCCGGGCGTGATGCGCTCGCGCCGCAACGCCTGCGCCAGCGACTGTTTGTTGGGGGCCATCCGCTCGCCGGAGATCTTCTGTCCGCTGGCATCCTTGCCGGAATAGGTAAAAACTGGCATGGTGTTAACCTCTCCTCACTGACGTGTGCCTGTTGCGTGAAAGCTGTACTGGTTGCATCTTCATACTGGAATCGCGACTAGCGCTTGGACGGAGCCGCTCCTCGAGCCAGGGTGGTTCCCGCCGTGGTCGGCCGGTTTAGCAGGCTGGCACCGCGGTTGATCATTTCCTGCAACTCGTCGGTATTGCTGGAGCGCGCCATCGCCACCTCCAGGGAAATCTGTTTCTGGAAGTAGCAGGTGGAGAGCGCCTGGTTGAAAGTCTGCATGCCAAACTTTTCCTGTCCGGATTGCATGGCGGAATAAATCTGGTGAATCTTGTCTTCGCGGATCAGGTTACGGACGGCGGCGTTGGGCACCAGGATCTCCATAATCATGGCGCGGCCCTTGCCGTCGATGCGCGGCAGCAGCGATTGACACATGATGCCTTCGAGCACCAGCGACAGCTGGGCGCGGATTTGCGGCTGCTGGTGAGCTGGGAAGACGTCGATGATACGGTTGATGGTCGAGGTCGCCGAGTTAGTGTGCAGCGTGCCGAAGGTCAAGTGCCCGGTTTCGGCGATGCGCAGTGCCGACTCGATCGTTTCCAGGTCTCGCATTTCGCCAATCAGCACCACGTCCGGGTCTTCTCGGAGAGCGGCGCGTAATGCGTCGGTGAAGCTCTTCGTGTCCGCATGAAGTTCGCGCTGGTTGACCACGCAGTTCTTGTTCATGTGCACGAACTCGATCGGATCTTCGATGGTGAGAATGTGGTCGTGGCGCTCGCTGTTGATCTTGTCGATCATGGAGGCGAGCGTGGTCGACTTGCCGGAGCCAGTCGGCCCCGTGACCAGGACCAGGCCTCGGGGCTTGTCGCAAAGCTTGCTGACCACCGGCGCGAGCCCGAGCTGGTTGAAGGACTTGATCTCGAACGGAATCAGACGGAAGACGGCGGCCGTGGCGCCGCGCTGGTTGAAGACGTTGGCGCGGAAGCGGGCCAGGCCTTTCAAACCGAACGAGAAGTCAAGCTCCAGGCTCTCTTCAAAACGGTGCTTCTGAGAATCGGTCATGACGCTGTAAGCCAGCTGCTTGGTCTCCGCTGGCGTCATCTGGGGCAGATCGAGCGGCACCAGATGGCCGTGCACACGAATCTGGGGCGGCGAGTTGGTGGTAATGTGCAGATCGCTGCCGTTCATCTCCAGCATTCGTTTGAGCAAATCGCTTAACGACAATCCCATGGGATTCCTTCCCTTTCACTTGCAACATCAGTTCCGAAATCAGTGAATCGTTTCGCGAGCAACTTCCTCGAGGGTGGTCATGCCCGCGGCTACCTTGATCAAGCCACTGCGACGCAGCGTGATCATGCCGCGCTCGATGGCTTTCTTCTTCAACTCGACGGCGGAAGCGCCGACCAGAACCAGCTCCCGGATCTCGTCGTCCACTTCCATGACTTCATAAAGACCGCAGCGGCCCTTGTATCCGGTGTTGTTGCAGACGCCGCAACCTTTGCCCTTCTGAATCTTGACGGTCTTGGCTTCTTCTGGCGTGAACCCTTCTTCGACCAGGGTCTGCACCGGCACTTCCACGGTTTCGGTACAGTCTTTGCAGACGCGCCGGACCAGACGCTGCGCGCAGATGAGGTGGACCGAGGTCGCTACCAGGAACGGTTCAATACCCATGTTCATGAGGCGGGTGATCGTCTCCGGCGCACCGTTGGTGTGCAGCGTGGAGAGCACCAGGTGGCCGGTAAGCGCGGCCTTGATGGCGATTTCTGCGGTTTCGAAGTCGCGGATTTCGCCGACCAGAATGATGTTGGGATCTTGCCGCAGGAACGATCGCAGAGCAGCGGCAAAGTTCAAGCCGATCTGCTCTTTCATCTGCACCTGGTTGACGCCGCCCAACTGGAACTCGACCGGATCTTCGGCGGTCATGATGTTGGTATCCGGCTGGTTCAACCGGGAAATCGATGAGTACAGCGTGTTGGTCTTGCCCGAGCCTGTGGGCCCGGTGACCAGCACCATGCCGTAAGGCTTCAGAATGGCCTTTTCGAATTTCACCAGCGACTCGGGTTCGAAACCGAGCTTGGTCATGTCGAGTCGCAGGTTCTCCTTGTCAAGCAACCGGAGCACGATCTTTTCGCCCCACAGCGTGGGCAGAGTGCTGACGCGGAAGTCGAGCTGCTTCTTGCGTCCGCCGATATTCATCTTCAGCATGATGCGGCCGTCCTGGGGCAGACGCTTTTCGCTGATGTCCAGCTTGGCCATGATCTTCAAGCGCGACGTGATCGCGTCTTTCAACTTCATCGGCGGAGACATGATCGACTGCAGCACACCGTCAATACGGAACCGGACGCGGAACTCCTTTTCGTAAGGCTCGATGTGGATGTCGCTGGCGCCCCGCTTGACGGCATCGCCGAGCACAACGTTCACCAGCTTGACCACGGGAGCTTCGTCGGCGGCTCTTTCCAGCTCCGACAGCTCCATCTGGTGTTCTTCCGTTTGCAGCTCGACGTCGCTTTCGTTCAGCTCGGACATCGACTGCATGACGGTCTCAAGGTCTTCTTCCTTGGTCGCCCCGTAGGCCTTGTCGATTCCCGCCAGAATAGAGCTTTCCGAGGCCACTACCGGCTCAATGTTGAAGCCGGTCATGAACTTGATATCGTCCATGGCAAAAACATTGGTGGGATCGACCATCGCGATGGTGAGCGAGGCACCCACGCGGCTCAGCGGAAGGATCTGGTACCGCTTGGCAGTCTCGAAGGGAATCAACTTGACGACCGCGGGATCAATTTCGAAGTAGGAAAGATTGATGGCGGGAACGCCATACTGACGAGAGAGAAAATTAGTAACGTCTTCGTCGGTGAGAAAGTTGAGCTTCACCAAGGCGGAGCCCAGGCGGCAGCTCTGTTCTTTCTGCAGCTTAGTCGCTTGTTCCAACTGCTCTGGGGTAATAATCTTCTCTTTGACGAGAAGGTCACCCAGCCGTTGAGACATACGTCGATCTCCTATCCACGCGGGTGGAACGTCGCCGGGAACTTGTACCGGCAGGGCGCGCACGGCTGCCCATCATTGTGGGAGAGAAGGCAGCTCATTCGCGTTGACATAAATTGTCAACGCAAGCCGATTACGGTACCACTTACTTTGGTACTTGGACTTCGCGAGCAACTTCAGCAAAATCGCGCCCTTGGCTCGAACCCCGCGCCAAACGAGGTTTTTTCAATAGTGAGAGATGGCTCAGACTTCCAGGTACATGCACTTCGGTAAGCGGCGACCGACTTCGCAGGGACACGGGTCCGCCACGGTCCGGTCCCGGTTTCATGCGGCAGTCAGCATATGAACTTGTCGCGAACCAGGAAACAGAACGAGCTGCGACGTTACTTTCGCACCCTCTATCAGGCTTGGGGACGGCAGCACTGGTGGCCGGCAGACACAGCGTTTGAGGTCATCGTCGGAGCCTACCTGACGCAGAACACCTCCTGGACCAACGTCGAGCGGGCGTTGACGAATTTGCGCGCAGCGGAGGCGTTGAGTGTCGCGGGAATCCGAAGTATAAGGCTTGCAAAACTCGAGCGGCTGATTCGTCCTTCGGGTTACTTTCGCCAGAAGGCGAAGCGGCTCAAGACTTTCGTCGCTTTCCTAAATCGGAACTACGACGGATCGTTGGAAAAACTCTTTTCTCAGCCTACCGGGAAACTGCGCGAGGAATTACTTGAGTTAAACGGCGTAGGGCCGGAAACGGCTGATTCCATTCTTCTCTACGCCGGAAATCATCCCGTGTTCGTGGTGGACGCCTATACGCGGCGCATTCTGGAACGCCACCGGATTCTGGAGGAGAAAGCCGACTACGAGGACATCCGAGAGTTGTTCGAGCGAGCATTGTCGCCAATTGCGCAGGAGCAGCAGGAATGGCCGGTAGATTTGGCGCCGCCCCTTGCATCCGGGATCCGTGGAGCCCCTCACCCTCCATCCGCCACGAGTACGAGCGAACGCACCGCCACGGTGCAGATCTATAACGAGATGCATGGCCTGATCGTCGGCGCGGGCAAATACTTCTGCAAAAAGGCAAAGGCAGAGTGCGAGGCCTGCCCCCTGCGGCCATTCCTTCCTTCCAGCTAACGTGGCGGGCGAAGAAGCCTGCGCCACGAAAGGCTGTACACTTTCTGCTGCTTTACCGGACTCCTTGTCCAACCTACAATTGACAATCCCCCAAGGAGAACAGGGATGAAGATCCTCGGGATCGAGGGCATGTCTCCCGATCGGCTGCAATTTGAGATTCAGCGGGGCGCAAAGCTGGTCTGCTACCAGTACTGCATTTCCATTGTTGTGATGACGTTCCGCCGAGCCTCCAACGTCTACTACATTCCGGCGGGAGAGAGCGCCGTGGCCAAAGGGTTGCCCTGGACTTTGCTCACCCTGGTTGCAGGTTGGTGGGGGATTCCCTGGGGACCGATTTTCACGGTGCAATCCCTGGTGACGAATTTCCAGGGCGGCAAAGATCTCACCACAGAGTTGAGCGCACACCTGTCGCGTGCGGCTGTGGCACCGATCGTCCCCGCCAAAGCCTGAAGGGGCAATGACGTTTCCCATCGGTTTTCGCATTGTGGGCCGCTGCATCGCCGTGGCGGTGCTGGCGATTTCTGGCCCGCAGTCGCTGCGGGATGCGGCTGATTCCGCGGGCATATTAGTGGGCGCGGCGGTTCGTCCTTACTGATTCTCCGACGCCGCATACTCGGCGACTCTCGCTCGCGAATACAACATGGTCGAGCCCGAGAATGCAATGAAGTGGCCGGCCTCGCGGCCGACTGCGGGTGGGTTCGATTTCCGCGATGGCGATGCGGTTGTCCGTTTTGCGCGGGTTCATCGCAGAAAGTCCGCGGGCACTGTCTGGTCTGGCATCAGTACAATCCGGAATGGCTGACGCAAGGCCATTTCATGGCGGCCCAGCTATCGCTCCTCCTGCAAGAACACATCGCCACGGTGATGAAGCACTACTCTGGGCAGGTTTTCGCGTGGGATGTCGTGAACGAAGCACTCGATGAAAATGGACGGTTCAAAGATTACGCTGACGCAAGTAGCTTCTTCTCTCAATCCTCCAGGGACGGTTGTCTACACAGGAACCATCACAGGTGGTACTGCCAACGCGTTTGCCGGAACTGTAGCTCTGATTTCAGGATTCCCGGAGACTACAGGATCGAACAATTCCGGTCCCGGAGGTTATCTGGTCACCAACTCTTCGGCTACAGCGATCACAGTTCTTAACTCCAATACCGTAGCAGCGTCTGGAGTGACAGCGACGTTGAATCTGGTTGTTACAAACTTTGATGGTCCTTTAGTCCCATCGACTAATAGTTCTGGCGCATCGACTCCCTTTCCTAATCCGCCAGCAACTGGTGGCATTTTCGTAGAAGGAGCTCCTGTAGGAGCATCGCTCACTCCCAGAAGTTTCCAGAGTGGTTGGAACTACACAAACTCTCAGATGAGCACGCAGAAAGTTCTGGACACGCAAAATGTCATGAATGGAATACAACAAGGGAGTCCTTCAATCAGCAACGCAGCTAGTGTTGTCATCGCTAGGCAGTTGCCAGGGTTTCAGAGTGGCGGATTTGTTGTCTGGACAGGAAAGCCTGTAACGGCCGGATTCTAGATTTATGCCCTCACCGGCTTGCCAGTGAGACGCGATTTTTCAACAACTCACGCGTCAGCGTAGTGAGGCGGCCCATTTTTCCGTTTCGTAGCCACACCTCCAGCCCACACAGTTCCTGCCTCAATTTTCGATTGCCGCGACTTTCGAGGAGTAAAATGGTGGCCAAGAGACGGGCGTGTTCGACAGTCGGCCACTTCGGCAAAACACTTCGTGAGGAGGAAATTGTGCCGACGAAACTTCGCTGGTCAACGCTGACCCTTCTAGTTGTACTGACCACAGGTGTGCTTCTAGCGGGGCAGAATCCAGCGCCCCAAACGCCGCAGCAAGGGCACGAAGCTATGGGAGCGGCAGCAAACGGCTTAGACGCTCACCTGCAAATGCTCACCGAGAAATTGAATCTGACCGATGAGCAAAGGACAAAACTGAAACCCATTCTGCAAGATCAATGGCAGCAGCAAAAGGCGGTTCACGACGATACTTCCCTCTCGCCAGAGCAGAAGACCGTCAAAATCAAGGCCATCCACGCGTCATTCCGCGATCAGATTAGCGCCGTGCTCACACCCGAACAGCAAGCCAAGCTCAAGGAGATGAAGCACGAGGGAGGGGAGAAGCACCAACAATAACGACCAACTTCGAAACCCAGTTCTTCTCAAACCCAAGGAGGCGGCGCCCTCCGGGCCGCCTTTTGCCCGGATTGGTTTTCTAACCAGGCTTGAGCATTTTGGCTGTTCGGGGTCAATGTAATCGAGATTTTGCAACAGTCTGTAATTGTAGAATTATCCGCAACGACAAATTTCTTAGGGATCGGAGCGTCAAACCATGCCCGAAGAGATCGCAGCACTTGACCGGCGGATATCGCATCTAAAGAACTACGTCGTGGTTCTCGCTTTATTGTGGGCAGGCACAACAGGAGCATGGCTCATGACAATGTCCCCTAATGCTGCCCGAGCCGCTCGGCCAGAAAGCCTCACAGTGAAGCGGCTGGCTGTGGTAGATGAAAAAGGGACAGAGCGAGTGGTAATTTCAGCCCCTCTGCCTGAACCCATAATTAACGGGAAACGCGAGAAACGCGACAGTCCGGTATCTGGACTGCTGATCTACGACCCAAAAGGTAATGAGCGCGGCGGCTACGCAACGTCTGACGGTGGGGATTTGGGGGCGCTTCTGACATTGGATTCGGAAAACGACCAAGTGTTTACTGCCTATGCGAATGCTGGTTCGGGCGCAGCAGTCTGGGTAGCAAATGAGAAGCATCAGAACGTCGTGATGAGCACACATAACACTGCCGTGCTCGAGATTACCCAGGGCAAGAAGGTCGTTTATAAGCAGCCTCCTGACGCTGCGGCTCTGAAACAATAGTTACGTTTAATCGGTCCGAGAGCAGTGCTCATTGTCCAGTCCCCGCGTTCGTGCCAAATCCAGCAATCCAGCGTGTTGCAACTGTTGACATCAGGCGTTTTCGCTCAAATTTCGATTCTTTCGATTCGGTTCACATCTGAAGATGTTTGAAACTAGTCGGAAAATGAGCGCAATGGGGATTTCTCGCCAAATGCAGAAGCGAAGGACTGCGCCAATCACCCAGACTCGTTGGTCAGCGAATGGATGTGTACAAGAACTCTTACCTTTGTGGAATGGAGTTCTGGGAGCAAGGTGCAGCCTCGCTCCTTCAGGCCACTCTGGTAGAGAGATTGCGTATCCTCGCGCATGGGCACGTAGCCAGCCTCGACCAGCCATCTTCCCGCGCCCATCAGGCGAATCGAATGGCTCTCCCTCTTAATCTCGTAGGTTTGGAGCGGAGCCAGCTTGATCCAGTGGTGGTCAATATCAAAACCAGCATCTCGGTCAACAAACCGATCCGCTGCACACCCTCGGCTAACATTGGGTCGGGATACCCCCTTAGTCGGTTATTGGGGCCCCAACGAGAACTTTGTTCTCGTTGGAGGATTGAATCAAGCAGCAAGTTTCAGCCCGACCGCAGCGACCAATTCATCTAGAGCAGCAGCGACAGATTGGTAGAGCTTGTCGAGTTGATGCA
>DATKFH010000044.1:0-26244 GCA_035511455.1 Candidatus Sulfotelmatobacter sp. | reverse complement strand
TCACCGTTTCTGGGCTCTCGCCCGCTTGCACTCTCTCCACCGCACGAATTCGAATCTCTTCCAACGTCTTATGGTCGAGGGCACGAGCGTCGCGTCGCTTCATGCCAGCCATTATACTCTATGTCTACTTACTTATGAATATATTAATATTTGTCGGCTATTCTTGCCAGACCACCCCGTACCATATGCAAACGTCCGAAACCCGCGCGGGTAAAGCGTTGTAAACAAAGAGGCCGTCAACGGCGCAGATGCCTTTTCCCCTTTATGAGTCCGTCGCTCTAACCACCTGAGCTACACCGCCACGGTGAAAACAAAAGAGTTATCCGTGTAGCACGGGAGTGCTACTGCAATGCACGTTGCATGATTGTGGTATACGGCTCTCGTCGGGGGCAATATGGGCCACATTCAACGCGGTTACATCTACGAAGGCAATTGCGCTGGCAAGACATATTTCTATGTCCGATATAACGCCACAAAGATTGTAGACGGTCAACCCAAGCGCGTACAAGTCTCAGAGCGCCTTGTCGCGAACGGCGCTTCCGCGTTGCCAGAAGAAGGCGGCGGAATTTATGAGATGAAAGTTCGCAAGCCCTCCAACGCCCTCAAACTCAAAGTTGAATCGTTCATGCCGAAGGTCAATCGCAATCAATACGCAAGAACGGGCAACGAACTATCGGCAGATATGTCAATCGCTGATTTCTGGGAGCAGATTTATTTGTCCTACCGCAAGGAAATCGTCAAGCTGACGGGCAAGCCTCGAAAGAAACCCTCAACCGTTCGCGGCTACAAGCAAATCTGGAATTAGCATCTCAAGGGCCACTTTGCAAAGCTGACGCTGCGCCAATACGAGCCGCACCTTGGTACTCGCTTCCTATCAAGTTTGACCAGCACTCGGGGCCGAAATACCTTGAAGCATATCCGAGCGCTAGGCAGTTCGATCTTCAGCCGTGCGGTCGTTGAGGAACGTATCAACATGAACCCGTGGCACGATGTCTCGATGCCCGAGGATGCCATCGAACCGGGGCAAACGCAGCACTACACGCTTGAAGAAGCCGAAGACATGATTTCCGCGCTCCTAGATCATCTGGATTGTCAGCTTATTGTCGCCTTGTCCTGCTTCCTCGGTTTGAGGCCCGGAGAAATCGCTGCCCTTAAGTGGGAGGACTTCGATTCTGAATCCGTTCGCATTCGCCGCTCGGTTGTGCGTGGTATCGTGGATACGCCGAAGACGCCCGAGAGCATGGCCGAACTGCCACTTGTTGGCGACCATATTCTGATCCCTTTGGAACTCTGGCGGCAGAAGTCAGACTATCCGGAAAACGGATGGGCATTCCCGAGTCAAAACGGCACGCCCGTTGATCTGCATAATCTGCTTGCCCGAGTTATCGTTCCGTTCCGCACATCGATGGCTCGAACGAATGCGTTCGATGCAAGAGACGCAACAGAAAATCTCTCGTCACTTGGAAGGGTCTTTATGCCGGAAGACGCGGAGCTTGCACGCTGGTTATCGAGCGGACAAGCAAGGCCGAACTTGCCCAAGCCTTGTTACGGCACAAGTCGATGAGCACGACGCTGAACGTCTACAAGAAGGCGATTTCGTCTCAGGCGTTTAGAAGCGGGATGAAAGCCTTGGCTACGGGTTACGAGAAATAGGGGGATGGCACTCGACCTTCAGGTTTCCTTCATGCAGTTGGTTTAGGGTCTCTCCATCTCGCCCAATCTTGGCGAGCCCTCCTCTATGATTCAGGACGAAACGCCGGTGTGGCGAGACCTTTACCGTGTTCTGTTCGATAAGAACATCGCTGGCGTAGCCCTGAGCCGACCAGACGGTCGCATCGTTGACTGCAATGAACCATTTGCACGGATTTTTGGGTTTGACTCGAAAAAGGAAATGCTGAGGCACAGTGCTTGGGACTTCTATTTTGAGAGAAGTGAGCGGGAGACTTTGCTCCGTAGACTTCGAACGGAGGACCTTGGTCACGCAGAAGAGGCTTGCCTGCGCACCAGAACAGGTGATCCGGTGTGGGTATTAACAACCCGCGCTGTGGTCAGCTTCGAAATGGATCGTCCGGAGCTATTGCAGGGCACGGTGATAGACATTACTGACCAGAAACGGGCTCAAACACGGCTGCGCGAGATCAAACACTCAGGCTTACCTAGTTTCAGGCCCGTGGGTGAAAGCATTGCGACGCCCGATATTTCTCAGCGTCTGTTGACTCTCGTACAGAGGGTCAGCAACACGCTTCAGCCAAACAATCTACCGAGAATTGATCGGGCAGAAATGCGGGAATGTTTGCTCGCCTTGGAGCAACTGAAAATGCTCATCGCGGAGTTGGAGGTTCGTCGCTTCCTTGAGGAGTGAGCGAGACTGTGCCTCGCCCCAAGGAAAACGAATTTAGAATCTGAGGACGTTTAGTCCTGAGGTAGATTAGCGGCAATTCTAGTCCGCTTTCCGTAGAGGTTCGGACCTGGGGTCGAACACGGCTCCGCACTTCGGGCAAACCATCCGCTGCATATCAACCCGCACAACTTCAGCCGGAGGAATCAAAAAACCGCATGAAGGACAAACGGTATTCAGTGCGGCAAGAACTTTCGCCCGGTCGATCTGGCTGCGTCGCATTGCGGGGTTAGTTTACCTCGGCGCGAACATAAAGCGAATATGATATCTTTTCCTCGCGATGGCTCGGCGTCCCGAGAACTTCGTCACTCGCAAAAAGTTAACCACATCTGCTTTCCAAAACTGACCCAGGCAATCTGTAAGCAAAGCCTCAAAATGCAGGATCTGCAGGTAATTTCCGGAAGGGGCATCACCTGGGATGGGCACGCAGGGGCGGGGCAGCCATTTTGACTACCGTTTGGGAATCGCTTCGCGCAGTATCGTGACGATCTCATCGACGGTCCGGCTGGCGGTATCAATCACAATATGGTCGCGGTTCCATGGGCGGTAGTCTCGTGAGACTACGTCTTGCCAAGTAAGGGACCGCGATCTGGCAATGCCGGATATGCGTGTTTCCACCCGATGCTGATGTTCTTTGCTGTCAGAACAGGTAACCTCGATTTCAACGGCCGGTACCTGTGCACGTTTCGCGACCTCGAGCCAAGCATCGCGGGAGAGTGGAATTGGATTCACTGAGTCTGCAATCACTGTTCTGCCGACATGGAGATTGTCCGCGGCAACTGCGTTGCCCACACGATAGCCGGCGTCGTTGATGGGTGAGCTGAGCACTCCTGAATCCAGAATCGCCTCCTCAATGGAATCGATACGCACATGAACTGCACCTAGCTGGCGGGCAAGTTCTCGCGCAATGGTCGTCTTTCCGGTACCTGGCAGGCCGCCAAAGATGATGAGCATAGTGAGTTCCAGTATATTCTTGGCCTCATCGCTCCTTCGATAAAGCTCGGTTTGTCGGTTCGAAACTGATCCGCTATCTTCCAAGCCCGTAGTCAGACCTGGAACAACGGCGGCGGAGCCGATAGCTTTGAGTTAGAGTGATGATTTTGCAGTGAGCCGGAGGTTTGCTTGGCCCCGGAGAGGAGTGGAGCCCCCTCCAGCGCGTGACCCTCTGGGAGCAATCACCTCCATGGGCCCTCTCGAAAATGCTACAAGCCAAGTCGAAAAGCAAGACGCCAAGCGGCGGAGACAGTCGGTTCGCCGGCGCGGACACGGCCATGCTTGCTGAGAGGCCGCGCGGAGCGCTTTCGCCCCCAGCAAGCGCGCCGGGCGCTATTGCAGCGAGGAGTGCCGGAAGGCGGCACGGAAATGGTCGCGGTGGAAAGCGCAGCAGAGTTACCGGGCGACGGTGGCGGGCCAGCAGAAGCGGAATGGGCAAAGGTCAAAGCGGCAAAGAGGACAACCAAGACCTAATCGTTTTTCGAACACGCCGATCTTTCGAATCCGTCTCCGTGCCGCAAGGGGCGGGATGCAGCAACGCTTGAAGAACTCAAATAACGGGGGACAGAAACCAATGACAGAAACGAAGATTGGCCGGCAATCCTACGAGCAATTGGCCGAAGCCGCGAAGCCACATGGGACGACGCCCGAGGCCATCTTGGGCAAGGCACTCGAACAGTTCCTAGCCAAGAACCAGTAACCAGCCAACAAACCAGCCAGCCCGTTCGGGGCAACTAGGGCGAGTTTTGTTCAGTTTCGCCCCGGCGCCGATGCGGCCACTCCCCGGAGAAAATTACTTTTGAATATTCCCCTAGAAATGACTCTACTGCACGGTTACGGGGTGGCACTCGGCAATCCTCTCGCTATTGCTCGTCAACGCATCTTCCACTAGTTCTAGCAATGCCTGATCTGCGCCCAGTTTGTCAGCGGCGGGGATACGGAGTTGCCACAAGGCGTCAAGAAAGGGACCCGGACTGATACGGGCCGTGTAGATCGCGAGGGCCTGAGTCGGATTTTCTCGCCGGATGGCTCGCGCAAGCTCCACTCCGTCCGTGCCGGGATGACAAAGGTCGGTCAACACCAGATCGTACGGGCCGGAATGGTGGTAACGCGTCAGGGCTTCATTCCCATCGAATACGAACTCCAATTCAAAACAGAGCTGACGAAGTCTCGTGTCGAGCTTCGCCCGGTCAAGGTTTCTCAGGGGAGTCAGAGTCAGTCTTGCTTTGAAGAAGTCCCGAAGGTCTTCAGACGCAAGGTCGTCATCAACAACGAGTATTCTCACGCGCCTATTATGCCGTCTTCAATCGGTAAGGCAATCTAAGCCGGATATCAGTTGGTTACTTTCGTCACGGAATCGTCGTTTTCGTCTCAATGTTCATTTGTCGTTCGCCTCATCTCATTTCGAGATTCTAAGTTACTTCCGTTACAGGTCAACCTGCAATCCCTCTGGACTCAACAGCTTTTCACCGTCAAAGTTCTGTCTCAGCAGTTGTCCGGAAAGCGAACATTGCGTGTCGAATTGAGACGAACTATGACTCCCCTGTACTACTTCGCCGCGTGGACTGACTCCGGTTGTCTTCTTGGTTGTGACCATGAGCACGCCACCGTAATTTCCGCAGCCGCTTGTATCTCGTGCGCGGGCGGGTATGTAATCGCAGTCGAAAATGGGCGGTATAGAGAGTTGAATCAGAAAGAAGAGAAGATATTTCAATTCGCAATGTATGGCGAAGGCAAAACCATACGAGGGAAAGTGGTCCGATTCTGGCCGAAACCTATTCTTCCGGACTCGAACTAAATCGCACAGGAGATACGCAGTATACAAGTCGCCTGTGATTGAAAATAAAAATGGAAAGTGATGCTTATGCTTCGCGCTGTCACAGAAGATTCTCCGGCAGGGAATGAGTGTAATTCCACTACTTCAACAACGGCTGGCCATTCGCCATTCTAGGACGCGAGGACAAACCATCACCTCAACGAGCAATAGAAAAACTTAGAAAAACACCAAGAACGGAGAGCACAACACCTTCCCCTTGAGAAAGGGTGAAGCGCTTTTCTAGCTTCGCCTTCGTGCCTGCATAGATTTGTCGGAGAATTTGCTCGGGTTGGAAGTAGTTCCCGCCTCGTGAAACTCATACTTGGTAGCCAGGTAATTGCGGAGAGTCGCCCGTAACGACTCCCATCTTAAAAGATCGTTATTGTTTTAGCGGGCAAGGCTTTGCAAGCGTTCGTGGGCAGTCGATTACGGGTTTGCCCGGAGGTCGATGCGCGTAATCGCCTCAACAACAGTTATCGTGCAAGCCTCAGACCCAAGCAGTCGGGCAGACCTCTCCCCGTGACGAGCACCGGTCCTACCGAGCGGCAATCCCCAGAGTTACTAAGCAGCGGCAGAGGTCTTCACACTCTTGGCGGCTTTTTCGACAAGAGCTGCGACAGCCTCGGGCTGCGACACGTAAATCGCATGGCTCCCCTTGACCTCAACGACCGTGGAGCCAGCCCGCTTGGACATGGAACGCTGTGCATCAGGTGGAATCATCTTGTCATCGGTAACGATCAGGTACCAACTTGGCTTGGCTCTCCACGCCGGTTCACTGATCTTGCCGTTGAGAGCCTCCACGCCCCAGGGGACCTGGGAGTCGGCCATGAACGCAGCTTTTTCTGCGTTCACGTCGGCAGCGAAGGAGGCGGGGAACTTCGACCTGTCGAGGAACAAATAGCCGTCTTGCGGCGGCAGTATCGGCGGTACGGGTGCGCCGGGCGGTGGATTCTGGATCAGCGTGGCCACGGACTCGCCCTTGTCCGGAGCAAAGGCGGTGATATAAACGAGTCCCGTAACCTTGGGATCGATTCCGGCTTCAGTGATTACCGCCCCCCCGTAGGAGTGGCCGACGAGAATTGCCGATCCGTCCTGCGCTGCAAGAATGCGCTTGGTAACCGCCACGTCGTCCTTCAACGATATCGTAGGGTTTTGGACGATGCTGACGTTGTAGCCGTCCTTCTTCAAGATACTGTAGACACCTTCCCAGCCAGAGCCGTCTACAAAACCTCCGTGAACCAGAACGATGTTCTTCATGGGTCATTCTCCTTCTTGAAAAGATTTGTGGTTGGTTTCCTGTGAACTGGCGACTAGGATTCCCTGAGGTTCCCGGGGTAGGACCGAAGTGTAGAAGTGGTTGCTTCTCCCTGTCAACTCGCCCTCCTTGGTCGTTGCTGGCGAAGCAATCACCATTTCACTCATCCTAGATCGGTCAATTCTCAATGAGTGAAACGCGGTTTACGTCAACAATCGAATTGCCTTAATCTGACCGTTCATGTGTCGATGCCCATGTGTTCTTGGATTGTTTCTCTGTGCGGCCACAGCATCAGCGGTCGCGAAGCCGCCCTCGGCCCACTCTGATACCTACAAGATCGTTCACATATATCCGCACGATTCCAAGGCATACACGCAAGGGTTGATTTACGTTGACGGTCACCTGTATGAGAGCACGGGCCTCAACGGCAGGTCATCATTGCGGATGGTCGATTTGAACACGGGACGAGTCATGCAGAACCTCGACCTTCCCCCCGAGTATTTTGGCGAAGGGCTTACGGATTGGGGCAGCAACTTGATTCAATTGACGTGGAAGGCGCACAAAGGCTTTGTGTACGACCGCTTTAGCTTCTCTTTGGTGCGGACATTTCAGTACGAGGGCGAGGGATGGGGTCTGACGCACGATGCCGCTCAACTGATTATGAGCGATGGAACTTCGTATCTGCGTTTTTTAGATCCAAAATCGTTTCGAGAGACGAGGCGCATACACGTCACCGACGAGACAGGCCACGGGATTCAAAATCTGAATGAACTCGAATACATTCATGGGGAAATCTACGCCAATATTTGGCAGGCCAATAAAATCGTCCGCGTTTCTCCACGCACTGGGACGGTTATCGGGTGGATTGATTTGAGCGACATCATCGACAAAAGGGAGCTTGCGGGCCCTGATGCCGTTCTGAACGGTATTGCTTATGACTCGACAGGAGATCGACTCTTCATCACAGGAAAGCTGTGGCCAAAGTTGTTTGAAATCAAAGTCATGGCTCGTCGGTAGGTCCAAAGCTCAAGTGGGAGCAGGTTGGTTGTTGACGTAAAATCTTCTATATCACTGGTCAACCGCTCGCGGGAAATGTACCTCTAGGCCATTTTGCGGGCGAGTGGGTTGGGGTTAAGATTCGCGGCAACTCTCTCCATTCAACCAATGGTGACGCAACGGCGATGGGTCACCAAGGTATTGGTTATTCAATGCGTTAAATGGTTACAGCGGCCAGCCCTGGCAAATAGCCCCGCATCCAGTCTCGGTACAGGTCGCCCGTGACGAATCCCATCCAATAATGCCCATTTGTTCATTTGGGCGAGAGTTTGTTCTTCTCTGGTTTGCCAGAAGACATTTTCCCGGCTCATAGTTGCCCATGTCCAGTATTCTGCCTAAGGGTCGCCCCGTCCGCTCGTTCCCATATCGGCGAAAAAGTCCCGGAAATCCCGCCAGCGGTCACAGACCCGAACGCCCGATCCGCCATACGTCAGATAGTTCCTGTGGCGGGGATGGCGGCAGCGGATCATCATCTTTTCGCTACGACACTTATGTCGGGCTTTGTCGGGCTTTTCCTGCCGCCTGACGTATGTCCGTGCAGGGCTATTGGCCGCCCGTTAACTCGTCTTGTCAGGTCCATACGTGCCCATAAGTCTAGGGTATCAGCGCTTGGGAGATTCGGGCGTCCGGGGGTATTGGAGGCAATAAGAGTCCCCTTGGATGGAACCTAGGTCCGTATGACTTATAGGGATTTGACGCTATTATGGAGAAGCCAACGACATTTTGACAAATGTAACCACCCGCTTCGCCCGCCGGGAGCAGATGGGTGCTTGAGTAGGTGCGTACCCGTCAACGGGCAAATAAGAAGTATCTTAGGGACTTATAGGGTTTTCAACCGCTTCTTCTAACCGGAGCGGCGGATTTTCGCAAGGCGCTTAGAGTGGCTTTTTGATCATGCGCCGGTTGGAGAGTAAATCCTCAGCATCATCGCCGAAGCGCAGCGGAGCCTGAGTCGATGAGGCGAAGAGTGAAAAACTTCCGCGCGGTTTGAGACCGTCGCTCTAACCACCTGAGCTACACCGCCACTGGCTGCAAATCGGGGAGAATGTGCGAAAGGAACTTCGGCGACCGCACGAAACGCGCACTTTCGCTGCCTGGAGGCAACGAACCCGGTTGGAGCGTTAGGTCCAATTCTTGATGCTAAGAGCGGTCGCGAAATTGGTCAAACGGTGCGTGCCCGCCGGGATATACTCTGCGGCATGATCATCGGTGCTCATTTTCTGCTCTACAGCAAAGATCCCGAGGCGGACCGTGCCTTCTTCCGCGACGTCCTCGGGTTCCGCTATGTAGACGTCGGCGAAGGATGGATGATTTTCGCGATGCCACCGGCCGAAGCCGGCATCCACCCGCTGGACGGCGAGTTTTCGCAACGCCATGCCGGCCATGATCTGCTCGGCGCGGTGCTGTACCTGATGTGCGACGACCTCGAGGCCTTGATCAAGTCGCTCGAAGCGAAGAATGTTCGCTGCACCGAGGTGGAAAGAGCTCCCTGGGGCATCAAGACTACGATTCCCTTGCCGAGTGGCGGGGCGATTGGCCTGTATCAGCCCGCCCATCCGACCGCTCTGAACCTCAATTCGAAATAACGCCCGACCATGAGAGCGATCGCCGTCATCCCTGCCCGCTTGGCCTCGACGCGCCTCCCGCGCAAGATGCTGTGTGAGATCGCGGGCAAGCCGTTGATCGGCGTGGTGTACGAGGCTGTGCGCTCCTCCAACCTGCTCGCCGATGTCATCGTGGCTACCGACTCCGAGGAAATCCTGCGTGTCTGTCGCGAGCGCGGCTGGAAGGCACTGATGACTTCGCCCGCGCATCGAAGCGGTACCGAACGGGTGCACGAAGTCTCCAATCGTGAAGCCGCTGAGGTCTACATCAACGTTCAGGGGGACGAGCCGCTGACCCGATCCGAGCACATCGCGACCTTGTTGCAGGTCATCGAGAATCCCGCGGCACAAGTGGGCACGCTGATGACGCCGGCAGCAGAGGTCGATATTGCCAATCCCAACGCCGTGAAAGTTGTGACCGACCGGAACGGGAGCGCTCTCTATTTTTCGCGCGCCACCATTCCCTTCGATCGGGACGGCACCCGACCGAGATATTTCAAGCACCTCGGGCTATACGCCTATCGCAAGCCTACCCTGGACCGTTTCGTGACTCTTCCTGAGTCGTCGCTCGAGCGGAGCGAGCGGCTGGAACAATTGCGTTTCCTGGAAAATGGCATTCCGATCTTTGTCGGCGAGACTCCACATGACAGCGTGGGGGTCGATACGGAAGAGGATCTGCAGCGCGTGATTGAGCTTCTACGGGAGCGGTGAGCAGCGAGGCTGCAAAGGAGGGCGAAGCTTCGATCAAATGTGCGGATGCGCGGTTTGGGTTCGTCCCCACTCGTCGGCTGCCGCCAGACGTCGCGAGATGGAAGGGTGGGAGTGGAAAAACCATTCCACCCATTTCCCGGGAGTTCGCTCCGCCAGGTTTTGTTCTGCCAGCTTATTCATCGAAGAAATGAAGGGCTCAACGCTGGCGATGGATTCGAAAGCGTAGCGGTCCGCCTGCCGCTCGTTGTAGCGCGAGTAGGCGTTGAGGGCGGGCATCAGCAGCAACGAAAGCACAGTAGCCACCAGCGCCAGGAGCGGCAGGTTGGCAAAATCAGAAACCTGCACGAACTCGAACAGTTGGCGATCCACGGCATAATGCAAGGCCCAATTGGCGGCCCAGAAGCCGAACAGCGTGATCGCGGCCTGCACGAAGATGCTCTTCAGAATGTGGCGGTGGACGTGGTGGCCGAGCTCGTGGGCCAAGACCGCTTCGATTTCATCGGAACTGTAGTTGTCGAGCAGCGTATCGGCCAAAATGATGCGCCGGGTCGCGCCCAGGCCGGTGAGTGCTGCATTCGCCTTCTTGCTCTTTTCCGAGAGTTTCCATCGGTAGACGCCGCGCACTCGCGTCCCAGCGCGCTCGCTGAGCACGACCAGTCGCCGCCGCAATTCTTCATCGTCCAGTGGTTCGAACTTGTAAAAAATTGGAAACAGCGCCACCGGAGCCAGCTGAGCTAGTAGCACGAACAACACCATGAACAGCGCCCAAGCCAGCAACCACCATCTTTCCGGCCACTGCCGGATGGTGTAATACAACAGTTCCACGACCACACTGCCCAACACCAGTCCCACCAGAAAGCCTTTTACCTCGTCCCAAATCCAGGCGCGAAATCGCTGCGTCGAGAGTTTATAGCGTCGCTCGAGACGGTATCCGTAGTAGTCCAACCCAATGCCAAGGGCTTTGCTGATGAGCAGCAGGAGCAGCAAGTACACGAAAACTGCCAGGGAATAATTCTGGAATGGGCGATAGGCGAGATCGCGCAACCAGCCCGACCATCCCGTAACCAGCAGGACGATCAGAAATACGAGGCCGATGATGAAGTCGGCAATTCCCAGCCACCGCCGGATGTGATTGTAGCGGCGGGCCTCAGACGAATCGGCCTGAACCGGAATGGAAACGTTTGTCGTCACGAATGATTTATTCAACGCGCTATTTACCAGTATCGCACTATTGCGCCGAAATCGGACGGGCGAATGATCAAAATTGCGCCCGGCGCGACTCCCATACTACTGGTTCCTCACGAAGCTCTCGCCCGTGGTTAGAAGTTCGGCGACCAAGTCAGGGGACGAAGCTTCGGTGTAGAGCCGTAGCAGCGGCTCAGTTCCCGAGGCGCGGAATAACGCCCACGCTTCCGCTCCATTCCCGTTGGCGGGCGCATCGAGGAAGAACTTCACTCCGTCGAGGTGCTCCTTCTTCAATATCCGGTAACGGCCGAGCGTTTGCGTACTCTCCGCGCGGGCACGCTGAATCGCGTTCTGTTTGACGTCCTCGGGGAGGTGCAGATCGCGGCGTCCGTAATAGTGCGGGCCGAACTCTCGCTGCAAATCCGCGACTAACTGCCCGAGGGGTTTGCCCTCTTCGGCCATGACGTTGGCCAGAAGCAGGCAGTTCAGCACTCCATCGCGCTCGGGGAGAAACCGCGAATAGCCGATGCCGCCCGACTCTTCGCCGCCAATCAGAATCTCGTGATCCATCATCAGATCGGCAACGTACTTGAAGCCGATGGAAGTCTCGTGCAGCTTGCGGCCATGCTTTAGGGCGATACGGTCGAGCATGCGCGTGGTGTTGAAGGCTCGCACCACGTCCCCCGGCCATTTCTTGCGCTCCAGAAGCCAACGCAGCAGCACACAGAAAATTTTGTGGGAATCGACGAAGGTGCCGTCTTCGGCGGCGGCGCCGATGCGGTCCGCGTCACCATCAGTGGCCAGGCCGGCGTCGCACTTCTCGCGAACTACTGTTTCCTGCAGCATCTTGGTGTGCGGCTCGATCGGCTCGGGATTGATCCCCGGAAATAGCGGGTTGACTTCCTGGCGAATCGCAACGTAATGCACGCCGCGGTCGGCAAAGATCCCAGTTAGAACCCCGCGACCGGAGCCGTACATCGCGTCCACTGCGAATTTAAATTTTGTCTTGGCGATGAGGTCCATGTCGGCGAAGCCACAAACGGCAGCGATGTAGGGATTCTTGAAATCGACCTCTTCGATGGCAGCCTTGGTCCCCTTCGGCGTGGCGCCAGCGGCCAACTCATCCTCTATCTTCTTCATGATTCCAGGCGTCGCAGACCCGCCGAAATTGCCCTTGAATTTCACTCCGTTCCAGTTCCACGGGTTGTGGCTCGAAGTGATCATGACTCCGCCCGCTGCGCCTTGGTGCTTGACGGCATAGGAAACTGCGGGCGTCGGCGTGTAGTCATTGGCGAGTTTCACGGAAATGCCGGCGGCGGAAAGAGCTTCGGCCACGATCTGCGCGGCTCGGGGCGATGCAAAACGGGCGTCGTATCCGATCATGACTCCGCGCTTCGCATCTTCGTACTTCAGTACGTAAGAAGCGATCGCACCGGCCACACGGCGCACATTGTCGAAGGTGAAGTCGTCGGCGATGAGTCCGCGCCAGCCATCGGTTCCGAATTTGATCTCTTGCGCCATTGGCCAGGATTTTCTCTAGGTCAAATTGTGCAGCTTGTTCTCGTCGAGATACTTGACGATCTTACCCACGTCCTGCGCGTGCTTGCGTGTTGTGATCAGCAAGGCGTCCTCCGTTTCAACGACCACCAGGTCACTCACGCCAACCGCGGCGACAAACTTACCCGGAGCGTGCACGTAGTTTCCGCGGGCATTAAGGAGGAACATGCCGGAGCCCGCTACCAGATTGCCTTCCGGGGGATTACTCTTCGCCATGTGGTGCTCGTGCAGCGCCGTCCACGAACCCAAATCGTTCCATCCGAAATCAGCCGGCAGGCAAAAAATGTTGCCCGCCTGCTCACCCTTTGCCGAGCGCGGTTCCAGCACCGCATAATCCACGCTGATGTTTTCACATTTGGGATAAAGCCTGCGAAATGTGGCTGCGAACTTCTGCGTTCCGGCTGACGCGATCTCTTCCAGCACGGCCGCAGTTTTCGGCAGATGTTCCCGCAATGCATCGGCGAGGGTGCGCGCGCTCCACAAGAACATGCCACTGTTCCAGAAATAGTTTCCGGCGGCCACAAATTCCGCAGCCCTGTTGGCGTCGGGTTTTTCGATGAAGCGTCGCACCCGCAAAGCCTCCCCTTGAAACGAGCGACCTGCCTCGATGTAACCATAGCCGGTTTCGGCTCGATTAGGCCGGATGCCGAGAACGACAATGTTGTCGCCGGCGGCAGCGAGGTCGATTCCACGCTCGAGCGTCTCACGATATTGCAACTCGTCCGCGATTACGTGATCGGAGGGGAACATGCCAATCACGGCGTGGGGATCGTGGCGCAACAAAAGGAACGCGGCCAACCCGATCGCCGGGGCGGTGTTGCGCCCGACCGGTTCTGCCAGCACCTGGTTCTTGGGAAGCTTCGGCAGTTGCTTGGTGATCGCGGGCCGCAGATCTTCGTTGGTGATGATCCAAAACTTCTTTGCCGGAGCCAGGGGCAACAGACGCTGCACCGTCTGCTGAATCATCGTCTGCTTGCCGTCGAGCGCGAGCAATTGCTTGGCGCGCTTCTTCCGGCTCATGGGCCAAAAGCGCGTGCCGCGCCCTCCAGCCAGGATCACGGGACAGAAAGTCGAGTACTTAGCCACGGATTCTCACGGATCTACACGGATCAAAGATCAAGCCGAAACTACATTCGCGTTTCCGGTTCGGGGAGTTGTCTTCCTGGTACGTAGGCTCGAAGAAACTCAAGCGCCCACTGCGGCCTTACGCCAAATTCTCCGATGAACGCGGGGACAACGATGGCGTCGCCCTTGGCGATCGTAACGGGTTCCATACCTCGTGCCTCGACCACTCCGCAGCCCTCGACCGCGACAAGAATCTGCACCGAACTCCTTCCCCAGTCGCCGCGCGTCGACAATTCCAGCGGTGCCTTCGCCTCAAACATGTCCACCACAAAATAAGGAGCCGCAACCAACGGCGCGTGCCGGTTGCCGCCGCCGAGGTCGCTCGGTGCGGGCCGCACCACCTTCCCCGAGCTCACTTTTTCCTTGACCGCGGCCATGCCGTCTTTCAGGTGCAACTCCCGAGGCCGCCCGTAATCATACAGGCGGTAGGTCGTGTCGGATTGCTGCTGGGTCTCGACGATCACCGAACCCGGGCCCAGCGTGTGCACCGTTCCGCCAGCGACGTAGATCATGTCACCCGCATAAACATTGATCCAGTTAAGCAATTTCTCCGCGCCCTGCTGATGAATCGCTTCTTCCAATTGAAGCGCCGTCACACCTGGTTTTAGCCCCAGCGCGATCTGAGATCCTGGACGGGCATGAGCCACGTACCAGCATTCTGTCTTGCCCCAGGGTTGGCCAATGCGCACCGCCTGCTCGTCATCGGGATGAACCTGCACCGAAAGTTTTTCGTGGGGAAAAAGAAACTTCAGCAACAGCGGAAACCGCCGGGGATCGCGTGCTGCATCGCCGACCAGCTCACGCTGATGCTGCTCGCTCAACTGCGCGAGAGTCTTGCCGCTGAGCGGCCCATTCGCCACCTTGCACTCGTCCCCGCTCAACCACGCTTCGCCAATCTTCTCCACGAACTTGTGGTTGGGATAAATCGGCGACAAATCTTGCGTTCCCCAGGGGCGCGGATCAAATCCGGGCAGCATCAATAGTGGATACAGCCTCTCGATCGCAGTCCTCATTTGGCGGCAGCCGGGGCGCCATCTATGCTTCTGGCGAGCTGTCCGCCCAATTTCCCCGCGTCACGAATGTAGCGGTGGAAAGAGGGGGATTCCGGCACGTTCGAAGCAGAATGGCAGAAAAGGACGCGATGCTCTTTCAAAGCAAGGGCCACATGCACCAGGTCCCAGGCGCTCTTGGATTTGAGGAAAATGCGCTCCAGTCCAAGCACACCAAAGGCACCTCGTTGAACCGGATCGCTCCTCTCCAGCGAGCCTTGCCGAGCACCATCCTCCTGCACGCGATCCGTGAACCAGTGCTGGAGATCCTTGCCTCCTAGATTTGAAGGTGACTCGACAGTGAGCCTGAATGAACTCGCTATGGGCAGATCCGTTGGCTGGTAGATTCGATTAGTCCCGTCCCGAGACATCTTCCATCCTGGTGGAGGTTGTACGCTCTGCCCGGAAAGTACAAGCGCCCTAGACAGGACAGCACCGGGCAGCACCGACCTGGATGCGAAATCTCGCTTCATGGAGGTAACGAATTCGATTACAGCGCCGCGAAGAACTTCCGCATGCGTTCGAGGCCGCGGTCTAGCTCCGCCTTCGAGGTGGCGTAGGAAACGCGGATGTGATCGTTCGTCCCGAAGCCTTCGCCGGGGACCGTCGCGACGTGAGCCTCGCGCAATAGCCGTCCCGCCACGTCTGACGCCGACTTCAGGCCGCCCCGTCCCCGAAACGACGAAATATTCGGATAAGCGTAGAAGGCTCCTTCCGGCAGGGTGCAGCTCACACCCGGGATTGAGCGCAAGCCCTGCACGACGTGGTCGCGCAGTTCAATGTACTCGCGGCGCATTTGTTCGACGCACTCCTGCGGCCCCTTCAGCGCGGCCACGGCTGCCTTTTGCACGATCGAGGTCGGATTCGAGGTCGACTGGCTCTGCAGTTTGGCCATCGCACTGGCCACCGCCGCCGGCGCCATCCCGTATCCCATGCGCCAGCCGGTCATCGCATACGTCTTCGAGAGCGAGCCGAGCAATACCATCCGTTCCTTGTACTCGCGCAACACTCCCACGGAGAAAAGCTTCCCCGTATAGTTCAAATACACATAGCACTCGTCGGAGAGCACCCAAATGCCGCGCTGGTGCGCCAGGCGAATCACCTCGGTCATGTCTTCAGGGCTCATCACTGAGCCCGAAGGATTCGACGGCGAGTTGAGGATGATCGCTTTTGTTCGCGATGTGATCAGTCGCGCTACCATTTCGGCCGTAACGCGGAATCCCCGCGCCTCGTCGGTTTCGAGAAGCACGCAACTTCCGCCTGCGTAGCGCACAATGTCTTTGAACGAAACCCAGTAAGGCACGGGCAGAATCACTTCGTCGCCGTGATCGACCAGAACCTGAATGGTATTGAACAAAGCATGCTTGCCGCCGACCGACGCGATGACTTCCTCGCGCCGGTAGCCCGAGTCAAAGTCCACGTTGTGCCGGTGCGTGATAGCATCCCGCAGCTCGGTCGTACCACCCACAGCTGTGTACTTGGTGAAGTTCCCATGGATGGCGCCGATCGCCGCGTCCTTGATGTGCTGCGGCGTGGCAAAATGGGGCTCGCCCGCGCCGAAATCGACCACGTCGATTCCCTGCGTGCGAAGTTTTTCGGCCTCGGCCACCACCGCCATCGTGGCGGAGGGTTCGATGCGGTTGATTCGGTCAGTGAGTCGCAATGCTTCGGTGGTTGCGGTGGTCATGCCTTCTTCTTCCTTCTCCTCGGGACTTCGATCAAATCTGCTTCCCGCAGCTTGTAGGCGGGATCGAGCTTCTCCCGCAGCTTTTGCTCGACGACTTCCGGGACAAGTCCCTTCACCGGGCCCCCCGCTTGCGCCACTTCCCGCACCAGCCGCGAACTGACATAAGAATACTTGTCGGCCGGCATCATGAACACGGTCTCCAGCGTGGGCTCAAGCTTGCGGTTCATAAGCGCCATCTGCAGTTCGTACTCATAGTCACTGATGGCCCGAATGCCGCGCAGTACACACTTTGCGTCGAT
Source organism: Candidatus Sulfotelmatobacter sp. (assembly GCA_035511455.1). Taxonomy (GTDB): domain Bacteria; phylum Acidobacteriota; class Terriglobia; order Terriglobales; family Acidobacteriaceae; genus Sulfotelmatobacter. The sequence continues at coordinate 9,509 of DATKFH010000044.1, read as the reverse complement.
GGACTTAGCGAACTCGACCATCAGGCCGTCGAACGTGTCCAGCCGCACGTTTTTCAGGTCAGCCGTCAACTCCCGCAGCATCTCCAGTCGTTCCGCCACGCTGAACATCGGGCTCTTCTCCGAGTTGCGCAGGATGGCGACCACCAGTTCCTCAAAGATCTTGCTGCCCCGCTCAATCAGATCGAGGTGCCCGTTGGTGGGCGGATCAAACGAGCCGGGATAAACAGCGGTGCCTTTCGTCAATCGTCCTCACCGGAAAAGGTGACGCGTTCGAGCCGAGTTGCAGCAATAGGAGATTCTATGCGGGCAGGAGTGGAGATGGCAATTGGCGAGTTTTCATTGTGGCGCGAGATTTAACTGTGCCAAATTTTGTCATCCCGAGCAACGCGAGGGATCTGGGTTCTTGCCTGTGCTACCACCACCTTTGACACCAGCAAACACGTTGCTCGGGATGACAGTCCGTTAGCTAGCGCTTTGCTGCCACCGGCACTTTGACCGGCTCCGGCGGGGCGCTCGGCATTGTAGTAACGCGCCCTGTCGGAGGGGCAGCCTGGGCCGTGGCCGCGGGTTGTGCCTGGGCGGTGGTTAATCCGAGCGTCTTGCGCACCTCGGTGTCGAGTTTGGCCAGGACATCTTTGTTGTCCTTCAGGAATTGGCGGGCATTCTCGCGGCCCTGGCCAATGCGCTCGCCCTTGTAGCTGAACCACGACCCGGACTTTTCGAGGATGTTGTTGTTGACCGCCAGGTCGAGCAGGTCGCCTTCGCGCGAGATGCCTTCTCCATAAAGGATGTCGAACTCGGCCTCGCGGAACGGCGCCGCGACTTTGTTCTTCACCACTTTCACTTTCGTCCGCGAACCGGTGACCACATCGCCTTCCTTGATGGCGGCAATGCGCCGAATATCGACGCGCACGGACGAATAAAACTTCAGCGCGCGCCCCCCAGTCGTGGTCTCCGGGTTGCCGAACATCACGCCAATCTTTTCGCGGATCTGGTTGATGAAGATCAGGCACGTTCTCGACTTGGAGACGGTTCCGGTCAGCTTGCGCAGCGCCTGCGACATCAAGCGCGCTTGCAGCCCCATGTGGCTGTCGCCCATTTCGCCGTCGAGTTCGGCCTTGGGTACCAGGGCCGCCACCGAATCCACCACCAGCACGTCAATCGCGTTCGAGCGCACGAGAGCTTCGGTGATCTCCAGCGCCTGCTCGCCGTAGTCGGGCTGCGAGACCAATAGGTTGTCGACATCGACTCCGAGTTTCTTGGCATAGGCGGGATCGAGCGCGTGTTCGGCGTCGACGAATGCAGCCATGCCGCCGGTTTTCTGCGCCTCGGCGATTACTTGCAGTGTGATCGTGGTCTTGCCCGAAGATTCCGGGCCGAATACTTCCACCACGCGCCCGCGCGGGAAGCCGCCCACGCCGAGCGCTGCATCGAATGAGATCGAGCCCGTCGGGATCACCGCGATGGGGACGATTGCTTCCTTCGAGCCCAACCGCATGATCGAGCCTTTGCCGAATTGTTTTTCAATCTGTGATACCGCCAGGTCAATCGCCTTGCCCCGCTCGTCCGCCATGGAGTGGCTCCTTTAAGAGTGCCAAACTTAAGTGCTCTCTAAGTCTGGCCGGATTATACATAGGAATGAAAGCGAAGAAAAGGCGAATTAAGAATGATTACGGTGGAAATCGTTCCAAAACGGGCGAAGGGTGATGTGGCGCGGGCACTCCTGCCCGCGAATTCTAACCAGCGAAATCCACCACTGGGGATCTTCCTGACCTCACCTCGAATACCATTTTTCCGATTTCGAGCAACCCCATCCCATCCCTTGTCTGCGCGGGCAAGAGTGCCCGCGCCACACTACCTCTGCAACAAATCCACCGGCGCCGTCACGTCGTGCACCCGGAAGTACTTCGCCAGAGCCGGATACTTCCGAGCCACGGCTTCATACATCGCATACGCGACGTTGCGATAGGAAACGTGCCCCGCTGGCGTCGTTCGGAGTTCCGAAATGTACACGGCCTCGGCAAAATCCATTTTAAATAGCGCCCTCTTTCGAAACCCCAACGGGATCGCGTACTGCGAATTCTCTTCGGCCTCGGGCGTTCTGCGCTTCGCGAGCGTTTCGACCGTCGTCTGCATCCTGCGCATGGCCGCGTCGAAGCCCGGGCGCACGCCGGCATCGTCCAGATCGAGCAGCATCTCGTAGCCGTGCTGTGTGGTGAATCTCTGCATCACCTGGATGCACCTCCGGTGACGGTGCATGTCGCGGAAGCCGCCCGTGTCCATGAGTATGTCGAAGCGGAACTGCTGCCCGGCGCGGAACCCGCGCAGCATCTCGTCGTGCTTGCCGCGATGCCGCAGTCCGAGGTCGATGATCTCCCGCCGCCGTCGTTCCCCCGCCACCTGCACCGCCTGCCGAATCTGGCGATAGGAGTGATGGCAATGCTCGTAGAGCAGCGTGCTGGCGATCTCCACCTCGAGGGGTTCTTCGTCGAGCAAATCCACGATTGCCTTGGAGGGCGCGAGTGGTTCGTCCTCCATGAACTCCTGCGCCGCCTGCCGCAGTTCCCGCCGCGTCTCCATTTCATACGGATTCGGATCAGCGTACTTCACCAAAGTCGGCGCCACCCGGACCTCGCGCAGCAATTCCTGCTCGGCCCGCGCACCCAACTCGGAATTCACCGCACGAATCTGCTCGACTAGTTCCCGCAGAGAATCGGCATTGACGTTGTACGCCGCGCCCGTCGCCGCCTTCTTCAATGACTCGCCCAACTGCCGCACTTCTTTGTGCGTATGCGAGAGCAGGTGCGCCACCTGCGTCTCCAGCGTGCGCGCATTGACGATCTCGCCCAGCGAAGTGTTCGTCGCCAGCGGCAGCAGGTAGCGCGTAATGTCGAACGCCCGTGCCTTCAGAGTGCGCTCGTACGCCTCCTGCTTCAGATCGGAAGGCTTGGGCGTGATGCTGATCAGGTACTGCGTCATGTGCGCGGAAAGCCCTTCGTACTCGGCGAACAGGAAGTCCAGCGACTCGCGATAGAGTTTGCCCGCTTCGTCGTCGTCGCCGAAATCGGGGATGTAGTAGCCGCTCTTTTTGAAGTCCTGATAACGGGTGGAGCGCTCCTGGCCGTCCCAGCGCTGCTCGTCGGCTAATTCGATGGCGGCCAGAATCGACAGTCTCTCGACCGCGAGCGCAACGTGCGCCAGGTCCGCGATCGAACGATGCCCGTATTGAAAGTAAAACGTATTGAGAAATTTCTCCGCCTTCTGCGAACTGATCTCGCGCAGCGACTCCTTCATCGATAGCGCCGACCGCGAATACTTGGCCATGGCGTAGGCCTGAATCTCCGGCTCGACGCCGAACACGGCGAAGACTTCGGTAGAAGGCGTGTCCGAAGAAGGCTTTTCGGGCGGGGCCACCGGTTCAGGACCCGACGCTCGCTGCGCGGAGCGGTGTCCAGGGGCAGAAACCGCGCCTGCTGCGGTGGAGTTCCGATTGGAGGGTTTGGGCATCACCATCACTTCGTTCGTCGCATTCTGAGGCATGGGAGTGTTCGAATGTTACTTGCCAGCGACGCAACGCGCAATCGTTAGACAAATGACAACCCGGCTCGCGGGCTGTTTTACACCATGCGAAAAGCGGGGGTCGGACTTGTCGTCGCCGCATAGGCGATGCTGCTCCACACCTCGCTTAGGGCGCCGGCTTATGCCCGGGCGCATTCCTATCTTCATCCGGCAATGCTTGCCTCCTATGCCGCGCCTTGGCCCGTAGGCGCTGGCAAGCGCTGTCGTTGTCGCGGGCATCATGATGGCCTTGATCCCGCTTCGCCGCGGCGAACGCCGGGGGCTGTGGACCGAACTCGCCGTCTTGACCCTCCTCTTCGTCGCGCGTCTCACCACCGATCCGCGCTGTCTGGTCGGGCTCGATCCGCACCGGCATGGCTGCCACTCGTTCATGATTGCCGTGGTGGTCGTGGTGGTTGGCGTGATCGGGCGGGCGCTGGGTTGGCGCTAAACTATTGAGTGCATCCTCTGCTTCAGTCGACCACGCATCGGCCCTGGCCCTTGCCGTCTAACCCCTGGGTGATGAAGCAGATCTGGCACGATCTCCTCTTCGCTCACTGGCCGCTGCCGCCCAGCGCGATGCGTCTCCTGGTCCCTCCACAACTGACGCTCGACACGTTCGATGGCGAGTGTTGGATCGGGGTCGTCCCTTTTCACATGAGCGGTATTCGCGGCCGCTGGCTTCCCGCCCTGCCCGGGCTCTCGCGCTTCCCGGAATTGAACGTGCGAACGTATGTGACCTACGGCGGCAAGCCAGGCGTCTACTTCTTTAGTCTTGACGCGGCTAACCTTCCGGCTGTTTGGGCCGCACGGACCCTCTATCACCTGCCCTACTTTCACGCTGCGATGACGTCTGAGGACTGCAATGGGAGCATTCATTATTCGTCTCGCCGCCGTGGCGCACCTGCGGAATTCCGGGCGCGCTATCACCCGATCGGCCCAGTGCAGCCGAATGCCCAGGGCTCCCTGCAGCACTGGCTGACCGAACGCTACTGCCTTTACACCACGCATGGCGATCAGGTCTATCGAGGTGAGATTCATCACCACCCCTGGCCCCTGCAGAACGCAGAAGGTGAGCTTGAAACCAACACGGTCGCCGCTGCCGCCGCCATTCGCCTGCCGGAAACCGCTCCGCCGTTGCATTTTGCTCGTCAGCTGGAGGTCCTGATCTGGCCCTTGCGCCGCGCCGAATAGCGCACCGGCGCGTATAATTCTGCGTTCCACCGCGCAGTTCGGAGAACTCTTATGTCTCTTTCAGGACGGGTAGCGCTCGTCACCGGTGCGTCGCAGGGCATCGGACGCACCTGCGCCCTCAGGCTGGCCAAAGACGGTGCGACCGTCGCCGTTGCCGCACGCAACCAGGAAAAGCTGAATGAACTGGTCCTCGAAATTAACGCGGCGGGTGGCAACGCGGCCGCGTTGACGCTCGATGTAAGCGATGAAGAGCAGGTGAAGTCCGTCGTGAAGGCGGCGATGGCGCAGTTCGGGAAGATCGACATCCTGGTCAACAACGCTGGCATCACCCGCGACCAACTCGTGATGCGAATGAAGCGTGCTGACTGGGACGCTGTTCTGCACACGAACCTAACGTCCGCCTATCTCTGCATTCAGCAGGTCATCGGTTCCATGCTCAAACAGCGCTGGGGACGCATCATCAACATCACCAGTGTTTTCGGACAGATGGGCCAGGCTGGGCAGGCAAACTATGCCGCGTCCAAGGCTGGACTGATCGGGCTGACCATGGCCATCGCGCGCGAAGTCGGCTCGCGCAACATTACTTGCAACGCGGTCGCTCCCGGCTTCATCGAAACCGCCATGACCGCGGTTTTGAGCGAGGAATTCAAGCGGACCGCTGTGAAACAGATCCCGCTAGGACGCGTCGGAAATCCCGACGACGTGGCCGGAGCGGTTGCGTTTCTTGCATCCGAGGACGCGTCGTACGTCACCGGCCATGTGCTGAACGTGAACGGCGGCATGCTGATGGGCTAGTCGACGATTCTTACCGCCGAGAACGCCAATAACGCCGAGATAAGAATGACAGCCAATCCCACACCGCCTCCCAAGTCCGTCTCGGTGACCTCTGCGGCCTCGGCGGTGAAAGGTCTTTCCTTCGTTCGGGCCGAATCGCCAGGCCAGGTCACACAAGCCCGCGAGCTTTTCCTTGAGTACGCGCAATCGTTGGGCTTCAGCCTGTGTTTTCAGAATTTCGACCAGGAACTAGCCGGCCTGCCCGGCGACTACGCCCCACCGGAAGGCCGGCTTCTGCTGGCCGAGTATGAAGGTTATGTGGCAGGTTGCGTCGCTCTGCACAGACTCGAAGACGGGATCTGCGAAATGAAGCGCCTCTATCTGCGCCCGCAGTTCCGCGGCAAGGGAATCGGACTAGCGCTGGCGGACCGCATCATCAGCGAGGCGCGCCAGATCGGCTACCAGCGCATGCGCCTCGACACCGTGGAACCAGTAATGAAAGACGCGGTCGAGATGTACCGCAAACTCGGCTTCCGCGAGATCGCTCCGTACCGCACCAATCCCATCGCCGGAGCCCTCTACATGGAGTTGCAGTTGTAATGGTCCTTCCACTTCGGCAAGAATGTCCGAACGCAGAACGCCGAGGCTTCCGATGAAGTTTCTATTCCCGCTACTGCTGGCTTTCACTCTGTCCGCAGCGTCAGCTTCCACCGGCGACAGCAAGACCGTGTCCTACAAGAGCGGCGACGAGACCGTCCAAGGCATTCTCTACCACCCACGGGCAAAGCAGGCCCGCGCTCTTCCTTGTATATAACTGAAAATAAACTTCTGGTGCACCCATTCCAAGCGGTTTACAAAACTGCTGTATAGTACTATAATTGTAAACCAAAGGGAAGGAGCTGGAATCCATGATCGGTAAACGACTTAAGCTGGCAAGGGCCGCTGCCGGTCTATCGCTCCGGCAGCTCGCGGATCGAATTGAGAACCGAGTATCTGCACAGCAAATCGGCAAATACGAGCGGGACGAGGACGTCCCGAGTTCGGGCGTCCTGATCGCTTTGAGCCACGCTCTGCGCGTGTCGGTGGACTACCTTGTGGGCGACCAGGAAATGGTTCTCGAGGGCGTTGAATTCCGGAAAAGGCAGATAGCTAGCAAGAAAGAGGAGGCGCAGATTGAGGCGCAGGCCCTGCACGTGATCGAACGTTATCTGCTGGTCGAAGAGATACTCGGTCTGCACAGCGCCGAATGGGACAAACCGCGTGAGGCGCCTTTCCCTGTGCGCGAAATCGCGGACGCGGAACTGGCGGCGAGATCGCTGCGAGAGTACTGGAATCTCGGGATCGATCCCATTCCCGATGTCGTTGAACTCCTCGAAGAACGAGGCATCAAGGTGGTCGTGGTTAGGTCGAACGAGCATATCGACGGGCTCGCGGCGCAGGTCCGGCGTTCACGCGGCGAACCGATCCCCGTCATTGTTATTTGCACCGGCGTGCACGGGGAGAGGCAGCGTTTTAATTTAGCTCATGAACTTGGACACATGATCATGGATGTCCAAGGTGATGAAAGATTTCGGGAGAAAGCAGCGCACAGGTTTGCGGGCGCTTTCCTCATGCCTGCAGAAGCGCTTTGGTCAAACGTAGGCAGAAATCGGAGCTCTATCGGCTGGAGTGAGCTTTTTGCTCTGAAGAAATTGTTCGGGGCTAGTGTGCAGGCGATCACGTATCGTTGCGCTGACCTCGGCATATTCCCGCCGGCGCTCAAGGCGGCATTGTTCCGTGAATATTCGCGCTTGGGTTTCAGGACGGGGCCTGAATATGAGCCGCAGCAGTTGGCAGAGGAGAAGCCCGAACGCTTCGATCGTCTTTGCTATCGCGCACTCGCCGAAAATGCAATATCGGAAGCCAAGGCGGCCGAGTTGCTCAACATCACGGTACATGAACTGAATCGTCGCATGGAGGAACCCGCTGCGGTCGCCGTGTGATGATCCTGGTTTCGGACACGTCCGTTCTGATCGATCTTGATCGCGGCGCGTTGCTGGAAGCCGTGTTTGCGCTGCCTCACGGATTCGCCGTCCCTGACGTTCTCTACGATCGCGAGATGCAGGGAGACTGGGGAGAACAGCTGCGGCGGCTGGGACTGCGAGTGGAAGAAGTCAGTGATGCGGGTGTCAGCAATGCCCTCCGTTATCGTCAGGTGCGAACTTCATTGTCAGTGCCGGATAGTTTTGCGCTTGCACTGGCCAAAGAGCGTGAATGGCTCCTACTGACGGGAGATAACGTTCTTCGCGATCTGGCGGCTGGCGAGAATGTTGAATGTCACGGCGTCCTGTGGGTGCTTGATCTGCTGGAACAGGCCGGCGTACCAGGCCTTCAGCTCTTGCATGACGGCCTGTCAAAACTCGCGGGGCATCCCCGGTGTCGCTTGCCGGCCCGGGAAATCACGATCAGGCTGGAGCGGTACAAAGTCAGCATTGAACAGCAGTAGCAGCGGGAAGATCGCAGGCCGATTTCGTGATTCGGGTGGGCATCATGATGGAAGAACTTGAGCGAGTGAAACAAAGCGGAAGATTTTGGGTCGGCAGCGGGCAAGGATATTCACGGCGAACTGACGCTCGCGGGAGCAAAGAGCTCAATTTATCTTCAGGACAACGTCTCTGTGACCAATTTCTTCACACCTTCCTGTCCCCGAGTTTCCTGAAGCCACACCGGCTGGTCGAACGAGCTGGTAACCAGACGTTTGAGTTTGCGCTGATGTCGGAACCACCTGGCTTCGTCTCAATCGTACCGATTTCCGTGTCCAGCCTACTTGCGCGCGAGTTCGATTTCAATGCTCCGCTCTTCACTTACGGAAAGGGTTAGTTCTCACCCGCCGTCATACGTCTGCTCTTGATAACCGAGTGCACTAGCTACAACCAAAACGGGCTAAGCGGGAACAGCAAAACGAAAGCGCCCGGTTGAGTCTGCACTCACTTCGACAAATGCTTCTGCTTTGTGGGCATCGCGGATCACTACTTTCCCGGAGACGGAAGCTCGCGTGTGTTTATCCAGCATTATGCCTTCCAGTATGCCTCCCCGATGGCCTAGCGTGACAGCCAAACCTGAGACGTTGGAAGATTCGACCGAAATTTCGGGAGAGGCCGAACCTGTATCTGTTGCTAAGAGGAAAGTGGGATCTGGGTACCCATCAGCCTCGCTCTTAGCACGAACAATGTATTTTCCAGGACTCAACACCAAACGAAAATTGCCATCGATGTTGACGCGAACCCAACTGATCGATCCAGCAATTCCCGCTTGGGCTGCCGGAAATGCGCAGACGGATGCATTTGAGATTGGACGCCCTTCGGTGTTCCTAACGGTTCCCGTTACAGCGTATTTCTTCGGCTGAGCGGAAACACCGTTGGGAGCTGAAAGCCATGCCCCTAAGATGAGGAGACACCAGCAATAGTTTTTTGTTCACTTGTTACCTCCCGCCAACTGTGATCGACCCGCACTTGCAAATTACTGCGTTCGGACGCGGGAGAGGAATAGCGTTTACTGTCCAATTCTGCAGGGCGTCCGTCTCTCCGTTTCCTGGATATGCCTTGGAACAAACAAAGCTGTGAACTTGCTACTCCAGATCATTTCTACTGCCCACCGAGATCGTGTCGCGGACTTACGAGGCCCCTACCCCGCGCTGATCATGATTCACGAATGGTGGGGCCTGAATGATTGGGTGAAGGATCAGGCTATGCGCCTCGCAGATCAGGGCTAGCGGGAGTTTACTGCGAGTCCTCGAGTAGAAGTCCAAGCAGCGCCGCTAAGTCTTTCCCGGCACAGTAGTTCTGCAAGTTCTCTTTGTCCTGTTTGTGTATTACCCTGTATCAAGTAGATTCCTGTGCATGGCTACCCATTTATTCCTTGACAATATACGGAGCGTGGCATATTGTATTACCCTGTATGGCAAGCCTCGTCGCCAAGAAAAAAGGCAACAAACTCTACTACTA
>DATKFH010000043.1:0-20997 GCA_035511455.1 Candidatus Sulfotelmatobacter sp. | reverse complement strand
CGCCCTGGTGGGGCCGGTACGGCGCGCGATGGCCCAGCAAATCCCGATCGTGGTGATCAGTTCACCTTTGCCGATCCCGCCCGGAAAGGGCCTCTCCTACATTCTGAACGACGACGAGCAAATGGGGCGCTTGGCCGCCGCCCGAGTCGGCTTGCTCCTGAAGGGCAGAGGAACTGTGGGCATGGTGGCCATGGAAACGGTGGAAATGAACACGATGACGCGCGCGCGCTCTTTCGAAGCTGCGCTCGACGCCAATTTTCCTCACATCTCGATTGCAGCCAGTGGGCCGATTTCAAATACCGCGGAGCTTCAGCAAACCACGGCGGAGATGCTGGCGAACCATCCGCACTTGGACGCGATCCTGGCCTTGGACGATGTTGCTGCAACCGGAACCTTGGACGAACTGAGAGCTTTGGGAAAAACCAGGTCAGTAAAGCTAATCGGATGCGATCAGACCGAGAACCTGATGTTTTCCATGCGACAAGGTGACGTGGATTCGATCATCATCCAAAACAGCAACGAAATGGGATCGCTCGCGGTAAGATGGATCGCCGCGCGGACGAGGGGAGAGGCCATTCCTGATAAAATCCAACTCCCTCCGGTGCTGGTGGACAAGAGCAATATCGACACCGCAGAAATCCAGAAACTGTTGGCAGTTGACTGGAGATCCTCCCATTGAGCATCCCCGATTCCATGCGCAGCTCCTATCGAAGCGCGATCCTCGTCCTCGCCGGCGTCGCAGCTGTAGCCGCTGTGCTTTACTTTTCGCAGACCTCACCCAGGCTTCCCTATCAGGATTCCTTCTCTTCCGGTAGAACCAAAGAGTGGCATGCCTATGCGGGTAGTTGGGAAACACACGACGGCGCAATTCGCAATCTCTCCGAAGAACTCGGCGCGAAGTTGCTCACCGGCTCTCCGGAATGGACTGACTATTCTCTCGACGCGGACATGATGCTGCTCGGACAAAGCGGAGATGCGGGACTGATTGTGCGGTCCAGTGATGAAGAAGACGGAATCGATGCATACAGCGGGTACTACGCGGGCCTCCGCTCACCCAATGAACTGGTGATTGGTCGCGCCGATCATGGATGGATGGAATACCAGGCGGCGCTGATCCCCGCGCCTCTCCGCAGCTTCAAGTGGTATCACCTCAAAGTGGTTGCCGTGGGATGCGACGTCGCGGCTGTCGCTTCCGACTCAGAGACACAAGAGACCACCGTTGCCGCTCTGCGTGAAAAAGATTGTGCCCGAAAGGGGCGCATTGGTCTTCGATCGTATTCCGCTGGCGGCGCCTGGAGGAATGTACGGGTCTCTCCCGCAACCCTTCCTGAGTTGCTTGCCGTCGAACAGGGCGCAAAGGTTGAAGATTCTCCAGAAGCCCTGCAGACCGAGGCGGGATTCTCCGCTAAGTTGGCCCACTCCCTTCGGCGAGATGCGGCGCCCGCTCCGCCTTCCGTCGCCGGACGCTCCGCCTCAGAGTTACGGATCGCTCCGATCAGGAGTCTGCGGCAGATGACCGCGCTCGATCCTCCGCAGGTCGCCGTTCGCGGAAACGTAGTGCTGACTTCTCCAATGCTCTATATAGAGGATTCCACTGGAGGGTTGGCAGTCGATGACTTGCGTGGGACATCGCTAAAACTGGGCGACGAGGTCGAGGCTACCGGAACCGTAGAGGCACGAGGCTTCAGTGCAATACTCAGACAGGCAAATGTTGCCCTTCGCTGGTCACGGGAACCGGCGCCGCCCCTCTCGGTCACAACGGCTCAGGCGGCGACCGGTGCTTTCGACGGGATGTATATCGAAATTGAAGGCAGCCTCGATACCAACCCCGAAATCGCCCAGCAATCGGTCGTCATGAGTCTTACCAGCGGGAATCACAGCTACCGCGCCATCTTGAGTGGCGCGCGAGAAGAGGAGATCTTCAGCCGGCTTCTGCCCCACAGCTTGTTGCGATTGCGGGGAGTATGTGTGGTTGACCCCGAACGCTCCAAAAGCTTGACGCCATTTGTTCTCTATCTTCGCTCCGGCGGCGACGTGAGTATCCTCTCAGGACCGCCCTGGTGGGACCTGCAACATTTGGGCGAAATCGCCGCCGCGCTCGTGCTGCTGACGCTGATGGGAGTTCTCATTTACACGCGCGCGGAACGCTGGAGAATGCGCGCCGTCGTGGAAGAACGTTCGCGCATGGCCCGAGAGATTCATGACACTCTGGCTCAGGGTTTTGCGGGCATTGCTCTGCAGCTTGAGTCCGTGCTGCAAAAGCCATGGGCCAAGGGAGTGGAAATCGCTCCCATCGCAGTGGCCTGCCAGATGGCGCGGCAGAGCCGGCGAGAAGCCCACCGCTCGATTGCCGCTCTTCGAACACTGCATACCGACGAACCTCTCGAAGACATGCTGCGGAAACTTTTGCAAACTCAAGTTGCAGGGAGCCACGTTGAACTCGCGGTCACCGCGAACGGCTCTCCACAGCCTTTGTCTGCGGAGCACGCCGGCCATGTACTGCGAATTGCGCAGGAAGCCGTAGCGAATGTTTTACAGCACGCTCAGGCCACCCGGATCGAAGTGAGTTTAGTATTCGAACCGGAGAACCTCGTGCTGGAAATTGCCGACGATGGTCGAGGCTTCGATGTTTCCGGCGCCCCGCTAGCCGAGGAAGGTCATTTCGGCATTACGGGGATGAAGGAGCGCGCGGCTACGATGCGGGCCGACCTCGCCATTCGATCCGACAACGCTGGCACCCGGATCGTGCTCCGGTTGCCGATTCCTCCGCGTCAGGGCCATTTTTGGCACCGTTTGTGGTGGCGATGGTCGGGATTCAAGACGTCCACACATCCCACCGCCCATGCATAGAAATTCAAGAGCGTAGAACCATGACCGTTAAGATCCGTGTGATGCTGGCCGATGACCACCTGATTTTTCGAATGGGACTGAGAAGCCTGTTGAGCGGTGAGGGCATCATTGACTTGGTAGGTGAAGCAACAACCGGCTCGCAAACCATCGAGAAATTCAAAGAGCTGCGTCCCGATGTGCTGCTGCTGGATCTGAGAATGCCCGAGGGTGGCGGGATGGGAGCACTGGCGGCCATTCGAGACGCTCACCCCGACGCCAAAGTCTTGATTCTTTCAAGCTACGGCAATGAAGAAGAGGTCTATCAGGCGCTTCACGGCGGAGCTGCCGGATATTTGCTCAAAGACGCCGGCCGCGAAGAATTGCTCTCAGCGATACACCAGGTGCATACGGGTAAGAAATGGATTCAGCCTTCGATTCAGGGTCTGATATCGCAGCGAGCGAACCGCCCCGAGTTGACGCCCCGGGAATTGGAAGTGCTGAAACTTCTGGTCGCGGGGCTCACGAATCGCGAAATCGCCGCAGTACTCGGAAACAGCGAAAACACCGTTCGCAATCACACCATCAGCATCTTCGCCAAACTGTACGTGAGTGACCGTGCGGAGGCCGTGGGCGCCGCATTGCAGCGGGGGATTGTCGTTCCCAACAACTGAGCTACCATAACTGCAGCGAACTACCTCCCCGCCATACGATTACATTTCCTCCCAGGCTCAGCATAGTATTGTTTCGGGAAGATCGTGCGCAAAGTCATTCATTGCGACATGGATGCGTTCTACGCTTCGGTAGAGCAGCGCGACGATCCCCGATTACGCGGAAAACCCGTAATCGTGGCCTGGAAAGGCATGCGATCGGTTGTGTGCGCGGCATCGTATGAGGCGCGGGCTTTTGGCGTTCACTCCGCAATGCCAGCGAAGCGGGCAGAACGCCTGTGCCCAGACGCCACTTTCATTGCTCCGGATTTCACAAGATATCGGGCCGTATCCCGGGATGTGCGGGAGATCTTTAGCCGCCACACCGATCGGATTGAGCCATTGTCGCTCGACGAGGCGTACCTCGATGTGACCACGAATAAAACCGGCTTGCCGACGGCAACCCTTGTGGCACGAACGATTCGGGAGCAGATCCGGCAGGACTTGAAGCTCACGGCGTCTGCGGGCGTAGCGCCCAACAAGTTCCTGGCGAAACTCGCATCGGATTGGAAGAAACCGGATGGACTCTTTGTGATCCAGCCAGATGAGGTCGATGCGTTTCTGTTGCCACTGCCAGTTGGGCGATTGCCCGGAGTCGGGAAAGTCAACGAAGAGAAGTTAGTAAAACTCGGAATCAAGACTGTCGGCGAACTGCGAAGTTTGGAGCTACCGCGACTTGAACAGGAATTTGGCCGCTACGGTGTGCGCCTCTACGAACTGGCGCGAGGGATTGACGAGAACGAGGTCGTAGCGGACAGGCCGACGAAGTCTATGTCCGTCGAGGACACGTTTCAAGAAGATGTCCTGCTGGCGGACGCCGAACCTATGATCCGCCGCTTGGCAGAGAAGTTATGGTCCGCGTCGCGCGAAGAGACGCGAATACCACGAACCATCGTGCTCAAGCTGAAGACCAGGGAGTTCAAGATCCTCACGCGCAGCCACACGCCCGAGAACCCACCCTCGTCATGCGACGAGTTGACGGACATCGCGCTGAAGTTGCGAGATCGGGTGGACCTTGGCCCACAGCAACGCTTCCGGTTAGTGGGCGTGGGTCTCAGTAATTTTCGAGACGCAGGAGACACAACGACACAACCGGCTCTTTTCGAGTGAAAGCACGTCAGTCGGCCGCCGCCGCACCCGCCGGCTGCTGCTTCATCATTTCCTGCATCCCTTTCTTCATCTCCTTCGCCGAGGGTTCGGCCTTGTGTGTGCCGACCATCCACGCATAACCATCGGGATCGACCACGGTGCCGCAGCGGTCGCCCCAGAACATATCCATCACCGGACCCTGGCTGGTCGCGCCGAGTTTGGTCGCTTTCTCGACCACTTTGTCCACGTTTTCGACATAGAGGTACAAGGTAGCGGGCGAGGCCCCGATGGTCTTGGCGGTGCGCCTTCCCATGGCGGCATTCTCCGGGCCAAGCATGAGCACTGTGCCCCGCAAGGTGAGTTCCGCATGCATCGGCTTGGCGTCGGGTCCATTCATGATGGCGCGCTTCGCAAAGCCAAACGCCTTCTGGTAAAAGCTGACTGCGGCCGGAATGTCTCGAACGGTGAGCGCGGCCGAGACCGCACCATAGGCCGTTTTGTTCAAGGGATCAATCTTCTTCTTTGCCATAGTTGCTCCTTTCGTGCGGAGTACATTCTAGCTAAAGTAAAAGAATGCCGCATCCTGGAAAAGAATGGCCCAGCCTCAAAAGACAGTTGGCGGCGAAATGGCGATCGAGTCCAAGTTGGGAGCGTAATTGCTCGGATTGCTGAATTTAATCTGGTTGGACCCCGCATGAAGTGGCACTTGAATCGTGGTGCTGGTTGGCGTGCCGTAGCTATAGCCGTTCAGGTCGAGTTCCTGTGTGGCGTTCCCATTGACCGTGATAAAGAACGATCGTTGTCCCTGGGTCATATAATCGATCTCCATCTGGTAAGTTCCGGTCGCGGGCACGACCACATTGTCAAAGGTGACGGTGCTTTGAGCGTTGCCACCCACCCCAAACCGAGGTACGTCAGTTTGTGGCCACTCGCGCAGGTGGCACATGAGGAGAGCTGCGCTCCTCCATACAGCGTCGCCGTTTCCGCTCCGTAAATCTGGGACGGCGGCACAGGGGCCTGGCCGACGGCCTTGACCTTGAACAGGCGCGCTCCATGTGCCGGCAGCATGCTGGAGAAGGACTGGGAGGCAGGTCTAAGTTCAGCATGGCTCCACCGGTTCCCTCATCCGGACCGCCTTGAGGAATCCGAGATCTTTCCAGTCAAAGGTCAGGAAAGGCGTTGAGGGTGCCTCCCGTGCCACCACCTCCGCCTCCCCCAAAAGTTGCCCAACCTTGCGAAAAGGAAACAGAGATTGCGAGAGTCAGCGCGACGACACGAACCTACGGAGTTTTCATGGGGGAGATTGTACTTTGAAACGCAGCACGCATTCTGTCTTTACTATTTTGTGACAATTCTCGTTCGGGACCTTTCCTTCTCGCGCTGCAAATCGGAGAATGCGTATAGATGCGCCACATCTATTTCTTCGGCGGTGAGTAAGCCTGTTTGCGCACGATGCCCTCACCCTCTTCAATGGTTACGATCTCACCTGCTGCTACCGAACCGATGTTCTCAACTTTCCCGTCCAGCCATCGGATCGAGATTTCCGCCGTGGCGGCGCGACCCAACCCAAAGTGGAGGCGAAAATCGTTTTGTGAGATGTAGGACCCACCGCTGCGTACTTCGTCAATTTGTTTGTGTCCTGCGGCAGTAACCGTAACGCGTGCGCCGATGGCATCCCGGCCCGCGGTGATAGCGCGTAAAGTTAGCGAATTGCCGCCATCTGCGAAATTTTTCAGCAACGAGGGAGGCTCGCTCATATTAACGATCACGATCTCTTCCTTGCCATCATTATCCAGATCCCCTACAGCCAGACCGCGCGAAGAATGAGTATCTGATATGCCTGGCCCGGCTTGCGATGACAGATCAAAGTACTGGCCGTCACCCCGGTTCCAGTAGAGGAGTCGCGGCTGTTTGTATGTTTCGGTCGTGTGCCCCGTGTCAACTTCGGGATAGACGTGCCCGTTTGCGACAATCAGGTCCTTCCATCCGTCATTGTCGAAGTCGAGGAATGCGGTTCCCCACCCCAGGAATCTTGTGTTCACCGCCAAGCCCGAGCCGATGGTGTCGTCATCGAAGTTATTTCGACCCAGGTTCTTGTACATCGTATGGGTGTCGTCGGCGAAGTTCGTCTTGAAAATATCGAGCAACCCATCGCCGTCGAAGTCAGCCGCAGCGGTCCCCATTCCGGCTTGCTCACGCCCATCTTCGTTGTAAGCAACGCCGGCCCCGACCCCGATCTCCTCGAACGTTTTTCCGCCCACATTGTGGTAATACAAATTCGCCGTGGAATCGCAGGTCACGAAGATGTCGGGCCACCCGTCATTGTCGAAATCTCCAGTCAGGGCAGTGAAGCCGTAGTAATTCCTGGGACTCGAAATATGGACTTGATTCGAAACGTCGGTGAAACGTCCGTGGCCGTCATTTTGATAGAACGAGAGTGTCTCCGGAGGCAAGCCACGTGGGCCGCACATGACCGGTTTGCCCTTCCACTGACATTGGCTGGTTTCGCCAGGATGAGGTGTGTGGGCCGGGTTGAAATCGATGTAGTGGACTACGACAAGATCCAGAAAGCCATCGCGATTGAAATCGATGAACGCGCAACCCGTGCTCCAGCGTGGCTTGGGTGAAACGAGGCCCCGTTCCTTGGTTTCATCTTTGAAGGTGCCATTTCCCAGATTGCGATAGAGAATATTTTGTCCCCATTGCGTGATGAACAGGTCGGGGTAGCCATGATTGTCGACGTCTCCGACGCACACCCCCTGTCCCCATCCGGTTTGCGTGATTCCTGCCTTGTCGGTGACGTCTTCGAACTTAAGTCCTCCGAGATTGTGGTAAAGAAAATGTTTTGGCTGAACAGCGCCTTTCTCCAGCCGTCCTGCGTTGACCAGAAAAATATCCGGGAGGCCGTCATTGTCGTAGTCGAAGATGGCCACGCCATTGCCGGTTGTCTCCACGATGTACTGTTTTGAGGTTTCCGATCCAGACACGTTCACACCAACGAGGCCCGCCTGGGTGGCAATGTCTCGATAGTCAACAACTGGTGGCTTCATGCCAGGAGGAAGAGGCCGCGCTGGAACCGCTGTTCCGCCCGTGGCCACGCCCTGGCCGTGCGCGAGGTAAACGCCAGCAAGAAGCATCCAGGCAACCAAAAAAACTCTGCCTGAAATTGCTTGAGGTAACCGCAGTGTCCCCACAAACATATTTTTGCGATCATAACACCAGGGTCGAAGGCCCCTGCCTTGGTTCGGTACGTTTGTCTGTTACGATGGAGCGCGAAATCCGGGAATGGGGAATCTTTTTAAGATGCGTGGCTGGGCTCAGGCGGGTCACTGCTCTTGGCTGATCGTCCTTTTGAACATTGTTGTGCTCGCGCAAGTCCCTGCGGATTGCAAAGGGCCAGCGGAACTAGAGCGAGTACTTGCAACTCATCCTTCGGCTGGCGCCTATGACGCCTTGGGCGCCTACTTCGGCCAGCGCCAGGAACTAAAGTGTGCTATCGCAGCATTTGAAGCTGCGGTTCACCAGGACCCGAACTCGTGGGAGGCACGCTTTAATCTCGCCTTGGCGCTTCTCCAAAAACACGAGCCAGCGAGAGCTACGCGCGAGTTGAGAGTCGCGGTGCGACTGAAACCCGACAATGCGGTGGGACATATAGCACTCGGCGAAGCGCTCGGCGAATTGGAGCAAAACGAAGCCGCAGTTGAAGAATTCAAGCTAGCGCTCAAGGCGGAGCCTAAGTCAGTTCCAGCGCTCGATGGTTTGGCGAAAGCGCTGATTACGCAGAAACGTTACTCGGCGGCGATCGCATACTTGAAGGATACGCCCACTGATCCGATGCTCCAAGATGACCTCGCGGTGGCCTACTCCAGCAGCGGTGATGTCGCCGAGGCGGTGAAACTGCTCGAAGGATTGGTGCAACAGGATCCGACATCAGCCGACCGGCGGGCTAGGCTCGGCATCGCATACACGCAGGAGTCTCAGTTCCGGCAGGCGGCGGATGAGTTCCGCGAGGCGTTGCGGCTGGATCCATCCAACGACGTTACAAGGCTTTCTTACGTGAAGGCGTTGATCATCCTGGCGGAGTTTCAGACTGCCTTGCCCGAAATCCAGAGCTACTATCGCCGTAAACCGCACGACTTCGAAGGCTTGTATCTAACGGGAGTGGTTGACCGCGGCCTCGGGAACTACGCTGATGCGGAACCTTTGCTGCGGCAGGCAGTAGCTCTTAACCCGAATCATTACGAGTCGCGTTACAACCTGGGTTTCGTTCTTGCCAAGCTAGGTAAGCCTCAGGAAGCACGAATCCATCTGCAGAAGGCGCTGCAGTTGAAATCCGAGTCCAGTGAAGCCCGATTTCAGTTGGCTGCGGTGCTGCGAAGCTTGGGCCAGGACGAGAGGGCCCAGGAGGAACTGGAGAAATTTCAGGAGAAAAAGCAGAAGAGCGTGAAGGAAAATGTCGCGGCCACGAAGGTCAACCAGGCCAATGAATTTTTAGAACAGGGCGACTATCAGCGTGCAGTTGATTATTACCGAGAAGCTGTGGCACAGGAGCCGGGGAATGCCCGTACCTACTACGATCTTGCCCTGGCCCTCGATCGCTTGGGACAAATCGCGGAGGAGCGCGAGGCCTTAAAGAAAGCCATCGAGCTAGATTCCAAACTTGCGCGTGCGCACAATCAGCTAGGGTTTCTCAGCATGCAAGCGGGGCAGAAATTGGAAGCGGAGAAAGAACTCAGGGCGGCGGTTACTTTGGACCCGGATTATGCGGAGGCGGAAAACAACCTGGGCGTTCTGTGTGGACAGCAAGGAAAGAATAAAGAAGCGGAGGGCCTTTTTCGCCAGGCCACAGAGAATAATCCACAGTACACACAGGCCTTCGTCAATCTTGGGCTGATACTCGCAGGCGAATCGCGTTTCAGCGAAGCAGAGCCGGTCATTCGCAGTGCGCTGAAAATCAATCCAGATAATTCTCAAGCACTGACTGCCCTTGCCATGGTACTTGCGCGCACGCAGAAGACTGAAGAGGCCATCAGCTACTTCAAGAAGGTCATTGAACTCGACCCCAAGTCTTCTGGTGCGCATCTGAATCTTGGCATTGCCTATGCGGACGATTTCAACCTTGAAGGCGCGCTGGCGGAGTTTTCGGAGGCGCTGCAACTCGATCCTCAGTCTGCACCCGCGCACTACAACAAGGGACGCGTGTTACTCGATTTGCGGCGATACCCTGAAGCGAAGCCGGAGCTTGAGACCGCAGTACATCTAGATCAGCAGAATGCAGAGGCGTGGTATCTATTGGGATTGATTGAAAAGGCGGCGGGAAATGCGAAAGCGGCTGTTCAGGTTCTGCAGAAGTCGGCAGGACTTGATCCTAAGAATCCCGACACGCTTTTCGTGCTTGGTCAAGAGCGTCTTCACGCCGGAGATCGCGATGGCGCACTCGCCGAATGGAGAAAGGTTATACAGCTTAACCCTGAGCATGGCGAAGCACTTTACAACCTTTCCCGCCAACTGGCGCAATCGGACCCTGAAGAAGCCAAACGCATGCAGGCACGCTTCGAGGCTCTGCAAGCGCAGAAACAACTCATGGATCGCGCTCAAACCCTGGGGAATTTCGCGCTGGCATCGGCCGCCGCGCACGACTGGCCACAGGCGATTTCACAGTTAATAGAGGGGATTGAGGTATGCGGCAGTTGCACCGCCCTTGGCCAGTTGCACAAGGACCTGGGGCTGATTTACCTTCACTCGGGAGACGTACACCACGGACTTCAGGAACTGCAGGAAGCGAAAAAACTTACGCCCGCCGACCCAGACATTGATAAAGCCATCCGCATCGCGCAGTCAATGCATAACTGAGTTGGTGTAAAGTATTAGCCCATGTTTCGGCGGCTGGGCAGCGTTGCATTGCTTCTGTGGTTGCTTACTAGCCTGGGAGCGCAAGACCTCGATTCCGTCCCTTCTCTTCAGAGTCGCAGTCCCGTAAACCTGGCCGACCAGATTGCAGATCATGCGGAGCGATCTGCCTTTCTGCGATTATTCGAGCCTGCTTCTTCCCAGGACATGCGGGCACGAGCCAAGGCTTTTGTGGTGCAGTTTCCGCAATCCGCTTTTCTCGCCCAGGCGTACGAGGTCGCAGCCCGCAGTTGCTTCGATCTCGGGGACTATGACAGGGGTCTTGCCTACGGTCGACAATCGCTGGCGTTACTTCAGGAAAATCCATTGTTGCTGGTTTCGGTCGCCGATGTGGAGGCCCGACAGCACTTGAACTCCGCAGCGACTGCAGATGCCGATGATGCACTCGAAGATCTTGACCGGTTTGCCAGGCCCTCCGCGGTTCGCGAAGAGGATTGGCCCGACCTAAGGCGGAAGCTCAAGTCGACTGCCAGTTTTGCCAAAGGTCGCGCGCTACTGCAACAGGCGCTTGCGGAATCAGTAGCCGAAAAGCGGCGCTCAATGCTGAAAAGCTCGGAGTCGTCGCTGGTCGACGCGCTGCGTTTCAACGTTCACGATCTGGAGATTGCGTATGCGTTGGGCCTTGCCCAACTCACCAACGGGCAGGCGCTTGCCGCGAGTGGCAACTTCGCAGCGGTGTATCACGAAGGCGGGGAACGTGCCCCCCAGGCTCTGGACAATCTTCGTGCGATCGATCGCTTGCTTAATCCGAATTCGACGATTCCGTTCGAGACGTTCCTGCAACAATCGGTGGATCGCTGGACGGCCTCTGTCCAGAATTGGAACGAAGAAGGGAACAAGGAAGACAACAAAGCTGTGTCCGCAAGCTATTTCGGTTCCGCGTCGTGTCGCTCTTGCCATGCCGAGATTTACAAAGACTGGTCGGGAAGCGGAATGTCGAAGATGTTCCGGCCATACGCTCCGGAAAACGTTCTGGGAGATTTCAGAGAGCAAAACGAATTCTACCTTGAAGATGATGCCGACTATCGCAACGGAAATTTTGAACTGAAGCCGGGTCGGGAGCGGAAACCGTTCGCCAGGATGGTTACGCGCGAAAGCCGCCACTACTTCGACATTCTGCAGTCGGACGGGAAGTGGCATAGCTATCCTGTCGACTACACCATTGGTTTGAAGTTCGAGCAGGCGTATGCGACGAAACTTCCAAATGGCGACATCCACGTATTCCCAATTCAATACAACTTGCGGTACAAGCAGTGGGTCGATTTCTGGAAGGTGATTGACGGGCCGGGAAGTGAGCGCGCGGACCCGCGCAACTGGGAAAGACTGGATGCCTCAACCAGCTACCAGGCCAACTGCGCCGTATGCCATACCAGTCAACTGCGAAATACGAAAAGCGAGGGCTTCACAGTGAACAACGTGGAATTCAAGGAGCCGGGAATCAATTGCGAAATGTGCCACGGCCCGTCCGCAGAGCACGTCGTGGAAATGAACGAGCAGAGCTACAATCCGAAAGATCCCCTCGTTCCACCGGTGAATTTTCAGAAGATCGACAGCCGAACGTCCGTTTCTATTTGCGCGCAATGCCACATGCAGTCGGCGACTCGCACTCCGGGGCCCAATGGGGAATTGAACTATGTTTCTTCTCGACAGTTCTTTGGCAACCCTTTGCGCCAACCATATGGGGAGTTCTCACGGAAAGGCTTTTACAAGGACGGACGGTTTCGGCAAACGACGTTTATGGTCGAAGCGCTGGAGCGTTCGCAATGTTTCAAGACCGGAGGCGTGAGTTGCGTGACCTGCCACGATCCGCACAGCCACGATTCCGCTTCCAACCCGACGTCTGTGAAGTTCCGCGATCAGCCGGACCTTATGTGCACGGGATGCCACCAACAGTTTCAAGATGCAGTCGGTCGTGCACGCCATTCTCATCACGCGGCGGACTCTGAGGGCAGCCGCTGCGTTTCCTGCCACATGCCTCGGATCATGGATGCCCTGCTGTTTCGTGCCCGCTATCATCAGATTGACGACATTCCGAATGCCGACATGACAAAGCGTTTCGGCCAAGAAGAAAGCCCCAACGCCTGCCTGCTGTGCCATACGAAGAAAGATGCCGATTGGGTGCAGTCGCAATTATCGGCGTGGAAGATGTTGCAAGCGCACGCGCGTTAGCGAAATCCGCTGTTTCGAACTAGAGCCCTCTCCCACGTAGATTGACGATCCGTCGTTACCGGGATGGCTCATTCACCGTCAGTATCTGATCGCCGGCAACGGATTCGAGGCGCTGAACGGTTCCGCTCGGCCACGTGATCTCCACGACTTGCGCCCTCTTCGAGGGCCCTAGCCCGAAGTGCGCACGCTTGTCGCTGGCTGAAATGTAACTTCCCGCGGTGCTCACGAAAGTGGTCTGCTGCTTGCCATCGTCGGTCACTAGACGGATCTTCGATCCGATGCCGTCGCGGTTGCTCCGTGTTCCGATAAGGTTCAGTGCGAGCCAGTGGTTTTGATTATTACCCAGGTTATGCAGAATGAGTGCGGCTCCGTCGTTGCAATTAATTGCGACATCAATAAAACCGTCGTTATCAAAGTCGCCGAATGCAGCGCCGCGAGCCGCCAAGGGCACGCTGAAAACCTCACCGGCATGCGCCGAAACATTTCGAAAGCCTGTCGTCTCATTCTTAAGCAACAGAGGAGGCTCGCGATAGTGCAGTCGGGGTTCGGTGAGTTCGATATTGTCCATGACGTGCCCTTGCGCCACGAAGAGATCGAGTCGGCCGTCATTATCAAAATCGATCCACTTCGCTCCCCACCCGGAATGTGAAATAGTCGATGCTCCCAGGCCGAGCGAATCGGTGACATCGTCGAACTTGCCCCTCACATTCCGAAATAACTTGTATTTCTGATTCGCGAGGGCATTTACGAAGACCGAAGGCCATCCGCTGTTGTCGTAATCTCCAAAATCCGCCCCCATGCCAGCAAAGACATTTCCATACTGGTCATAGGCGAGACCCGAGGTGAGCGCAACTTCCTCGAACGTCCCATCGTGCTGGTTGCGGAACAGTTGCTCCGCGGCCGAATCATTGGCGACAAAAATGTCCGGCCAGCCGTCGCCGTCGAAATCATTGATCGCGATACCAAGCCCCTTTCCCGGCGAGCCCGCGATTCCGCACTTCTGGGAAACGTCCGTAAATGTGCCATCGCCATTGTTGTGGAAGACCAGGTGCGTGATCGGCTTGAACTGATCGGGGTGGCAATAAGCGCGGTACCCGGGTTTGTGTCCGCCGCAAAAGACGTTTGCGCTGAAGTCCCACTCGACGTACCGGCTGACGATGAGATCAAGGCGGCCATCGCGGTCGTAATCAATAAAACATGCCCCAGTGCACCATCCGCTGCCGCCCACCCTGGCTTTGGCGGTGACGTCGGTGAAGGTGCCATCGCCATTGTTGTGGTAGAGAATGTTGCCGCCAAGGTTGGTAACCAGGAGATCCATGTTGCCGTCGTTGTCGTAGTCACCGGTGGCCACACCCATTCCGTACAAGCGGCCCTGAAGGCCGGCCTTCTCCGTCACGTCAGTGAACGTCCCATTGCGATTGTTCCTGTAAAGGCGGTTCCAGAAGCGAGGGTCGGATTTGTCCGGCGCAGCGCCATGAGGCATGGGATCGAGAATCTTCGCTCCATTTACAAAAAACAAGTCGAGCCAGCCATCGTTGTCGTAGTCGAACATGGCGACTCCGCCAACCATCGATTCGGGCAGGTACTTCTGGCTGGTGCGGCTGGATTCCTGTTTGAACCGTATGCCGGACTTGGCCGTCACATCTTCGAAAATCTGCCGGGAGTCATCGTGGGCGAGGGTTGAGCGGAATAGTTTGGCCGCGGGAATCATGGCCAACGCGCTCAACAGAAAAGATCGGCGGTCGAGGTTCGAATGCAAGCTATCGGGACTCCCCACGCACCGGAGGCGGAGTCTCTCGAGTCAGGTCTGTGTATTTCTTCGATAACGCTTTGTCGCCCAGGCGTGTGTAGACCTGGCTTAAGAGGCTGTATATCTGCAGATCAATAATCCCGCCCTGTTCTGTGCAAGCGGCCGCTTTTTCGCCGTCCGCTCGTGCCTGCTCATAATTGTGCATCCGCATGTCGAGTCTCGCGCGCTCGTACCAGACGGCCCGAATCTGAGGAATCAGTTCCACGGCGCGATCGAGAAGCTGTTGGCTCGCAACCAGGTCGTTCCGTTTCGCCAAGAAGCGCCCGTAGTTGTAATCTAGAAAGGAATCGTGATACCGGCCAGCTTGGTTCACCTGGAGTCCCTTGCGATATGCCTGGTCGGCACCGTCCAAGTCTCCCAAAGGTTCAAGATTCAAGGCCAGGTAATCCCACGCTCTCGCATCGTGAGGATTCATTTTCACCACGGCTCGGAAACGCTCGACGGCTTTCGAGGCGGACTTGGCCTTGTCATAAATGGCGCCAAGCTGAAATTGTGCTTCCGGATCGTCAGCGTTTAGCTGGGCGGCTTTCTCCAGCAGATCTTGACCTTCGGAAGTCTGACCCTTCATCACGAGAATCTGGCCGCGCAGGGCCAGAGCTGCAGGGTCGTTGGCGTTTTTCTGCACCGCGGCCGCCGAGAGCGCATCCGCCCGCATATAGTCGTGCTGCTCGAGAAAGAAGCGACCGAAGTAAGCGAGTCCTTTCGAATCGTTCGGATCGCTGTCGGTATACCGGTAATAAAGATCGGCCGCGGCATTGGCATTTCCTTCTGCTTCGGCAAGCCGTGCCTGTTGCAGCCAGATTTCCGGACAATCCGGATACTCGCGACTCAGTGCCGCTATTGCAGACTTCGCCCCATCAAGAGAATTGAGCGTGAGTTGCTTGGAGATTTGCGCCAGTTGTGCTTCTGCGCCAGTGCACGGTTCGGCAAGGGCGTGCGACGCAGGGCGGGTCGCCAATAACAGGTATAGCAGCGCCACCCGCATAAGCTACTCCTCCGTAACCGTGAGAATCTGATCAGCCTTCACGTTATGCAGAAGCTGGACCGTCCCGCTTGGCCATCGCAGTTCGATCTCCTTGATGACCTTATCAGCGCCAAGTCCGAAGTGCACGCGCGGATCATTCGAGCTTGCGTAACTTCCCGCGGTAGTCACATGGTTGTACTGTACCAATCCAGATGCGCCAGTGATTTTGATGCGCGTCCCGATGCCATCTCGATTGCTCTTTACGCCCACGGCGC
Organism: Candidatus Sulfotelmatobacter sp.; assembly: GCA_035511455.1. Taxonomy (GTDB): domain Bacteria; phylum Acidobacteriota; class Terriglobia; order Terriglobales; family Acidobacteriaceae; genus Sulfotelmatobacter. The sequence goes on along the minus strand of DATKFH010000043.1, from coordinate 5,244 downwards.
GGATGAGAATCCAGTGATTATCGCCGGTGGAGGTGTTGTAGAGCAGTTCTGCCGGACTCCCGATCGCCGAAACTACTACGTCAATTTTGCCGTCGTTATTCAAGTCGCCAAAGGCGCAGCCTCGGTGCGCGGCCCGAATTTGCAGAGCGGGTCCGGTCTCGTTGCTTACGTCGCGAAATGTACCGTCATGCATGTTGCGGAAAACGGCGTTTGGCTGGCGGTAGTGTTGCTGCCCGTCGATATCGGCATTCTCGCTGACATGGGAATTTGCTGTGAACAAATCCTTGTAGCCGTCGTTGTCAAAATCCTGAATGCCGGCGCCCCAGCCACTCATCTGGAAACTCCGGAAACCGATGCCCGCCTTATAGCTGTCGTCGTTGAACCAGCCATTCCCTTCGTTGTGAAACAGGGGGAAGGTTTCGCCTCCCAGGGCGGTCACAAGAATACCGGGTCGGCCGGTGTTGTCCCAATCGCGGAAGTCCACTCCCATGCTCGAGACCGGCACTCCGTTATCGGTGTAGGCCACAGATGCCTCAACGCCCACTTCGTCGAATGTCTTTCCGCCGCGATTTCTGAACAGGAAATTTCTGTCGTTGTCGTTAGCGACAAAGATATCCATCCAGCCATCGTCGTTGTAGTCCGCGATGGCGACACCCATGCCCTTGCCGATATGTTGAGCGATACCCATGGACTGGGAAACGTCGGTGAAAGTTCCATCGCCATTATTGTGGTAGAGGATATTGGACTGGCCCTGGTAAAGCGTGGGCGAGCAGGAGAGGCGCTTGCCTGGCTGCCCACACACCCGCGAAGTGGCGAAGGACCAGTCCAGATAGTTGGTGACGAACAGATCCAGTTTGCCGTCATTGTCATAATCCACCCACGCGGCCGCAATGCCCCAGAGCTTCTTACCGAAGGACGAAACGCCGGTCACACCTGCCTTTTCCGTCACGTCGGTAAATGTTCCATCGCCGTTATTGTGATAGAGAAAATTGCGGTTGTAGCCGGTCACGTAAAGGTCCACGTGCCCGTCATTGTCAAAGTCTGCTGCGGCTGCTCCTACGCTGTAGCCGTCGCCGCGCAGCCCGGCGCGATCCGTTACGTCGATAAAGGTGCCATCGTGATTGTTGTGGTAGAGGTGATTGGAGAACCTGGCGTCGTCCTTAACCAGTTCGGGAAGGTGCGCACCGTTAGAAAAGAAAATATCCAGATAGCCGTCACCGTCGTAGTCGAACAGCGCAACGCCTCCGGGGATACCATCAATCATGGGCTTGTCGGGAAGGGTGCCGTTGTCGAGCACAAAAGTGACGCCCGAACCGGGTTGCCGGTTTTCAAATTGGATCCACGGTCCTTCCCGTCCCAGCGATGTCGCCGTCAAGAGAGCGACCAGTGCCGACGCGAGAAGTTTGCTCATGTGTTTCGAAGCACCGGTCATTTGACCTTTCCAATCGCCTCTGCGCGCCGCTGCATCTCGCGCATGAATGAATCTGCCGGGAAACGCTCAACGTAATCTTCCATTTGTTTCCGTGCGTTCGTGTAGTCCTTAGCCTGAATCAGTTGTACGATCAACTGCTTGCGCAACGCTGCATTGAAGGGGTCAAGTTCAGTTGCTTGTTGCAGAACCGTAAGCGCCTCACTGGCTCGGTTCATTCTGAGAAGCGCTTCAGAAAGATCGGTGTACACGATGGTCTTCGCTACTCCGCCATTCAAGGCACGCTGTAGGTGCACAACGGCCCCGGAAAAGTGACCTGCATGGAGCTCGCGGTTTCCAAGGGCAGCCTGAACCAGCGGATTGCTTTCGTCGGTACGCTCCAATTCCTGCAGTACGGCAAAATAGCGGTCCGCATACTCCGGGTGCTTTTCCAATAGCTCACCGTAGGCCTGCAGTAGCGTCAACGCGGGCACGGGCGTGTCTTTCTTCCCATCTGGGGGATTTAGATGAATCAGGTCCGGCAGCGCCCGCGTCGTCTGCTGAAAAGCGATATCAGGGAATGGCTCATCAGGGCGAGCGAGGATGCGATGGTTGGTAATGCTCGAATGCGAGATCTCACGAACATCGCGCTTCTTCATGTGGCAGCCTGCGCAATCATCAGCCGGCTGCTGTTGTTCGCGGACCTGCAATGGCACTGTGCAGCTTTTTTCGCTGTGGCAGGTGAGGCACTTCTCGCGGAAATATGCCGGCGCCTCTTGGCTCGACGGTTCCATGTGCGGGTCGTGGCACGCAATACAAGTCAGGCGTCCTCCGCTGCTCCGATAGCACTTGCTCAGGGTCATTGAGTAGTAGTGTTCGAGCAGGTCCTGCTGGGGAGGCGCCTCGCGTTTTGGGGGCACCAACAGGATCGACATCGTGTCGTCCAGCGCAGTACCCGGCCGAAAGCTGTGATACTCCTTTCCAGATTTTAGAACTCGCACATCTCCGATTTGGTGGCAAGACATGCAAATGTCATTGGCCAGGGTGGGAGTGAGCGAGGCTGGATTCAGGATGTAAGCATCATGGCCCTGGTAGGTATCCAGGGCCGTTTGCGCAGATACCACATGCGCTAGGCCGGGACCATGACAGTTCTCGCACCCGATCGCCAGTTCAGAAAAGGGCGCACTCGCAAAATGGCCATTACCTTCAGACATGGGATTGGGCCGACCGCTGTGACAAGAGATGCAGCCGGGCAGGATCGGGCGATTAAAGCTGCTGTTGCCAAGCTCATAGCCCGGAGAAAGCTCCCAGCGTTGCGCTTTGGAATAGAATGACAGCGGCGCCTCGAAAAGATAGTCGCTGTCTCGCACCAGACCACCGAAGCCGTTTTCGCCCGCCCCGATAATCCACGCGATCTCACGAGTCTCACGAAGGATCTCCCGCCCATCCGGTCCCAGTTCGTACTCCGACTGGAAGAGCTTGCCGTCTGCCGTATGGACCTCAAATCTCAGATGATTGCTTTCGTCGTTGACGGAGCCGGATGCCGGATGTTTTTTGACCCACTCCGGGGTGACGGCGGACATGGAGCGCCCCATACCTGTTCGCAGGTAGGAGTCGTATATCTCCTTATGACATCGGGCGCATTCGGCCGGGCCAACATACTCTGAGGAAGCGGAAACAGGTTGGTTTTTCGGCTGCGAGATGCGTGACGATTGGGCTTTGAGTAGCCGCGTCGTGAGCATCAGCGAAAGCAGCAAGCCAACGAGAACTCGAAACCGACTGGCTGTCCGGATACTCAATCCGTCGAAAAGGCTCCTGCCCATTTTGGGTGCTTCGTTTCGCCGTTTGTAGTTGCTGATGACCGGCCGCTTCAGGTTTGGTTGAAAGCGGAATCCACTGATGCCGGAGAATTGTGGCATGCCGTTGCAGAATCGTTCAAGTTATCGCTGAGGCCCGCTCAGGCCGGGAAAAAGAGTCAAGAATAGTTCTTGACAAAGCCTAATATGTTGATACTAGAATGTTGCACTTCGCTAAAGTAATCGGTTACTGGGGAACCATTACAACATCAGACGAACTCACAGGTTGGAGGAATCCATGAATGATTCGCGCGGACCTGTACCGTCCTTCCACACCTTGCTGTTGATCAGCCTTCTAGCCCTCGTGGGCACGATGGCCCAAGCGCAGCTCTCCACTGCATCGCTCAATGGTGTGGTGCGTGACCCGCAGGGTGCTGTGGTCACGAAGGCATCGGTGACTCTGCGCAATTCCGATACGGGGGTTGAGCGCGGCATCAGCACGAATGATTCTGGCGCTTACGTCTTTTTGAACGTTAATCCCGGCCGATACACGTTGAAGGTAAGTGCCCCGAGCTTTGCGACCAAAGAGGTCGCAGCATTTGTTCTTGCCGTCAACCAGACGGCTACGATCGATGTTGCGCTCACGCTCGGCGCTGAGTCGCAGGTGATCAGCGTCGAGGCGACAGCCGAGCAACTACAGGCATCTTCATCGGAACTGGGAACGGTAATTGCCACCAAGGAGGTCAATGATCTTCCGCTCAACGGTCGCAACTTCACCCAGTTGCTTTCGTTAACGCCTGGTGTGGTACCGATCAGCGTAGGACAGAGCTCGATGGGAGGCCGTCCCGGTGGCTTTGCCACGCCGATCGCGGAAGGATCCGATTTCTCGTTTCCTGCGATCAATGGCGCAACCAATCGCAGCAACTACTTCCTGACGGATGGCCTCAGCAACTTCGCGGCATTCCTCAGCGCCTACGCTGTGCCTCCGATCATCGATGCGATTCAGGAGTTCACGGTCGTCTCTCACTCTGATTCTGCCCAGTACGGTTCTGTTCTTGGCGGCGTGGTTAACGTGGTCACCAAGTCGGGCACCCGCAAGTTCCGCGGTGTAGCCTGGGATTACCTGCGCAACAATGCCTTCGACTCTAACGATCAGTTCGCCAAGATTAACAGCTACCATCAAAACCAATTTGGCGCGACGTTTGGCGGCCCGGTTCCCTTGCCGCACCTTAAGAACAACACGTTCTTCTTCTTTGCGTATCAGGGATTCCGTTACAGCAGACCGGTGAGCAGTCCGATTCTGGTTCCAACATCGGCCATGTACGCAGGCGATTTCAGCTCCTACTGCAGCGAAGGCTTCGCCGGTGGTATTTGCAATAACCCTGCGCATCAAATCTACAACCCGTTCACGACCGTGAAGTCGGGAGCGGTATATACGCGTACACCGTACATGGGAAATCAGATTCCAGCGGGGAATGCTCCAGGTGATGTTCAGCCCCAGATCGTTTCATTCCTGCAGGCGATTGTGCCTGCGGCTGGTTCGTACAACGCCCAGCTGAATAGCAATGCCTTCGACAGCGATCCCAATACCCAGCACCAGAACGAGTACAACGTTCGCATCGACCACAACTTCGGATCGAAAGACTCGGCATGGTTCCGCTATAGCAGGATCAACAGTGACCTTGTTCAGCCGGGCGGCATCCCGCGCCTGGATGGGACAGAATCAATTCCCGGACGGAATTACGGCGCGAACTGGGTGCATACCTTCAATGCAACCTTACAGTTGCAAGTGCTGTTCTCTCGTACTACAGTCCAAGATCTTTCTTTGACGAAGATGAAGGGCGTGAACCCAACCTCGCTCGCCCAAGCGGCTGGCTTCGCTCCCGGCTTGTACTGCAATTTCTCCGGAATTTCCGGCTGCCTGCTTCCGGGATACGGCTTGGGGAACGGCTACACCGGCGGGGGTGGTGAGAGTTTCAACTACACCACTATGGGTACGGACAACAATCAGTTCTCGGCAACTCTGAACATCGTGAGGGG
>DATKFH010000042.1:0-9188 GCA_035511455.1 Candidatus Sulfotelmatobacter sp. | reverse complement strand
AAATGCGTGCTCGAAGGCGAAGGTTACGAAGCAGGTCAAACGAAAGCCCGGAGCATCCCCGCTGCTCTTCGGGAAGTTCCTCATGGAATTGGGCGCGTTCGTTTCACTCGAAGACATCTCTTGTGAATTGCCGTCGTATCGCGAAGAAGTCATCGGCGTTGATATGGACGAACCGTTGGCCAAGGCGTACGCCGATCTCGAGGAGCAGATCAAGGATGCGCTCGAAGAGCATCGGGGCAATCACTCTGTTATCAGCACCGCCCTCAACGCGTTGCTTTCGTATCCGGACCGGCCGTACGGGCTGGGCGACCTGATCGGAACTGAATATGATCCGGAGGCGCATCGGCGCATGCCGTTCCTCATAGCACGTACCAAGGACCTTCCGGAGGATTCGCGCTACGCCAAGGAACGCAAACTGATCGAATGCATCAAAGCCGACCTCGCCCGTGGCCGGAAATGCCAGATTTATGCCGTGTATACCGCGAAGCGAGACGTCACCGGCAGGCTCGAACGGGTTCTTTCGCAGGAGGGCATCCGGGTCTCTGTGCTCACGAGTCAAGTGCCTCCCGACCAGCGGGAGGCATGGTACGAACGACGGCTCCGCGATGGTATGCAGGTGTGCATTGCCCATCCCCGCCTGGTTTCAGTGGGCATGGATTTGCTGTGGGCGCCTTCAATCTACTTCGTCCAGACTGGATACTCGATCTACACATTGCGGCAGGCAAGCCGCCGATCTTGGCGAATTGGTCAACGATCGAATGTGGTCGTTCACTTCCTAACCTACAACGACACGATGCAGGCGTCATGCCTTCGCCTTATGGGCAAGAAGCTGCTCGTTTCGCTGGCCATGGAGGGTAAGTTTTCAAATGAGGGTCTCCAAGGTATCGAGGACGACGATGACGTGCTAACGGCGATGGCGCGCGAGCTGGTTACTGAGAAGGGAGTGGGCGAGTCGGCTGCAAGCGTGTGGAAGGCCGTCCAGGAGCAACACGCCCGACTGCTGCCAGCTGTTTCGTCCCACGAGGAAGAGAGCGAGTCGGAGTCTGTTGGGCCACCGCTCAGCGAATTGGTTCCTACCGCTGGTCCGACTAACGGCTTGATCTTTGGCACCCGGCATGAAAGGGAGCCGGTCCGAAGGAAGCCATTGATTGTCGAAGCGGACTCCCAGCTCTCGCTATTCTGACCCCAGAAAACGGGCGCAAACGAGTGTCAATTGCGCGCGTGAAAGCTCTTCAAGGAGGAACGATTCATGGATTTACTTCCCGAGAAACTCCGGAAGACATTGCCGCCTCTGTATTCGCAAGAATCGTCCGGCGCTCCGGTTGTCCACGCCAAATTCTTCACCCCCGATGCCGAGTGGACGTGGTTAATAACGGAAGGCTCGGAACAGGATGACGGAGACTGGCTCTTATTCGGATATGTGATCGGGCTGGAGGAGGAATGGGGTTATTTCCTGCTGTCCGAAATTGCGGGTATCCGAGGCCCACTCCGGTTGCCCGTGGAACGAGATCTTTGGTTTCGGCCGGAGCCGATTGACGAGGTACGTCGTCGCGAGCGGCAACCCGCTTTCGCTCACGGGAAAGGAGCGCGAGATGAGCGATAAGGTTCAATTTCAAACGAATATCCCGGTCGAGGTCGCCTTGAAGTACGGTGATGGGAAGGAGGTCAACGGCCAATACGGTGACCAGGTCCTGTATACCCTTACTGACGGACGTGTCATGTACGTGCCGCCGATCGTCAAAAGGAGGATTGAAGAACTCGGAATCGGACGAGGCGAGTTGTTTACGCTCACAAAGGCAGAGAAGAAAAATGGGACGCGACGCACGATCGAGTGGGTGGTCGCCCCAAGAGAGCGCGGGGATAGGCAGCCTCAAGAGCGCGTTCAACCGCCGAACGGCCAGCGGCCGGCCCATCAGCCCAACGGCACCGTTGTTCCAAGGAACGCAAACGGTCACCGGGCGAACTCAACCAACGACACGAAAGGCTTTCTGGTAACGAGCCACGGGCAATTGCTGCTGCAGTCGATGGCTGCGGCTGTAGATGTCGCCGGCGCGACCGAACGCTATGCCGCGGCGTCCGGTGTGGAGTTGCAGTTCACCAGCGAAGACTTGCGCGAGATTGGGTTGAGAATTTACGCGAACGGCCAGAAGTAGGTGCCCGCGTGCAAACCGAACAGAATACATTCCTGGCTGAAGTGTTGTCTCCGAGCCAGATCTCGTTGTTCTTGAATTGCCCGGCAAAGTGGATGTTTCGGTACCTCCTCGATCTTAAAGATCCCGGTACTGCGGCGACCTCGCTAGGCAAGGCTTTTCACGAAACGATCGCCCACAATTTCCGGCAGAAGCGGGAGACAACCCACGATCTTCCGCTCGCAGAGTGCGTTGAGTTTTTCGGAAATGTGCTAGGGCGGGAATTAGAGGAGGTCAAGCTACAGAAGGATGAGAGCCCCATGGAACTGCTTGAGTTAGGGACGACGATGGTCGCCAAGTACCTCGGAGAAGCCGCTCCGTTAATCCAGCCAGCGGCCGTTGAATCGAGAGTCGCCGGCATCATCGGCGGCGTCAGGGTCTCGGGGTACGTAGATCTGCTCGACGCCGAGGGGCGTCTCATTGATTCAAAAAGCGCCATCAAACCGATCAAAGGAATTGCGCACGATCATCGGCTGCAACTAACCAGTTACGCAATGATCACGCCGGCCGCCACCGGCGCCTGCCGGCTGGACACGGTCACGAAAGGAAAGACGGTGACCTTGGTTCAAAAGAGTTTCTGCGTCAGCGAAAAAGACCGGCAATACGCGGAGATCGTTTATCCAATGGTCCAGGATTCCATTCGAGAAGGAATCTTTCTGCCGCGACGTGGCAGTCCGTTGTGTTCGAAACGTTACTGCGGCTATTGGAGGATCTGCGAGACGGAATTCGGAGGTTCCGTGCGTGAGGACTGAGCGTTCGCCGTCAATGGGCGGAGATAAGTTCCCGCATTTCGCTCGCGCGGAATTCTGACGTTCGCAAGAATGTGGCGAGTCGGAGTGCGTGCGCCGCTCGCTCAACTCCCAGAATCTTGGCACTTCCTAAGATTCCGACACGCAGATTTCTTCTTTCACTCTTTAGTTTCAGTGAGATCGCAATGGACACTCTATTGCATCCCTCTGTGATCGGTGCCTGAATAGAGAACGCAACGCGGGCCCCGACGGCGGAGTGGGATGTAATCGATGCCCTTTCGGATTGAGACTTCGGCGCGAGGAATATTCACGGTATTCGGGCGCCATCCAAAACTCCCTGTCCGCAACTTCCGGACACTAAGACATTTATGTAGGCTAAACATCAAATATCACCGCGCGTATGGGGGCTCATGCGGTATCAGTTTATAGGGTTCTTCGCGATTTGGAGCGGATTCATTCTGCCCTGCATCAGTCAGACGCAGCAGGATGATGCAAAACACCTGCTTGCAGAGGGCGATCGGCTCGCTTGGTTGAAGAACTGGCAGGCAGCAGAGCCTTTCTTCGCCAAGGCCGAGGCATTGTTCCGCGAAAGCGGCGACCGGCGAAACGAACTCTACGCTCAGATCAGCCGGATTCGCGGAGAATTGCAGAGACGCGGTCTGTTCGAAACCTCAACCTTCCTTGATTCGATCCTGGATGGTCCTCTGCTGAAGAATGACGCTCAACTTCGCCTTCGATGCCTGACCGTAAAGGGGGATGTCGACCTTGACCTCGATACGGATCTCGCCGCGAGGGACTGGACGGAAGCATTATCGGTTGCCAGGAATCTCGGCGATGTCGCCTGGACCAATCGCGCAAATGGTGAACTCGGTGTCATCAGTTTTTTGCGAGGCGACTACCGTGCCGGGACGCTCCAGGTTATGGGCGCCCTGACCCAGTCCCAGAAGCTGAATGATCTGGGCGCGCAGATCCGATACCTCACGCTCATAGGTGAAGGTCTCATCCAACTTGGACGATACGATCAGGCGATCGCGATGTTCGACCAGGCCATGGCTGTTGGCCACGGGAATCCGGATCTGAGCCAACCGGTTATGCCATATGCGGGAAAGGCCCAGGCGTTGACCGCGCTCGGCAAGGAGACCGAAGCAAGGCAATTGCTGGAGAGCCTTTTGGCGATCTCGCGGGGAAAATCAGCTTTCGGTTACGAGAGCGAGGCGTACCTTGATCTCGGAAAACTTGAAGAGAAACTGAATCACCGGCCCGCGGCGATTGATCGTTTGAAACAGGCTGTGGCGGCAGCGAAAAAGGTTGACGGGTACAACCTTATTAGCGAGGCAGATATCGAGCTCTCGAAGGAGTTACTGCAGGATAAACAATACAATCAGGCTGAGATCGCAGCACGCGAAGGTCTGGAGGCCGCCAGGAACATCGGGGATAAGATCCTCATTCCGCGATCGCTCGCACAACTCGCGATCGTAGACCAGTCGGAAGGACGCTACCGCACGGCAGATGGATTGTTCCGCGAGGCTGGCGAGATCGTCGAGGCCATGTTGGCGACAACCACCAGTCCAAACGCGAAGAGCGAGATGGCGAGTTCGATGGAGTCCGTTTTCCTGGGGCATTTCGAACTGGCCGCGACGCACCTCAACGATCCGGGCAAGGCGTTCACGATAATCGAGGGCATACGCGGACGCTCAATTGCGGACACGCTTCGTTCCCGCCCGGTCAATCGCGGACCGGAACCTGCCTCATTGACGATGGCTGAGAAGGAGATCTCAAGACTTCAGCTACGCATTCTCAAAGCAGGACCGGGCGAGAGAAAGAAGTTGATGACGGATCTGTTAAATCTCGAACAGCGAGCCGGTCAGATCGAAGCGGAAGAAGATCCTCCACGGCTCCGCCAGCAGACGCAACCGATCCCGATCGCACGCTTGCAGAAGGCATTGGCAGGGGACGAGGCGATTCTCGAATACATTCTTACCGACCCGGTCTCGTACTGCCTCGCCATCAGCCGGGACCGCGTAGCGGCATTCAAACTTGGGAGCCGTGCCCAAATCGGGAAGCAGGTGGATCAGGTTGTTGCGACCGTTCGGAAGAACGGCGCCTTCGGGGCGCCGGAAGTCGCGCTTTATGCCGCTCTGTTAGGGCCGGCGGAAACCGTCGTATCTGCGAAGGCGAGGTTAATCATCATTCCCGATGGTCCGCTTTACTCGCTTCCATTCGAAGTGATCGGACCATCGGCAGACCGGCGTCTGCTTTCTTCTCATGTCGTCACATATGCGCCCTCTGCAACTGTATTCACGCTTCTTTCCGAAAAAGGCGGTGCCGCTGCGTCGATTCCCGTTCTCGCGGTCGCTACTGGAAGCGATGATTTGGTCAACGCCGACGTTCACGCCTCGGCCCATGAGCCGTTCGGAAACATCAATAGGGACGTATTCGATTATGGCCAGCCATTGAGTCCCTTGCCGGCGGCCAACGGTGAGGCTCGTGCGGTCGCTGGAATCCTGGGCGGAAGGTCTGTGGTGCTCCTGGGGGACGCCGCCACTGAAAGCGCTTTGAAGAAACAACCACTGGAACAGTTTCGCGTACTGCACTTCGCAGTGCATGGTTTGGTCAGCACGAAATTCCCCGAACGCTCGGCGCTGGTTCTCTACCCGGATCCGACCGGGAACGAGGACGGTTATTGGCAGGCAAGGGAGATTGCGCGAACAACGTTGAAAGCCGACCTCGTTACATTGTCTTCATGCGATGTTGGATCGGGACCGGTGGTTGGAGAAGAGGGTGTTTCTAATCTTGTGCGTCCGTTTCTAATCGCGGGTGCGCGAACGGTGGTGGCGAACCTTTGGCAGTCGAACGATGATTTCAGCCGAGGATTGATGCGCGAATTCTATGGTCGACTAGCCGCAGGGGTGGACAAGGGCCGGGCTCTCCAGCAGGCGAAGCTGGAGATGATAAGAAAGTACGGAGAAGATGCGTCTCCACGCCTCTGGGCCGGGTTCATCATGGTCGGCGAGAGTCGGCGGCGCCTCCCCTCCGATTGATGTGGGCGATCGACCATGGAATCAATGACGCGTGACCAACTCAACGCGGTTTTCGAGAAGGTTGTCGAAACTTGCGAGAAAAAGCTCTATGATCCGAAATTGAACGGCGTCAACTGGCGCCAGATTGCCGCCGAACGTAAGGAGCGCATTCTCGCCGGCACAAATGACGTGGATGTCGAGCGCGAGTTTAACGAACTGATCAAGGAGCTGAGGGTCAGTCATGCCGGTTTTTACCACGAACGGCGCCCTCGGGCCGCCGGGAAAATGGCTATCAGCGCGACTCTCTTCAAGACGGAGGATGAGGATCGGGCGCGTTGGGTTTTTCAGGATGTGCACCCGGGCGGCGCAGCGTTCCGGGCCGGTATTCAGCCAGGTGACATCCTGGTGCGCGTCAGAGACGAAGAAATCCGCCCTCCGAACCTTCCGTTGTTCCCGCTCGGGGAGGCGACGCCCGTGGACATCTGTCGCCGCGACGGCTCCCACGTGCGACTGACCGTCGATGTACCGAAATCGAAAACGAAGGAACGGCCGCTGATCGAACTGCAGCCTGTCTCGCATGCGAAGAACGACGGTGTCGGTTGGTTGAAGGTCTCTATGTTCCCCGGCGCAATCGGCATTGATGTGGCGCACGACATCGATAAGGCTGTTGAGAGCCTCGATTGCGAGCGACTGGTTATCGACCTCAGGGGAAATACCGGCGGGGGGATCGGATGCTTGCGGCTGATGAGCTATCTCACAGAAGGGCGCATCCCGGTTGGCTACAGCGTCACGCGCCGAAGGGCCGAACAAGGGTTTTCCAAGGAGAAGTTGCCCGTCTTCGATCACATCCCGTCAAAGAAAATCGGGCTTCTCGGCTTGGCGCTGAAATTCGTGGGGCGGGACCAGTCCGTCGTCATTTCGACCGAGGGTCTCGGAAAACAGCGCTTCCATGGCAGGGTTGTACTCCTCGTTAACGAGCACTCGGCGAGTTCTTGCGAAATGGTCGCCGCCTTCGCAGCCGAAAACAGGCTTGCCACGATTGTGGGGTCTGCAACTCCGGGCCGGCTGCTCGGGGGACATTCATTCCGCGTAGGGCATGGATACCGGATTGCGATCCCGGTCGCCGCGTACTACACGTGGAATGGTACGTTCCTTGAGGGCAAGGGAGTCCCACCCGATGTGGGAGAGCCTTTCTCCGTTTCGGCCATCCGCAATGGTTGCGATGCGCAATTGAAGAGGGCAATGGACATCGCGCGGATGCTGTGAGCGTTACTGCAGAACAACAGGATACGTTCGCCACTCATCGCCGGTTTTCTGAATGGCAAGCATATGGACGCCCGGGGAAAAGGAATGCAGGTCAAGTTCAACGCTTGCAGTTACGATGTGATTCTGAAGGGTTGCGGTCAAGTGTTGTTTCAGGAGCGCGTGCAACTGCCCATCGAGCAGTTGGAGTGTGTATGGGCCTTCGTCGGCGCCCACGGGGAAATAAAGGGTCAAGTGCAGGTTCTTCCTCGGCAGAATCAGCGCCGGCTTTGCTTCTGCGGGGCGGCCCGCATCTGTTCCTCGATATTCGCTCAGCGGACGGAGGTCCAGCGTAGCCGGAGTGGCGAGCACGGCTATCTCAGTTGGGGAAGTGGAATGGTTGGCCATCGTATAGATGATCGCTCCCACCGCAATTGCGGCGGCACAGGCCGCGACGGCGACTCGGAATCGGATCGCACGCCTCTTCCTTAGTTCCTCGCGGACTGACAAGAACGTCTGGAAGCATGGCGAACAATGTGTAATGTGATGGAGTTGTTCCTGCGTCATCCCCCTCTTTCGCCGGGAGATGGCGTCCAGGACCGGAGGATCCGGGCAGCCGACGCGCTCAGGGTTGGGAAACTCCCTTAGGGCAGACGCCTGCAACTCTTTGCGCACGCGTTCGATGTCCATTTGATAGCATATTATGCCTCATTCTGAATGGGTGTGATCGCTTAATCCTTGCGTAAGGTGTGGTACAAATCGGCGAGCTTTGTCTTAAACCGCCGCATCCGGGCTGAAGCCGCCTTCGGCGAAATTCCCAAGCGCTTGGCGAGATCCTTCGGTTGTTCGCCGGCAAGAAACGAATCGAGGTATGGCACCTGCTCCGGTGGGAGCAGGGCCTCCAAACGCGAGAGTAGTTCGCGACCGTAAACAGTTTCGAAAGGGTCTTCCCGAGTGTCGGAGAATTGCTCCAGCGATGGTCGTTCGATATAGGTAAGCCTTGCGTTATTCCGCTGCCGCGGTTCAGGAAGGGCTGCGCACCAGTCCCGCGTAGTCAGCAGCTGGGCGTCGGCTAAGAGCGACTCAAGTTCGACCGCCCGGCGGCCTCTAAGGTAGCTCCGCAACCGCTTCACAATCTCCTTGGCATGGCGCGGGACACCCGAAAACCTTTCGAACGACATTCCGCGCGAGGCGGGATCCGTGGGTAGGGGAGGCTTGATCGGCATCCAAAAAAACTCCCGATCAGAATGCCCATCATTATACCGTCAATTCCAAGGCGCCCGCTTGTGCCCGAGCGATGGCACTGTTTCGATTTCGTGACAATGGCCGCGTGGCGATTTGCTTCGTTATATTTCGCCCATTGATGCTAAGCCGCGCGTAGCTGAACATTCGGCTGAGCGGCGAAATCTGCGTTCCTGGCCGCCTTATTTATATAGGGGCCTTTTCCCGCGTCACGCCCGGCGCTAGCGTTGAGACCCCCGGTGCCGAAGAACTTCAGGGGTCCGCTGATGAGCCAGAGACATGGCGCAGAAAACCGTGCGGTCTGGAAAAGCCACTCAGCAGTGGTGTTGTTGGATGGCATCGAAGCCAGCGATCGCGGAAAGGGATTGGCTGAGGGGCGCCTGAGGGCACTTCATCCTCTTCCGGAAGGAAAGGATCACCACTCGACTGACTTTGAGAAGCGTCTCCGCAAGGTTTTCGAGAAGCATTCAGATGATCATCCCCCGCCGTGGTTGACGCTGGAATTTTGGCAACAGGAAATAGATAGTGTGCTTGTCCAGGGGATCTTCGGACGGAGTGGATCCAAGGCCAGTATCGTGGACCGCATCCATTCGGTCTGGCCCAAACTGTCCGCAGCTTGGCTGCTCGACAGGATGGAGGAGGTCGCGCGAGATGGCCTGCCGCAGTGGGTCCAAAACGACTTCTGGGCAGAAGAAGTCGATCCTATTCTCCTGACTGGCCTTGAGCGTGCCAATCGCTTCCGGAGG